>CAMDWA010000189.1 GCA_945877855.1 Thermoflexus hugenholtzii JAD2 | reverse complement strand
AGGTGGTTGGTTGGCCGATGCTCCCATTTGCAAACCCTTTACCAGCAACATTAGCGGCCCATTTGGTTGCACCATGCTTATGAATGACAACACGGTTTGGATGGTTATTTGGGATAATAATCGGTGGACGTGGCAGCAGTTCTAAACGTCCTAGCACATTCATGATCGACACACGGCACATTGCCGACCCCGCAGCTAAAGGATTGCTGTTGAAATTGGCGTAGTTTACATAATGGCAACCCGATTACATTGAGCGGGCAACCGCTGATTTGGGCCACTGGGCTAAAGTTGGGGTGCTGCACCGCATAAGCGCCGGCCTTGTCGAATGGGTCACCGCTGGCGATATAGGCCGCAATTTCGGCATCGCTGTAATGGCGCATCATTACTTGCGACTTGACGATGTGAATGGCCTCTGCCTCAGCTTGTCGCACCACCAGACAAGTTTGCACCTCGTGCGCCCGTCCGCGCAGGCGGCGCAGCATGGCCCATGCCTCGGCGGCATCTGCTGGTTTGTTGAGCATCTCGCCATCGATCAGCACGGTTGTGTCGGCGGCAATGATCCAAGCGCCAGCGTCTGCGTCGGCATCAGCCACGGCGGCTTTGTTGCGGGTGATGCGTTGTTGGGTCTCTAATGGTGTTTCATTGGGCAATGGGTCTTCATTTACATCAGACGGGCGTACCGCAAAGGTGACACCCAATTGCGCCAATAACTCGCGGCGGCGAGGTGAGGCCGAAGCCAAGATGATTTTAGATTGGGAGGTGCTCACGGTGTGGGGTAAGTTTGAAGTTTCACGCAAAGACGCAATGGCGTAAAAAATAGCTTTGGGCCTTTGCGTCTTTGCGTGAAAAAATCCTTAAGATGCAAATTCGGTGCGTTTGAGCAGATCAATATTTTCGAGTGCGCGACCGCAACCCAGTGCCACACATGCCATCGGCGCATCGGCGACATAGGCCGGTATCCCCACTTCTTTGGTCAAAAACTCATCAAGTTTGCGTAATAATGAAGTGCCGCCCGTCATCGCCATCCCACGATCGATGATATCCGAGGCCAATTCGGGTGGGGTGCGCTCGAGCACGGCTTTGATACAAGCAGCCATTTGCGACAGCGGTTCTTGTAACGCTTCCGTAATTTCATTCGACGACAGTTCGATCGTGCGGGGTAAACCGGTAATTTGATCACGGCCTTGCACTTGCATCACCAATTCGGTTTCAAGGGGTAGGGCGCTGCCAATTTTGATCTTAATATCTTCCGCCGTCGGTTCACCAATGGCTAAATTGTATTTGCGACGACAAAATGATTGAATGGCTTCATCGAGCCTGATGCCACCGACGCGCACTGAGTTTGCCACCACGATGCCATTCATCGACACCACCGCAGCTTCGGCGGTGCCACCGCCAATATCCATCACCAAGTTGCCGGTGGCTGTGTCAACAGGCAACCCAGCACCCATTGCCGCGGCCAATGGCTCGCGCAGCAAAAATACCTCGCCCGCACCCGCTTCGATGGCGGCTTCGCGCACAGCGCGGCGTTCAACACTGGTTACGCCGAAAGGTACGCCAATCACCACACGCGGCGGTAACGGTTTTAGTCCTTTAATACGGTTGATGAAATGCTTGAGCATTTCTTGGGTAAAGCGAAAGTCGGCAATAACGCCCTCGCGTACTGGGCGCACCACTTCAATTTCGCCGGGGGTGCGGCCATACATTTGGCGTGCGGCTTCACCTACTTCAACCGGTTGCTCATTGCGGGTCAGAATGGCGATAACGGATGGTTCTTGCACCACAATACCTCGTCCACGCACATACATAATAATATTTACTGTGCCGAGGTCGATGCCAATTTCTTGTCTAAATAATCCCATGCTTTCCCGCGATTTAAATGTTGCTATTCAGCCTTGTTATTTTATCCTGATGATTTTAACGATAATCTCCGAGAGATCAACAGGCTTTCGATGCAATTTATGTGTCTTCTTAACTTAACAATGTTACATTAGCCAAAACAAAGCAAGTTTTCGCCGATTTCACTATACCCTTCCCTACCGTAGGCAGGGGAGGGTATAGTGAAATCGGTATACGTCTTGCCTCATTCTGCTTTCAAAATTACATACACTGGCAACCCGCTACGCTCGTGTGCAATAAATGTCTCACTCACTTGTTTGCCCATTGCCTGCGCCAACTGTGTAAATTCCAATCTGCGATTATAAACGGCAAAGCGATCCCATAGCACAATATAGCGGCGGGTCGGGTCTTGCAATAATTCACGCGCCCTCGCCCGAAACCCATCATCGGCCTGAGCGCTATAGCCAAAAACCTCGAGTGGGCGCACGCGATCAGCCGTTAACACCCGCACTTGCTTTTCGATTCCCCAATCTAAGGCAATCGGCTGGCTTATTTTTTGCTGATCCAAATGTTCGGCCAATTTGTATATGGCATCTGAGAATCGGCCCGTGCCGCCGGTTTCGCTTAATACCCGATGATGTTGGCTGTTTACCCACAGATCGGTGGCGATGATGGGGCTGAGCAGCAGCGTCGCAAGCGCTAAATTTGCAATTTTGGATTTGACACTTGTGTTTGAGGCTTGGCGCAAAAATGCAAATCGTAAATCACAAATTGTAAAGGTTGCATAGGCCAATATCATTTGCGGCAACGGCAGCATAATAAATTGATGGGTAGACCATAACCCCGACACCGTAAATGCGCCTAAAAACATAAGAATGAGAATGCCAGCGACCAAGGCCCAGAATTTGCGTGCTTGTTTTTGCCACAGTGCCAAGGCCCCGCCGATGGGCACGGCCAATAATAACGCCGGAAAAGCATAAATGTTGCTAAAGGGCGTGCCGTTATACCAAAAATAACTGCCGTCAATAAATACCCGCACGTCATCCCACGATTTCAGCAAATTACCCCACACATTGCGATTGTCTACGCCAAATTGTTGGGTGGGGTTGTTTAGCGAATTGAGCAAGAGCATCAAGGTTGGGGCGTTGCCATCGCGCAGCCAGCCAGCCAAGTTATAGTAAATGAGCGGGGCCGCACCAACCAGCAAGCCGAGGCTAAGCAGGGTTAGCGGTTGTGTCAGTTGTTTGATGGATGGCTTGGGGCGCGTGGTCAGCCAATAACCCATCAGCCAGACCGCCATGACCACACACCAGCGAAAAAACAACAGTTTTACCCACAGCCCAAGCCCAAGCAAAAAACCAGCAGCGAAAAGAAGGATGAAAGGTAAAGGATGAAGGGTGAGGGGGGGAGAAATTAGATTTTTATTGTCTTTTGCGAGTTTTGCTAGCAATACCATCGCACCCAGCGAGCACATGGTCATGGTGCTGCTGACGCTGATGCCTTGGCGGCTAAACCAAATAAACGATGGGTTGACGGCGAGTAATAGCGCCGTCAGGGTGGCGACGCCATCGCCAAACCAGCGTCGCACCCACAGCCACGCCAACACAATGGTAACAGCAGAAAAGAAAATAGATTGCGCCCGCGCCGCAACCACGCCCGGGCCAAATAGCCACATGAAGGGCAAGGTGGCATAGCCGCCCCAACTGCCCATATAGTCGAGCAACATAATGGGGTAGCCGCCGATGCCAATGCCGCGCAGCAATTCAGGCGATTCGCCATGCATCAATTGCAACATTGGCACAAGGTCGAGCGCCTCGTCGTAATAAAAACCGGGCAAATACAGTTGATATAAGCTGATTGCCAAAAAAAGTAAGAGGCTGAGCAATAAACCCGCCCATGCAGCAATGGTGGCAATATGTTTAAACCGATTCAATAAAATCGATTATCCCTCGGTCTGTAATGTGCTTGTTGTGTTATTGGCACTATTTTTTACCAGCATAAGCATTTCGTCTTTTAATCGGCGGGCAAACGCCGCGATTGGCTTAATAACTAGGGCAAATCGGCTAACCCACGCACCCGCGACACGCGCTGCATAAACTCGCCCAAGGTGGCGCTTTGTTGGCGCAAGCGTTGCACGCCCGGGCCAATGGGGTCACGCCCGGCGGTGGCGCTGCCGCCCGGCTCGGCGTTATAGGCCCCATAAAATGCAAAATAAGCCTGATTAAGCTTGCGAATTTGGTAGCCATTACGCACAAAAATGGCTCGCCGTTCTTCCATATACTGCTCGGCTTCGCCAATTTTGCCCTCGGCCAGCAATTCATCGGCCCGTAAGCGCGTTACGCGCATCTCGCGGTTAAAGTCAAATTTTGTCTGTGCTTCGGCGCGGGCAAGGCCAAGGCCCTTAGATTGAGGATTGGGGATTGAGGATTGGGGATTAAAGATTAGGGACGTTAATCCCCAATCCTTAATCCCTAATCCTTTATTTTGAGAGGCTGTTTCGGGGTAATATTTTGCAATCACACGCTTGCTGATCTCGCGTTCAAAAATGACGGCGCTGGTTTCGTTGATGATGCGCGAGGTGGCATCATTGCCATAATTTAAGGCGATGGGGGCTAAGCGCCACACAAAATAATTGTGTGCCCATTCGTGCGCGGCCACCTCGATGGCAAAACGCACCGAGGCAGTTTGTGGCAACATGGTCGGGTAGGCTCCCAAGCCGCCGATAGCAGTAATTAATGATGATACATCAAATTGTTGATCGACTTTTGTCTCCAATCGTAGCAATTCTTCAATCGGCAAATCGGCTACCAACGTGCGTTGGTCAATACGCTCAATTTTGTCGCGCCGCGAGATAATCATGACATCGGGCAAGCCGGTAAAGCGAAAACGCAGCGGTGGCAAAATTTGCCCGCCCAGCGCAAAGCCTTCTTCGCGAATGACGCTTTCGATTTGTTCTTGAATAATGGCTTCACATAGTAATTGGCGGTCGTTGATTTGCTGGCGCAAGACATCGCGTTGTTGTCGCAATTCTTGGCTGGCGCTGGCGGCATCTTTGATATCGGGCGAAATGTAAATTTTGTCGATTTCAACATTCAGCGTCTCAAAATCACGTACCAACTGCATGGTTTGGCGCACAAATGTCACCTGATCGGCATCATTCATGCCATGTTGTGGTGTAATTAGTTCATGGGCGGCCTTGGCGGTGAGTGCGTCAACCTCCCAGCGCACAATATTAAATTGTTGGCCGGCAACCACGCGGTCTAATGAGGCATCGCGGTCACGCACCAACGGCACGTCAAAGGTTAAACCCAAGAGGGTGAGGCTGACCCAAAACAAATTTACAATTACCTTCGATATAAATCGGTTGGCAAAATTTAGCCAAGCGGGGCTTGAAATCAACCTAAATATTTTTGTTGAAGTAAGTTTAAAGTTCTTCACGGGTTTTGTTAAAAGCAATGTTACTCAAAGTAAAATCTGATGATTACTCACGAGTCATGACTTATGACTCATAACTCGTGACTTATGATGATAAACCTCTTAATAGATGCCCGTTTGATGTTTTATCGCAAAGCCGGTATCTCGCAATATACCCGTCACTTGGTGCAAGCGCTGGCAAATTTAAATGAGGCAGCATTACGGCTCAATATTTTGCTGGATCGCCGCGACCAAGATTTGGCATGGCTTCCTAAGCAAGCCCATATTTTTCGGGCGCTGACACCCGCTCATCATCGATTTGAATCAATTACGCTGCCACTCGAACTTGCGCTGCTTCAGCTACGCCAGCCGTTTCAGAGCTTGCACAGCCCCGATTTTATTATGGCGCGTGGGCGTTTTAAAAAAATAATCACGGTGCACGATTTGTATTTTATGCAGCACCCCGAAGTGATGAGCGCCGATGGTGCGCGATATTATGGACGGGTGGGGTGGTCGGTTGCACAGGCCGATGCCGTGATCGCTGTGTCAGAATTTACCCGCCGCGATATTCATCGCTTGCTGCCCAGCACCCCCGCATACAAGGTGCATGTGGTGCACGAGGCTGCCGCCGCTGCTGACCATTTAATTGGCGCTTCGGCCAGCGTAAACCCGCCTTATGCCTTGTTTGTCGGCACAGCCGAGCCGCGCAAAAACCTTATCACCCTGCTGACGGCACTGGCGCGTTTGCGCGAGCAATCGCGGCTGCCCGAGCAATTTAAATTGCGCATTGTGGGGGCGCAGGGCTGGGCGGGCGACACGCCGCAACGCATGGCGCAAACACTGGGTGTGAGCGATGTGATCGAGTTGGTGGGTGAGGTTGATCACGCCCGTTTGCACACGCTGTATTGTCAAGCCAAAATGTTGTTATTGCCATCGCATTACGAAGGGTTTGGGCTGACCGCGCTCGAAGCCATGACACTCGGCACGCCGGTTATTTGCAGCAATGCTGGCTCGTTGCCCGAAATTGTGGGCGACGCGGCTTTGTTGCATGACCCGCTCGATGTGGCTACGCTCGGCGAACATATTTTGCGTTTGTGGCATCATACAGCCTTGCACAATGACTATGCGCAACGTGGTTTGCAACGCGCCCAATTATTTTCGTGGGCGCGTGCTGCCCGCGAAACCCTAAAAATTTATACCCAATGACTTCAACAACTCTCGACCCCATTACCCTAGAAGTGCTGTGGAACCGGCTTTTGGCAGTGGTAAATGAGCAACAAACGGCGCTCATTCGCACTGCTTTTAGCACCGTTGTGCGCGAAACCCAAGACTTGGCCTGCGGTGTTTTTGATCAGCGCGGGCGTATGGTGGCGCAGTCGTTGACCGGCACGCCCGGCCATATTAACGCAATGGCGACCGGTTTGAAGCATTTTTTGCGTGAATACCCAGCGCACACGTTGTGTGAGGGCGATGTGCTCATTACCAATGACCCTTGGCAGACCGCCGGTCAAATTAACGATATGACAGTGGTGACGCCCGTGTTTAAGGCCGGGCAAGTGGTGGCCTATTTTGCCAGCACCTGCCACGCCCCCGATATTGGCGGGCGGCTGCTTTCGGCAGAGGCGCGTGAGGTGTTTGAAGAAGGGTTGCGTATTCCCATCACCAAATTGATGGTTGCGG
>CAMDWA010000188.1 GCA_945877855.1 Thermoflexus hugenholtzii JAD2 | reverse complement strand
AGGGCTTGGGCGCGGCAGGTGCATTACGCCACTTTCAAGATCATTATGCCCACACCTTGTCGGCCAGCCCCGGCCCACGCTACTTTGGGCTTGTCACCGGTGGCAGCACCCCCGCCGCCATGATGGGCGATTGGTTGACGGCGGCCTATGACCAAAACGCGGCTGGGTTAGATGGCACGAGCACCCCTGCCATTGAACGCGAAACGGTCAATTTGCTCCGCCAATTATTTGACTTGCCTACCGAGTTTAGTGGCGCATTTGTAAGCGGCGCAACCATGAGCAATTTTGTCGGGCTGGCGTTAGCGCGGCAATGGTGGGGGCGGCAACATGGGGTGAATGTGGCCGCCGATGGCCTGATTGGGCTGCCCAAGCTGACTATTTTGAGCGGCGCACCCCATTCAAGCGTATTTAAAGCCTTGTCGATGCTCGGTATTGGGCGCAATCACATTCAATTGGTGCCGCTCATGGCGCAGCGCGAGGCGATTGATATTGAGGCGCTGCGGCAGGCCTTGCGTCATCAACATGGTGCACCTTGTATTGTGATCGGCAATGCTGGTACCGTCAACACGGTCGATTTTGATGATTTTGGGGCATTAGCGGCGCTAAAGCACGAGTTTAATTTTTGGTTGCACATCGATGGGGCTTTTGGCGGCTTTGCCGCCGCCTCGCCCCATTATGCTTATTTGCTGGCGGGTTGGCAAATTGCCGATTCAATCGCCATTGACCTGCACAAATGGCTGAATGTGCCTTATGACAGCGCGGTGCAATTCTCGCGGCATCTCGATCTGCAAATTGAGGTTTTTCAAAATGCAGGCGCGGCCTATATGGGCGATATCGATAGACGCAACCCGCCCTTTGTGCATCTCACGCCCGAAAGTTCGCGGCGCTGGCGGGCTTTACCGGCTTGGTTTACGCTTATGGCTTATGGCAAGGCTGGGCACAGCAATATTGTTGAGCAATGTTGCGCCCACGCCAAAGCCTTGGGCGAACGGATTGCCGCCGAGCCACGCCTAAAATTATTGGCCCCGGTACGTATGAATGTGGCTTGTTTTACATTGGCGAATTTGGAAAATGAGGCGGCTGATTTTGCGGCAAACGTGTCACGCTATCTGGCGGCGGTCAATGCCGAAGGCAAAGCCTATTTCACCCCCACTGTTTACAAAGGCGTGCCAGCCATTCGCGCGGCCTTTAGCAATTGGCGCACCAGCGCCGCCGATGTAGCTGTGGCTTGGCAATCGCTGTTGGCCCATTTGCCGCGTTCATAAAATTTCACGCAAAGATGCGAAGACGCAAAGAAATAAAAATTTTTGCGTCTTCGCGCCTTTGCGTGAAATATGTCTAGGCTTTTTTGCGGCGTGGGCCACGCCCTTGCCCAAGCCGCGCCAAGTGGGCGGCCAATTCTTCGAGGCTGGCGAGATTATGCACCGGCATAAAATCATCGATATAAGGCAGCGCAGCCTGAATGCCACGTGTGAGCGGTTCATAGTCGGCCATACCCAGCAATGGGTTAAGCCAAATCAGCCGATGACAATTGCGTTGTAATCGCGCCATTTCATCAGCCAATAATTTCACATCTCCCCGATCCCAGCCATCGCTGATGATGAGCGCAATTGCGCCGTGCCCAAGCACACGCCGCCCCCAACGAAAATTGAAGGTTTTGAGCGAATCGCCGATGCGGGTGCCGCCCGCCCAATCGTTGACCGTATGTCCTACTTCTTTGATGGCTAAATCGACATCTTTGTTGTCGATTTGGCGTGAGATGCGCGTAAGACGAGTGCCAAACACAAACGATTCGACCGGCTGTTTGAGTGCTTGCGACAAACTATAAACAAAATGCAACAATAAGCGCGTGTAACGCTCCATCGAGCCGCTAATGTCGGCCAAAATAACCAAGGGACGCGGTTTATATTTTGGGGTGCGATGCGCCCAATGCAACACTTCGCCACCAAAGCGTAAATTTTTGCGCAAGGTGCGACGCATGTCAATTGGGTTGTCGCGCCCCGGGCGCAAGCGGCGGGTGCGGCGTTGGCCCAATTGCCACACCAAGGTCGCCATCAATTCTTTGACCGCTGCTAGCTCTTCGCTGTTCATTTCGGCAAAATCTTTGGCGCGTAATGTCTCAGCATCGCTATACGTCATCGTCACCTCAATCAGCGGCGGCTGATCTGGGCTGGGGGCGCTATTGCCCTCATCGTTTTGCTCTTTGAGCGGCGGGGCTTTGATGACGGGTTTACTTCGTTTTTTGATCGTAGCGCGTGGAAATTTGACAATATCGCCTTCGTCGATATATTTGCGCCAAAACAGCTTGAAGGCGTGGTCAAACATCGGCAAATCTTCTTTGCGATGTACCATCAGGCCACGTAGGGTGTAAAAAAAATCGGCGCGTTGCCCAATATTCACAAATTCGAGCGCATGTGCCACATCCATCACCCGCGCTGTGTTCACATTTAGCCCCAGCCCCCTTAACAGCCGCCCAAACAAAATGAGGTTGTGCAGCAAATGCCCGCGTGCCTCGGCGGGCGCGGTGTCAGTTGCGTAATCAAGTGGGCGAAGGGAGGGTTTGGATAGCATTTTATTAACACTTGCTTAAAAAAATCAAAAACTGTTGCCGTATGTCACGAATATTTTCACTTTGTAAAATACCGTGCCCTTCATTGGCAAAAAACATCAAAACAGGTGTGTGACCAGCGTTTTGCAATGTACTAGCAAATCGATATGTTTGTGTAATTGGGACTGTCGTATCTTTTTCACCATGTATAAGTAAAAATTTAGCGGTATTCTGATCTATATGAGAAATAGGCGATGCATTTTGATAAGCGGCGACTGATGACCGATTTAGCCCGATAAAACGTGATACTTGTTGTTCCATATCTAAAGGCGCAGTTGGAAAAGCTTGGGTGAGATCAAAAATGCCATACCAACTAACGACACAATTAACACGACTTGAGTAGTTAGCCAAAACAAGGTCGTCATTTGATCGAGTGTCAAGAACACCCAGCAATGCAGCTAAGTGCGCACCAGAGGATATACCCGCTGCACTGATGCGATTTGGATCAATGTTATAACCTCTGGCGTTAGCACGAACCCAACGCACGGCACGTTGAACATCATCTAATTGGGCTGGATAATGATTGGCATTAATGGTAGCGAACCGATATTCAACACTAAATGCCACATATCCTTGTTTTGCTAAATCACTTCCCAATTCTTGTAGCTCACGTTTACTCCCACTCGCCCACCCTCCACCATGTAACAGGATAATAGCAGGTTTGACCCCAAATAATGGCGAATCGAGAGAAAAATTTTGGTGATACACATCTAGTAACAATTTTTGACCATCGGCTTCGCCAAAAAATACATCACGCTGAATATTCACGCGATTGGCCCACCAGATAGTAACAAAACCTAAGATGAGTGCCGCTCCAATTAGCCCCAAGCGAACATATAAACGTGACATTATTTTAAGGTGTGGCCTTCACATGTGCCAAAATATTTTGGGTTTGCCCACCCTTAATCTTTTCAACGTCATCTTGATATTTCAAAATAACGCCTAAAGTTTCATCGACCACGCTGGGGTGCAAGGCTTGTTGATCAAGTGTCACCAGCGCAGTAATCCAGTCGAGGGTTTCAGCCACACCGGGCAGTTTATACAAATCGAGCCGACGCAACTCTTGCACAAAGCCGGTCACTTGGCGTGCCAATTGCTCACTCGCTTGCGGCACTTTGGCCCGCACAATGCTCAATTCTTTGTCGAAGCTGGGATAGTCGATCCAATAATACAAACAACGGCGCTTGAGTGCGTCATGCACCTCGCGGGTGCGGTTTGAGGTAACGATGACAACGGGCGTGTGTTTGGCTTTGATGGTGCCGATTTCAGGAATGGTGATTTGAAAATCGGACAGCACTTCGAGCAAAAATGCCTCAAATTCGTCATCGCTGCGGTCGAGTTCATCAATTAAAAGCACTGGCGATTTTGTGCGGCCTTCTTCGATGGCCTGCAACAGTGGGCGCTTGAGCAAAAATTCTGGCCCGAAAAGTTGCGCCTCGCTAGCATGTTCGCCACGGGTTTCGGCCAAACGCATCGATAACATTTGGCGAGTGTAGTTCCATTCATACACCGCGTGGCTGACATCAAGACCTTCGTAACATTGCAGGCGAATGAGGTCTGTGTCGAGCAATGCCGCCAACACTTTGGCGATTTCGGTTTTACCCACGCCAGCCTCACCCTCGAGAAAAAGCGGACGACCTAATTTAAGCGCCAAAAAAATGGCGGTGCTTAGCCCGCGTTCGGCAATGTAATTTTGCGCCGCTAGCGCCGCGTGCAGGTCATCAATTGATTTGAAGTTCATTTTTTATGACATATAGAAATCGGATTTCTTAAAGAAACCCGATTTCTGATCGGGAGATTTTTGACAAGGAGGCTAGTGTAATACAATTTGTAGCCATGCCAGCGCCTTATCAACATACCTATGAATTTGAGGTTCGAGATTATGAATGCGACCTGCAGGGTATTGTAAACAATGCCAATTATCAACATTATCTCGAACATGCTCGCCACAAGTTTTTAACCGCCGCCAATATCGATTTTGCGGCTTTGTCGCAACGTGGGGTAAATTTGGTGGTGGTGCGAATAGAGATTGATTATTTATTTCCATTGCGCAGCAATGATCGTTTTGTGGTTGCGTCGAATGTCATACCGGTATCACGGGTGCGTTTTGGCATTTTGCAAGATGTGCTGCGGCTGCCCGACCACAAACCCATTGTTAACGCCAAAGTAATTGGCGCAACGATGGACGCTGTCGGACGTGCTATTCGCCCGCCCGCTGATTTAGCGATGTTATTCTTGAAATAAATACATATACAATAAATATCATGGAAACCCCACTTACCCCGATGGAATTTGCGCGTCGAGCACGCAAACTATATGCCAACCAAGAAGCTGTGGTTGATGGCGCATTGCGGCTGACGTATGCCCAATTTTTTGAACGCTGTGACCGCTGGTCGGCGGCCTTGCAGCAATTGGGCGTTAAACAAGGGGACCGCGTTGCCTATATTGCCCCAAACACGCATGCCCAACTCGAATCATTTTATGCTGTGCCGCAAATTGGCGCGGTGGTGGTTCCCATCAATTACCGCCTGATTGCCGACGATTTTGCCTATATTATTAATCATAGTGGTGCAACAGTGGTGTGTGTGCACAGCGATTATCTCGATATGGTCGAGGCCATTCGCGCGCAATTGCCCAATGTGGCGCATTTTGTGGCGCTAGAGGGGCAAAAGGCGGGCTGGATTGATTATGAAGCGGCGTTGGTTGCCGCGCCTGCCACATTTGCACCTGTGGCGATCAACGAACTCGACCTCATTTCCATCAACTACACCAGCGGCACCACCGCCCGACCCAAAGGCGTGATGGTGACCCACCGCAACGCCTATATGAATGTGGTTGGCACGCTGATGCACCATGCCTTGGCCCCCGAAGACCGCTATTTGTGGACGTTACCGATGTTTCATGCCAACGGTTGGACCTTTGTGTGGATTGTGACGGCGCGAGGCATGACGCACGTGTGTTTGCGCAAGGTCGAGCCACGCAGTATTTATGAGCTGATTGCAACTGAGCGCATTAGCATGTTTTGCGCCGCGCCAACAGTGCTCATTGGCATTGCCAACGCGCCCGATGAATTGCGGCAACATGCGCCCAAAGGCGTGCGTTTGTTTACTGCCGGTGCGCCACCGGCTGCCGCCACCATTGAGCGGGTTGAGCGTGAATTGGGTTGGGAATTGACGCATGTGTATGGGCTGACTGAAACCTCGCCCTTCATCACCATTTGCGAGCCGCGCCCGGCCCATGCCAAATTGTCAGCATCAGAGCGGGCAATCGTTAAGGCGCGGCAAGGGGTTGAATTGATGACATCGGGTGAGTTACGGGTGATTGATGATGCCGGTAACGATGTGCCGCAAAATGGGGCCACCATTGGCGAAATTGTGGTGCGTGGCAATGTCGTGATGAAAGGTTATTACAATGACCCCGAAGCCACCGCCAAAGCCATTCGCAATGGCTATTTTCATTCAGGCGATGCCGCCGTCGTGCACCCCGATGGCTATGTCGAGATTCGTGATCGAATTAAAGATGTGATTATCAGCGGCGGCGAAAATATTTCATCAGTCGAGGTCGAAGGTGTGTTGCTGCGGCATCCAGCGGTGCAAGAGGTGGCGGTGGTGGGTGTGGCACATCCCAAATGGGGCGAAGCCCCTCATGCCTTTATTATTTTGCGGGCGGGCAGCAGTGCCACCGAAGCCGAGATGAAACAGTTTGTGCGCGATAACATGGCGCATTTCAAAACGCCGCAGTGGGTAACTTTTGTAAGCGAATTGCCCAAAACCGCTACCGGCAAAATTCAAAAATATGTGTTGCGTGGTGGTGCCGCAGGCATCGCCCGCCAATAAAAAAATCATGTCAAACGGGCTTCGTTATTCCCTCCGGCCTATCTTTGCGTTCACCATCATGTTGGTGTTGGCGGCCTGTGGTGGGCGCAGCAATGGCCCAACTGCCATTGGTATGACCGATGCCGGCAAAACGGTGGTGGTGGTGCTGAATAATCAGGTAGTTGTCACCTTAGATGGCAACCCAACCACAGGCTATATTTGGGAGGTTGCGCCCGACAGCACAACGACCCTTAAGCAAAATGGTCAATATGAATTTAAAGCCAGCTCTGGCGCGGTGGGGGCGGGTGGTCAATTGGTGTTTAAATTTGATGTCAGCGGGGTCGGCGAAGGCAAACTCAAAATGGTGTATCACCGCCCCTTTGAAAAAGGTGTGCCTCCCATCCAAACCTTCGAAGTCAACATCAACGCCGTCGCCTCAGCGACCTCAGGATACTAAATTAATGGTTAATGGTTAATCAGTAGTTTAGTCTAAAAAAGATTTGACAAAATAACCTGAGCGAGTGGCAAATAAAGCCCACTTCGAAACCGAGGCAAGCAAAAGCCAGCGTGAAAGAAACCTCTCACCCTTAAATAAAACTATTTCGCCTCAAACCAACCCTA
>CAMDWA010000187.1 GCA_945877855.1 Thermoflexus hugenholtzii JAD2 | reverse complement strand
ATGGAATCACCATTTCCGGGTATGGATCCGTTTATTGAAGGGGCGGGAATTTGGCAAGATTTTCACCAAGATCTAGCCAGCGAAATCCGCACACAACTCAATCAACAAATCACCCCCGGCTATTTTGCCGGGTTAATACCCCACATGGTGTATGACACAATTGAGATCGCTACACTACCGTCATCACCACGCCCACGCCCACAAATTATTCAACCCGATGTCGGTGTTTTCCAAAATTCACCCTTCCCTTCTGGTAGACCAGCCGTAATAGAATTGGACGCACCGTCTAGCCAAGGCAAAATACGGCTAGATGTGCAACTGCGTTGGGCCGGAGTCGAAGTGCGCGATGCCAAAGATGGCACGCTCGTCACCGCCATCGAAATTTTATCGCCAGTCAATAAACGACCCGGCCACAAGGCGCAAATTGACTATTTGCGCAAACGCCGCGATATATTTCGCACACAGGTGCATTTGATCGAAATTGACTTATTACGTGGAGGCGAACGGCTGCCCTTAGACAGCGACCTCCCCGAAGCACCGTATTATGTTTTTCTAAGCCGCGAAGAACAGCGCCCATTTATAGATATATGGGCAGTGCAATTGCAGAGCCGCTTGCCGCGTTTTCCTGTGCCCTTGCGCCACCCTGACCCAGATGCAAAACTCGATTTAGATGCCGCGGTCAAATCGGTTTATCAACGCGGGGCCTACCGCACCCGCATCAATTATCGCAATCGTGTGCCTGCCCCACCGCTCTCGCCCGAACAAGCTGCTTGGGTAGAGACTTTATTGGCGACACAACATCACTCCAACTAACTTGTATTCACTTATTCGCAAACTCCTCTTTCAACTCGATGCCGAACGTGCGCATCATCTGTCGTTATCAGCCATGCGCTGGGCAGGCCAAACACCCATTATGCACACGATGTTGCAAAAATGGTATGCCATGCAGCATCCCTGTCTCGAAACAAATGCTTTTGGGCTGCACTTCGCCAATCCAGTGGGCCTCGCGGCTGGCTATGACAAAAATGGCATCGCCACCCAAGGGTTAGCCGCGCTCGGTTTTGGGCATGTCGAAATCGGCACGCTCACACGCCTGCCACAAATCGGCAATCCCAAGCCACGCCTCTATCGCATCATCAAGTCAAATGCCATTATCAACAGCCTCGGTTTTCCAAATGAAGGCGTAGAAGCGTTTTTGGCAAGAGCCAAGAGTGAAGAACCAAGAGTCAAAAGCCAAGAATTAAGATTACAGAATACAGACTTAACACCAAGCACTCAGCACTTCATACAAGGCATCAACATTGGCAAAGGCAAAGATACGCCAATTGAACGTGCGTCTGAGGATTATGTGGCATTGTTGCGACAAGTTGCGCCTTATGCCAATTATGTCACGGTCAACATCAGCAGCCCCAATACACTTGGGTTACGCCAATTACAGGCCCGCGAGATGATCGAAGGGCTGTTAAAGGCAGTGATGGCTGAACGTCAAACGCTAGCGATCACTTTGGGGCAGCGGCCTGTGCCGATTTTAGTCAAAATTGCGCCCGATTTGACCTCAGATGAGTTAGACGATGTCTTGGCCGCCATCATGACCGCCGGGGCCGATGGTGTCATCGCCACCAATACGACGATTGGGCGGCTCGACATCCCCAAATCGTTTGTCGCGCTAAAAGGCGGCCTCAGTGGTCGCCCGTTACGCTATTTGTCAACCGAAATGATTCGGCTGATCTACAAACGCACAGCTGGCAAATTACCCATCATCGGCGTCGGCGGTATTGATAGCGCCGACGCCGCTATCGAAAAAATCCGCGCTGGGGCATCGCTGGTGCAGGTCTACACCGGCATGGTGTTTACCGGCCCGTCACTCGCCAAGCAAATCAATCGCGGCCTCATCCGTGAATGCAAACGACTTGGGTTGAAAAATGTGGTGGAGTTGCGCGGGCAAGATTAGGGATTGAGGATTAGGGATTGGAAATAGGGCGTTTTCACAAGTCATAAGTCATGAGTCACGAACGATGAGTTATGACTCATGATTCATGAAAATCCCTAATCCCCAATCTCTTCATTTATAGCCACAAACCCGCCACTGGCTGCTTTCTTGCACCAGTTTAAAGGGGCGATCAGCGAGGTTGAACTCACGCACCTCGGCCCCATAATTGGTAAGGATTTTGCCTTGGCAAGTGACAAAAGTGGCATTGGCATCTTTGCCACTTTCGGCACAACTCAACCCTTCGAGTCGTGGGGCCAAATTTTTAAATGAATTCGCCTCGATCTTGGCTTGGCTTTCCCATGCCGCGCATGACAAAGTGACCATTTGGTTGGCATCGGCCTTCATTCGCGCTTGCAAATAATCATTTACAACTTGTGGCGGAGGCGAACTAGCCCCACACGCCGTTATACTTAGTAGGATAGCAGTGATGTAATTTCGTTTCACGATATTGCAAATTCTACCCACTAAAATTTGGGCTGCTACAATTCTAGAGCTTGCGTAATCCTAAATTTATTCCGATTTTGGTTTTGTTGTTGGCACTCAGTTTTGGGCTGCTGATCTTTGGGGTGGCCTTAAACCGCCGCAATGTTACAGCAACACAGGGGCAATTTTTCTTAACTATTTACCATCAACCCGACCCAACGGACACCCCGCAACCAACCCCAACACCTATCCCAACTACCCGCCCTACCCCAATTAGCGCGGCTGCCCCTTTTGCTTATATTACGCATACCGTCGAAGCCGGTGAAACCTTGTGGGATATCTCGACCCGTTATGATGTGGCTGTCGATATTTTGCAAGCCGCTAACTACGATATTGAACCTGAAAAAGTATTAGAAAATCAGGTTTTGGTCATTCCAATTGGGGATACAAGCCAAATTCAAGTGCGGGTGCGCCCACGACCAGCCCCTGCTGCGGCAACCGTCAAAGGCACGCCGGCCCCCAATGCACGCCCAGCCGCGCCACTTGCACCCACAGCAACCCCAATTTTAGCGGCAGCCATTGTGTCATCTGAAGGTGATGGCTTGCGCTTGCGATCAGCAGCCAGCACCGATGCCTCCATTCTCAGCAAATTGCCCGCCCTGATGCCACTCGATATCTATCGAAAAACATCAGATGGCACTTGGCTCTATGTTGGCACACCAAATGGCAATGGTTGGGTGCAATCGCAATTTGTCACGCTCAATAAAATTAAAATGGGTGATATTTCAGTCAATGTAGAAGCCGTTGCAGCTTCGGCAGTGTCTGTCAGCGCTCCAGTCGTGTTTGCACCAACCCCCTTCGTCATTCCAGATGATCCATATGTATCTGGCATCAGCGGGCGGGCGCGCCAAATTTACCAAATTGGGCAATCACGCGGCAACCGTGCCAATGTGTTTTCGCTCATTGGCGATAGTAACACCGAGCATCCGGCCTTCTTCAAGCCATTCGATTGGGGCAATTACGACCTCGGCCCCTATACCTATTTGCAAGACACCGTTAATTTCTTCAAAGGCTCATTTTCACGCACCAGCCGCTCGGCCTTTGGTGGGTTTAATACCACCAAAACGCTCGACCCGGGTTCGGCCCCCGGTGGCTGCGGCGGGGCATCTTCTTTGATATGCGAATATAACAGCGCCCGCCCAAGCGTCGCCATTATTCTACTCGGCACGGGTGATCAACATTCATGGCAAGGGTTTGAAGGGCGCTACCGCCAAATTATTCAACAAACCATCGACCAAGGCATCGTGCCCATTTTGCTGACCAAAGGCGATGACCTTGAATGCAAAGACAATAATGCCCCCTGCGGTTACATCAACGGCATTATTACCCGTTTGGCACGTGAATATGATGTGCCACTGCTCGACAACCGCCGCGCCGTCGAACGATTGCCCAACCGAGGCATGGTCGATGACGGCTTCCACTACAGCTTCCCACCCGATGGTCGGGCCGCATGGTTTAGCGGCGGCTATTTGCAGCAATATGGCTACAATGTGCGCAATTTAACAGCGTTACGGGCGCTGGATTCGGTGCGGCGGCAAATTATTGGGCGCTAACCTCGCTTATTTTTACCGGCCTACCCTCGCGCAGGCTTTGGGTGGCAGCCAATGCCACCCGCAGGCTGGCCAGTGCATCACGTACGCCGGGTGATGGCATCAACCCTTTTTGCAGACAATCAATAAAATAAGCCATTTCGCCCTTATAAGCTATCTCAAAGCGATCTGGGAAACTCTGGAAGTAATCGCCTTCGTGCCCAATATTACGAGCCATGAGCAATGGGGTTTTGTTTTGGGCCTCAACCACCAGCTTGGCCTTGCTGCCAGCGATCTCGGTGCGAATGTCATAGCCCCATGTGGCACGTCGGGTGCCTTCGATGGTGCCAACCGCCCCATTTGCAAAACGCAACATCGCCACACAGGTGTCTACATCGCCCGCCTCCGCAAAACCCGGGTCGATGAGTGCCGCGCCCCATGCACTCACTTCTTCGATCTCACCAACCAGAAATCGCGCCATGTCAAAATCATGCACCATCATATCGACAAAAATACCGCCACTGCTTTTGATGAAAGCCAAAGGCGGCGGGGTGGTGTCACAACTGAGGGCGCGAAAGCGCTCAATTCGCCCGACTTCGCCCGCCTCAATCGCACGTTTGGCGGCGGCGTAGCCCGGGTCAAAACGCCGCATAAAACCAATCATGACCGGCTGCTTGCTTGCCTCAACGGTTTGCACCACACGTTCAGTATCGGCCAAGGTCATGGCAACGGGTTTCTCGCACCATACCGGTTTACCCGCACGCACCGCTTTTTCAATCAATTCGGCATGGGTTCCAGTCGGAGTGGCGATCATGACCGCATCAACATCGCTAGCGTTAATGACGGCATCAATATCACTGCTGGCGCGTTCGGCATTCACTGCCACCGCGCCGGCCTGTGCCGCTGCAAGAATGGGGTCAGCCACCACCCGCACCCGCACACCCGACACACCGATCAAATTGCGCAAATGGGTCATACCCATTCGCCCCGCCCCTAAAAATGCAATATTAAATATCTTCATAAAAAGAAATGAGCGAATGAGCGAATGAATGAATGAGTGATTATTTTGCAATCACTCATTCATTCATTCGCTCATTCGCTCAATTATTCATTCACCCACTCTCACTGGTCTACGCTCGGCATAGCTTCGCTTGGCCGCCAACCCGACCAATAGGGCGGCACGGCCATCTTGCCCGCTGACCGCGACCGGAGTGTTATTGACAACCGATGCCACAAACGCCTCAACCTCGGCGGCATAGGCCTCGGTATAGCGCGTCATGAAAAAATTGAGTGGCAAATCACGCTGCACACTTTGAGCGGTGCTCAACACACTATTATTGGCGTAATTATTTTGAGTGTTAATGACACCTTTGCTGCCAAAAACCTCCACCCGTTGGTCATAACCATAGGCTGCTTGGCGGCAATTGTCAATCGTGCCAATCACCCCATTTGCAAAACGCAACAAAGTAACGTGGGTGTCAATATCACCAGCCTCGCCGATGGCTGGGTCAACCTTAATGCCACCTTGCACATACACTTCTTCAATTTCGCTGCCGGTCAAAAATCGCGCCATATCCCAATCATGAATGGTCATGTCGAGGAAAATACCGCCTGACACTTTGACATAACTAATAGGTGGCGGGGCAGGGTCGCGGCTGATGATATGCACCATCCGCACCTCACCAACCTCACCACTGACAATGGCTTGGCGCACCCGTGCATAATTAGCATCGAAACGCCGATTAAACCCAAGTTGTAATTTGACCCCAGCGCGTTCGGCGGCATTTACGGCTGCATCGGTTTGGGCCAAATCCAGCGCCACCGGTTTTTCGCAAAAAATGTGTTTGCCCGCTGCCGCCGCTGCCTGAATAATTTCGGCGTGGGTATCGGTAGGGGTGCAAATCATCACCGCATCGATATTGGGGGCGGCGATGATGTCTTTGTAGTTGCTTGCGATGGTTGGAATACGAAATTTGCCCGCCACAGCTTGGGCCGCGCTTGCAATTGGGTCGGTAACCGCCGCCAATTGAGCGCTGTTGACACGATAGGCGATGGTCGCGGCATGAACTTGCCCGATGCGCCCTGCGCCAATGAGTCCGATATTAAGTTTTGACATAATTCAATTATATAAACTTGCAATTGGGTTTAAAACAGGCTATAAACCAATCGACCTTAGATATGCCCTATTCCGCCCGGCGCTTGCTTTGGGCGACCCCATGCCAGGCAGCACATCTTGCTCAACCGTAATAAAACCGCTGTAATGCCATGTTTGCAGCCACGCTAACACCTCGGCAAATGGCACACAACCCTGCCCCAATTCGCAAAAAACATCATTTTTAATCGCCTCAAAATAATCCCAATCATTATTCACTGCTTGTAGCGCCACTTGCGCCGAACAATCTTTAAAATGCACATACCAGATTCGATCGGCAAACCGAGCGAGGCCAGCCATGACGATTTGGGCGTTGGCATTGATATCGGCAGTTAGGCCAGACCCAAAAGCATAATGTCCGGTGTCAAACACCAACCCAAGCAACATGGGATCGGTCAACGTCAATAACCGTGCAATCTCATCAGGTGTTTCGACATAACCCGCGCAATGATGATGAAAAACACAACGCAATCCCGTTTGCTGTTGCACCGCCCGTGCCACACGGTTCACCCCAGCCGCATAAACTTCCCATTCAACATCGGTTAAGCCCAAAGCAAGACTGCCAATACGCCCAGCATTTTGGGTGCGGGCAGGCACAGTGCCATTTTCATCGGCCAACACTAAAAATGGCGGGGTGTTTGGGGTTGCAACAGCCGCCAACAACCGCGCAACTTGTAGCGCCCGCGCTTCGCCCTCGGCATGAGATGCCTCATTTTTAAAGGCCACTGGGACAAACGCGCCGGTCAAAGCGAGCAAACGTTTGCGCAACTCGGCCTGCAAAATTGCGGGTTCGGTGGGCATAAACCCCCAATCACCCAGTTCTGTGCCAACATAGCCAGTCTCGACCAATTCATTTAACACGCGCTCATACGTTAGCTTTTCACTGGTCAAGCCCTCAAATTCTAATGAACCCCATGAGCAAGGGGCGTTACCTATGTTTATCATCTTTTGTTGTTAGCGCAAACTTCTAAAAGATGAAGGGCCAATTTCACCATCACGTTTACACAGCAATGCTGTGTAAACGTGATAAACCGCGACTCTTTTGAAAACCGTAGTTATATCCCAATCGGGCAAGTAAAACAAATTTTCGTCGAAATCAGTGTATGACCTTTGGTAGCGTGGG
>CAMDWA010000186.1 GCA_945877855.1 Thermoflexus hugenholtzii JAD2 | reverse complement strand
CCCGTCTTTTTTGCCGTGCCCGTCTTTTGCGGTGACTGGGTGATTTGCCTTCTGGCAGCTTTGTCTTTGGTATGGTAAAAATGAAGACGGGTCACCGCAAAAGACGGGTCACCGACCCGTCTCTACACGTTCAATTCGTCGTTGAATATAAACCTTAATATCATGCAAGAAATGCCTATTTTTACCCGCAGTTATGACCTGCTGACATGGTTGTTACCGGCCACCAACCATTTCCCGCGTGCCCATCGCCATACGTTTACAGCGCGTTTGCTCAATGCAGCGTTTGACCTGCGTGAGCGGCTCGAAGAAGCCAATTTGCGGCGTGGACAAGCCCGCTTAGAGCGACTGATACAGGCCGATGAGGCACTGGCCCGCTTGCGGGTTTATGTGCGGCTGGCGGCAAAATGGGAATGGCTGGATGCCGGACAATATGAGCATGTGGCTGCCATGTTGACCGAGATCGGTAAATTATTGGGCGGCTGGCGCAAAGTAAGCGCTGGGATGGTGTAAACTATGCTTAAGACGTTGATATCTGAGTCGTGCGTCACGCTGGTATTGGGGTCTGGGGATAATTCCGAATCGCTGCGCGGTGGCGCGTTCAACAACAATGGAAGGAATGCGCGGTGCGCGTATCGCAACAGGAATGTCACTGACAACCGCAACAACAACAACGGTTTTCGGGTGATGCTGTCCACACTTCTCGCTGACCCCGCTAGAAATGCGGTGCGGGTAAACATTTGCTTGTTTGCCTTTGCCGACGAAGCGAAGTCTCTGTGCGTTACGGCAGAGAAGTGGCGGGAATTATTCCCGGCTATGTTGCTGGTTTAGGCCATTGACATAGGCAAATAACAACCGCCCTGTGGTCTCCGTTAATAGCGACATCACAGGGCAATTAAAATAAACATCGTAGCAAAATACCTCGGAGGTCTCAAAGACCTCCGAGGTGTCGCCACAATGCAATCCTCGTCACCCTCACCTTCCTCTCAAGCCAATCTCACCGGCGACGGTGCGATTGCGCAAGGCGACGGCGCACAGGCGCTGGGGCAAGGCGCGGCTTTGCTTGCGCCGGGGGCGCAGGTCAACGCCCCAATGGTGACGGGCGACCACAATATCATTATTGGCGCAAGCAGTAGTCAAACCCAAGCCCCTGACCCGCTTGTGCTGGCGCAATGGCTAGAAAAACTGCTGGCCCACCCGACCTTGTGGCAAACCCAAGCGCCAATCGTGCAGCAAACCCTGACCCAAACTGCACACAACCTGCGCACCCCGACTAAATTCGACCCCGCCGCGCCGAAAGACCCGCTCGCGCACATCCAAAACGAGTTGCGCGGCCTGATGGCGACCGGCTTGCTCAATTGGAAGCTGCCCACCCATTGGCAAAATGATATTGAGCCGCGTTATGTGTTGCAAAATCTTACGGCAGCCATGCTTTATCCGTTGCTGGCGGCCAAAAGTTTGCCTAACTATTGGAAACCCGCGCTTGCGGTCTTGGCTTCACCCGAGATCGCCGAGCTGATGTTTTTGGCGGTAACCACCCCCAGCAAAAATCTTAGTGAAAAACTGGCCGGCCTAGGCCAAAAACTGAGCGACCCGCGTTATCAAGACGGTATTCGGTGCTTGTTGACTGATATGCGTGACCCAGCGCGAGGCTGGGCCTATATTAATGCGCTGGGCACAATGTCCGAGGGGCATCCCCTGACACCGCCTAAAGACAATGCCGAGTGGTTGCGCATCATTTTGATTGGGGCCAGCAGTGCCGTGGCAGCAGCGGGCCTGAGCCTATGGCTGAGCGATGCCATGCGAGCCTTGGGCCATATAAATGTGGACCACGAGAGTAGCCCCAGCCCAAAGCCGCCCCCAACCGCAGTGCCGCCAGCCAGCCGCCCGGCTGCCAAAGGGCTACCGTTGGGCGATCTGGCGTTTTGCCTCGTGCCACGTGGCCCATTTTGGATGGGCAGCCCCGACAGTGACGGTGAAGCCTATGAAAGCGAAAAACCCATTCACCTGGTAGACCTAGACAGCTATGCCATCAGCCGCAGCCCCATTACGGTGGCGCAATTTGCCGAATTTGTGCGGCAAACCGGTTACCAAAGCAGCGCCGAACGTGTGGGCAGTTTGTGGGTCTATCACAAAAACACAAAAAACTGGGGCGAAATGGCTGGCGCGTGCTGGCGACACCCCTTTGGCAAAGGCAGCGATGTGCTTGGGCGCGAACTGCACCCTGTCAACCACATCAGTTGGGATGATGCCAGTGCATTTTGTGGGTGGCTGGGCCAACACTATGGCCTTACTTGCCGCTTGCCGAGCGAGGCCGAATGGGAAAAAGCCGCGCGTGGTGGGTTAGAGCTACCGCGCCAACCACTGGTGTTGCGGTTGGCGGAATGGGCGGAATGGGGCAATGTGCGCGTCAGTTGGCAGCCAAATCCATTACCCCAACGGCGTTACCCTTGGGGCAGCCAAGCCATTGATCGCACCCGCGCCAACTATGATTTAACCGTCGGCGATACGACTCCGGTGGGCAGCTACCTGACCGGCAACAGCCCGTATGACTGTGTAGATATGATTGGCAATGTGTGGGAATGGTGTCGCGATTGGTGGGCAGATGACATTTATAAAAATCGACGTGGCACAACCCGTAACCCACAAGGGCCAGCAAGCGGTGAATCTCATTCGCTGCGCGGTGGCGCGTTCGACCTCAATGGGTGGGATGCGCGGTGCGCGTGTCGCTTCAGGGATGTCTCTGACTCCCGCAACTTCATCGACGGTTTTCGGGTGATGCTGTCCCCACTATCTCTGGCGCTCTGAAGCCTCTGTCCCTCTGAAACTCTGAGCCTCTTATCTCTGGGGGGGCTGGGGGGCTTTGCCCCCCAGTCGAAAATTTTTTTTGGGTAATACCACTTGCCCCAACACAGCTTTGCGTAAGCCAACGGTATTGGCAAAACGCGCATGATTGCCCCAGCCATTGGCAACGGCAGTGAGATCAGTCGAAGATCGTCGCCCGTGTGCATATTGACGTAATAACCCGCGCCATTTACGCGCAAAATACACACCTTTGCGGCGTTTTAGCCGCCGCCGTTGTGGGAAAACCCTAAACCCTAAGAATGGAATGCCTTCGCTCACCGGCTGAGGATGTGCCCCAGCATGAAGTGATAAACGCAAACGACTTAAATACTGAAGAATGGCATCGTGCCATGCAATCAATACGGCTTTATCATGTGAAAACAGCAAAAAGTCATCTACATAGCGCACATAAGCTGGGCAATGCAAACGCCGTTGCACAAAATGATCGAATGAATTAAGATAACAATTGGCCCAAAACTGGCTAGTAAGATTGCCTATCGGCAAGCCACGCGGTCTGAATGCCGCCATGAGATCATCACCAGCAAACCATGTCATATCATAGTCTTGGGTTAATATGCCTGCGCCACTGGCTAATATTTTGTCTATCAAACCCAACACGTGCGGGTCTCTCATTTTTTTCGCCAGCACTTGGCGCAAAATTGCATGATCAATAGAAGGGAAAAACTGCGCTAAATCGCATTGCAACACATATGGGTAGCGCCGTGCATAATTTTGGCAGGTGGTCAAGGCGCGATGTGTGCCTTTATCCACCCGATTCGCAAAGCTATTGGCAATAAAACTGCGTTCAAATATTGGTTCGATCAAATTGCATAACGCATGATGCAAAACACGGTCTCGAAATGGGGCGGCACTAATCAAACGGCGTTTCGGCTCGTGGATGTAAAACGAAATATACCCGCCTGGTCGATAGTTCTCGGTGCGCAGATCCGCTTGCAAAGCAAGCAAATTGTCTTCGAGACGATGCTCAAATTGCGCCGCTGCTTGTTTGCCACGTTTGCCTTTGGCCGCCAAGCGATATGCCAATAGCAAATTTGACCATGCATAAAGTTGGGAATACATAGCAGATGAAAAGGCTGAAAGGTGAAACCTCGGAGGTCTCAAAGACCTCCGAGGTTTTATTTGAACAGCGAAATCATACCTGCCCACGCAGGTGCGGGCGCTTAGCGCGGACAAGCGTTTGCAATTCGGCCAAACGCGCATTACGCTCGACATAAATAATCAGCGACCGCGCCTTGGCGATCTTGGTCGCGCCTGCCAAGTTGTCTTTGTCAATGTCCATATCAAAACACAAGCCTTCTAATTCGCTCAAATCAAAATATTGGTTGAGCAATTCGGCCAAACGCCGACCGGCTG
Organism: Thermoflexus hugenholtzii JAD2; assembly: GCA_945877855.1. Taxonomy (GTDB): domain Bacteria; phylum Chloroflexota; class Anaerolineae; order J036; family Brachytrichaceae; genus AQU-03. Next base: position 3,177 of record CAMDWA010000186.1, on the reverse strand, counting down.
GGCTGAGGTTGGCGGCGGCGGCTTCGTCGTTGGCCGCGCCATAATAATTGTGGGTGGTTTGGGTTCCGGTGTTGATGCCGCCGCTGTTGCTGCCCTGCACAATCACAGCCCCAGCCCCGGCGGCAATCGCGCCCGTGCCTTGCGCAATCGCCCCGCCGCCGCTGACGGTGGCGACATTGCCGCCATTGGCCTTATTTAGCTGGGCTTGCAGCGCTTGCACGGCCTGCAAAATCTCAGCATCTTTGACAGCTTGGGCGGCGGTGGGTTGGGCGGCTTCGGCTGCGCCCGCAGCCAAAGCCGCGACAATCAGGCTAATTGGGTCCATATCAGTATCAATTATATGACTATGGTCCCAATTTATGGGGTATTGTTAAGGTAGCGCGTAAGGCTGTTCAAAAGTCAGCACCTCATTTAACCCGTCATCTCCGCGAAAGCGGAGATCCATAACGAGACTGGTCAAAAATGCAGCAAACCAGTCAAACTATGCCTGTCTGGTTATAGATTCCCGCTTTCGCGGGAATGACGAGGCTACTTTTGAACAGCTCTAAAGTAGCACGGGAATTGATCCCCGTGCTACCTAACAACGTCCGCTGCGCAGGTTGGTTTACGCCTCATTTTGATGGCTGGGGCGACTCTTTTAACCGCGATTCTCCCACCACTGCCGATAAATCGCCAACAAACGCTCAAGCTCACTAATCGCCACCCATTCTTCTGCGCCATGCGCTTGGTCAATGGAGCCGGGGCCGAGCACGAGCAGATTGCGCACGGTGTCGGGTTTGTAGGCGGCGGCATCGGTGCAATAGGGCACGGTGATGGGTTGTTCGCCAGACCAAGCCGCAAATTGTTGCACCATATGCGAATTGGGGTCTTGCAAAAAGGCCGCCATCGGGCGGTGAATGTCGTAGGTCAACGGCAAACCGGCGGTGGCGCGGCCCAAATCGGCCAGCCCTTGCAACACGGCTTGGGCATCTTCGTTGCTGGTAATGCGGCGATTCACGCCCAGCGCGGCTTCATCGGGCACAATGTTGGGCGCACGCCCGCCCATCAAATGCACCACCGTTAATTGGCCTTTGCCGACCGGCGTAGGGGGCAGGGTTTGCAAGCGCTCGTGTTCGGCCTGCATCGCCAGCGCAATACGGGCCGCGCCGATGACGGCGTTTTTGCCCAAATGGGGTTGGGCGGTGTGGGTAGACACCCCTTGCACCGTAAAATACACCCGCCCACTGCCCATATGCCCATAACAGGGGGCGCATAGCGTCGGCTCGGCCACCAACAATTCATCCAGCGTCATGCCTTGTTGGCGCAGCCATGCGTCAAACACATACGCCCCGCCCAGCGCCATCTCCTCATCTGCCACCGCCGCCACAATCAAATTGGCGGCGGGCAAGGTGCCGCTGTGCTGCATGGCTTGCAATAAGGTCAGCGCCACCGCTAGCGAGGCCTTGTTGTCAACCGCGCCGCGCCCCCACACTTTGCCATCACGCACCTCGCCGCTAAATGGGTCGCCCAGCATTTGCTCAACGCCCACCGTATCGGTATGCACATCCAGCCCGATCCAGCGTTGGCTGTTGGGGTTGCGCCAAATACCATACACATTTGGGCGCTTGGGGTGAGCGTCTTCGACGATGATTTCGCCGCCCAATTCGCCAAACCACTGCGCTATTTGGGCGGCAATGCGAGCTTCGCCAGCCACGCCTGCGCGTGGCCCGGCGTGGGGTGGGGTGACACTGGGAATTTGCACCAGTCGGGTCAGCCATTGGCTGGGGGTTAATAGGGGATTCATGATTATGATTTAATATAATGTGAGCGGGCCGACAGCCCATCATGCTGCCATGCGCCGAGCTTGGCGTAGTCACGGGTATAGGCTGCGCCATCAAAGCCAGCGTTTGGGTGAATAGCGCTCAGCGCAACTGGAACACCATGATGACGCGATTGGGCCGCCGCCAAACAAATTTGCACCACTTGTAGCGACGCTGCTAATGGCAGTGGGGCGATGCCTTCGCGGAAGAAATGCGATAATGCTTGCAAGGTTGCGTCGGTCATTTGCCATGCCCCTTGCGGGTGAATGACTTCGACACTTCGTTGGGTAGTGAGCACCAACACACAGCCATTGCCGGGGCCATTTTGACCGCCACCCAATTGCAAAATAATGGGTGGGCCATCGCGTTGGTCGAGGCGAAATAAGTGGGATGGGGTGCCGCCGATGTGGCTGACGGTTGTGATCTGTGCGCCAAAAAATGCCGTTATCATCTCGACCACATGCGCCCCAAAATTAAGCAAATCACCCGGGCCGGAGGCAAAGGCCGACACCACCCCGCCCAAATCGGCTACTTTGTCGCGCAGCGCCCCTAATTCAGCCGCAAAACGCATGGTCGAGCCACCCATAACGGGTGTGCCAGTCTGCTTCGCGAGTGCGAGCAAGGCGTTTAGGTCGCTCAGCCGCCCCACCATCGGTTTATCAATAAAGACGGGTTTGCCTGCCAGCAAAAATGGGCGGGCGCGTTCGAGGTGCACATCCCAATTTTGGCTGAGCACCATGCCGCCATCAACCTGCGCCACCAATTCATCGAGGCTGTTGCAAATTTGAGGAATGCCGTGCTCGTGGGCAAACTGCGCGATGTATTCTGATGACTGCACCGCCCCGCCATCATAAATGGCGGTGACGCGCATGTCGGGGCTGCGATGGAGCAGGTTGGTAAAAAATGCCGGATGTGAGGTATCAAGATCGACCAATCCAATACGAATCATGTAGTCTCCTTATAAGTGGGCCGCCAATGTCAGCACCGCTACCGTATCGAGCTTGCGCCCTTCCGCTTCGGCGCTGGCATAGTCTTTGGGCGAGAGCGCCGTTTGCAGCTGAGCAAGGGTGCGTTCTACGTCGCCGCGTAAGAGTGGCACCACCGCTTTGCCCTCGTTTTGTAAAATGCCCAGACCTGCACTCATGAATATGGCTGCTAGGCGTGGCTGCGCCAATGCAGCCGCCACTCGCCCTAGCCCGATATAGTCGTATGGGCGAATGGGGCTGCCACCGATGTGCTCAATGACCGCCAAGCTTTCGATAAATAATGATTTGGCTTGCTGAATATGCCCACGCAAACAGGCCACATGCCCAAGATTATGCAATTCTGAGGCGACTAAATCAGCCCGTTGCATAGCGCGATAAGTGGCAACATTATC
>CAMDWA010000185.1 GCA_945877855.1 Thermoflexus hugenholtzii JAD2 | reverse complement strand
CATGCGCTCAACCCTCACCCAATTGCCCGCGCTAGCAGCACAATGGGGTCTAGACCTGCAAGCCGCCATCAACCTCGACGCTGGGTTAAATAACCCCGACGGCAGCGAGGCCCGCAGCATTTATCTGGGCAGTGTTGGCAAATTTTTGCCCACCGCCTTTTTTGTGGGCCGCCCTACCCATGCCGGTGCGCCTTTCGATGGCATCAACGCCAATTTACTCAGCAGCGAATTTGTGCGCCTATGCGAAGCGGGTGACGCGCTCGCCGACCCATCCCCCACCCTCGGCGAAATGCCGCCTGCACCAGTTTGTTTGCAACAACTCGATCTCAAAGGTTATTACGATGTCACCACGCCTTCAGCGGCATGGTGTGCGTTTAACGTGCTGACCTATTCGGCGACCCCAGCCGAGTTATTGGCGCGGTTACATACGGCGGCGGCGCAGGCCGTGACAAACGCCATCACCCACATGCAGCAACGCGCCAAACGCTACACCCAACAATCGGGCATCGCCACCCAGCTTAATTGCGGCGCAGCCCAAGTCTTCACCTTTGAGCAGCTAACGGCTTTGGCGCAACAACGCAGTGGGGCCAATTGGGCCGCCATTGCCGATGAAATCGCCCAACACGCGGCAGATATGACCTTAAATGCGTTGTCGGTCAGCCGCACCATCACCGCCCGCTTGGTGCAGGCGGCCCAATTACAAGGGCCAGCCGCCATTGTGGGGTTTGCGCCGGTTTACTATCCGGTGGCGCTGTTGAATAGCTCAAGCGGCGCAACGCGGTTACGGCACATCGTCGAGACTGAAGCAGCCGCGCTCAACCGCACCCAAAATGCCGGCATTCGCCTGCAACATTTTATCCCCGGCATCGCCGACATGAGTTTTTTTGGCACCCAAGCCAGCGCCACCCAATACCCAACGGCCCTCATGCCCAACTTGACCCCAGCTTGGGGTATTCGTTGGTGGATGCCCGACCCAAGCCAGGCGTTACAACTGCCCTCGGTCAACATCGGCCCATGTGGGCGTGATTACCATCAGCGCACCGAGCGGGTATATATGCCGTATAGTTTCGGCATCTTACCTGAATTGGTGTGGCGCATTTCGCTAGCATTATTAAAAAATTAAAGCAAATTCCTTAAAATACAGCTTAGTGCGCGTCCCCAGACGCGCATTTTGCATAAGCCGAGATGCGCGGCTGGGGACGCGCACTAAGCACGGCCAAAATATATCGCTAATTTCCCACTGGCAAGTCAAACTCTTGAACACCACTGCCAGCAGCATCGGTCACTAACAATTTGTTGCCCGAAATAGCAACCCCTGTAGGCATAGCATTACCTTGAAAGACCACATTGGGCAAATCGATTGCTTTGCCGGTAGCGGTGTTAAAGGCTAACACTTGCTTGGTCTTGGGGCTAGTGACAACCAAAAGATTGCCACGGATGGCCATATAGGGCTTGTGGTCAATATTTTGCAGTTCGCCTTGTTGCATATTTTGCCAAACCTCAACTGGGAATTGTCTGACATAGCGATATTCGGCATCAAAGACTTGGATGCGCTTGTTCCATGTATCTGCCACATAAATATTGCCAGCATCATCAACCTCTAACCCAACCGGTTCGCTAAATTCGCCATCACCCGCGCCAGCTTTGCCAAATTGTGCCACAAAGTTGCCTTCGGCATCAAAAGCTTGCACCCGTTTATTGCCTGTATCTGTCACCAACAGGCGGCCTTTTTTATCTAAAATCAGGTCACGCGGGCCAAAGAAGGTGGTCTGTTTGCCTTGACCATCGGCGGTGCTAACACCCGGGTTGCCCCACATTTGCAAGACATTGCCATCTTTATCAAATTTTTGAATACGATGGTTAAAGGTGTCGGCCACAAATATGTTTTGCGCCCCATCGACCAATACCGCCCAAGGTGTATTAAATTTGCCGGTTTGGTTGCCTAGCCCGCCCCAACTGGCTTTTACCTCGCCATTGACATCAATACGCAAAACGCGGTGGCTACGCGGGTCGGTGACAACCCGTTCGCCGTTGGTCATCAAGGCCAACCCAGCATAATTTTTGCCTTTTGCTGCCACCGGCACAGGCGGCGCGATGGGCGCGCCGCTGTTACCTGCCGCAACCGCCCCCACGCGATAATCCCAGACTCGCGATGCCACATCGTTACGCACAAACAAATACATTTTGTGCCCGGGCGACCAATTTTCAGGGGTTAGCGATTGAATGTTATACAACTCGGCATATTTTTTGTAATCACGGTTAAAGATAATATCCCAAATCGCTGCCCGCCATTTGGCCTTGCCAATATTGTTTGTGATGTTCGTGAGTTTCAAATCCTTGTAATCTTCCATCGGCCACCACACCAACATATAGTCAAAACGGGTGTAATCGGCGGCGAGTTGGTTGAGCATGTCATTGGCCTTGGGATTATGTGCCCCAATCAACATGGCATCCATCTCTTTAAAATCACCGGGCAAATCGCCGCCCAAGAAACGGGCATTGGGATATTCGCGCATATACCAGCTCATCGGCCATGCGGCATCGCTGTCATAGCCAACCCGAATGCTATTGCCACCGCTCAATCGCACCGATAATTCTTTGATTTGATCAAGCGCGGTTTTAACTGTATTGCCGCCATGCGCGTAAAACAAAAATTCTTTGGTGTAATCGTAATTAATAAACGCGGCGGTATAAGCGGTGCGAATGGTGAGCACACTAAGCAAGGCCATAAATGCCAAGATCATGCTATTGCCCAACAAAACACCCTTGGCTTTGTTTGCGCCCAACAATCTGCGCATGCCAGCAAACAACACACCTAAAAGCAAGATTGTCACCACCGCCTGCCCCAATTGCGCGGTTGCCTTGCCAGCATTAGCCACATCAGTTGCATCGGGCAACCCAAACACCAATGACAACGCCCGCACCACCAAAATGACGGCCAACCCGGCAAAACCCATCACCCATAATTTGTGGTTACTGCTCAATTCACGCCAAGCACTCAAGCGATCAAATATTTGATTGCAAAACCAGCCTGTCATAAAAATCATGGGCAAGGCAATGTGAATGGTCAACCACGGCATTTTCTCGCCAGCAGCGGTGTAAGTGGCCCATGTAATCACAATCCAAAACACAATCATGATGGGGAACAGCAAGCCTGAATCAAGCAATCGCCCACCTTGGTCAACACTCGTTGCGGTGTAGGCCGGCAAATCATCCTCTTCGGCCTTGGCATCCGAGCCTTCAATCGTTACTTCAATCGGGCCTAATTTAACCGTGCGAGTTGGGCGTGAAGCAGTACGATTTTGTTTGGCACGACGACGAGTAACAGCACTGGCATCAACCGCCAAATCACTATCCGTAATGACACCTGATGCAGAAGCTAACGTAGGCGCAATGCGCTTGCTAAAAATTTGGCGTGCCAACAACAACCAAGCACATAAAGTGCCAAAAATCGGCAAATATTCATACAGCGGTACCACCACAAAATAATAGTAAATGGGTTGGCTGCCGCGCATCACGTCTTGTTGGGCCATCCAATACCCAAGCTGCCCCACAAACCCGGTAGCAATACCCGCTGGGTTGGTAAACAAGGTCGTAAATAATGGGATGGTAATGGCGAGGAAAACCCCAATGACCTGTAGCCAGCGTCGCCAGTTCCAAGCCATGCCAATGCCAATCGCCACGGCAATTAAGGCCACATTCAAACCCAACATCGGCCCGACTACGCCCATATTGTTATTCAGGTTTGACATATTGCCCAGCAATTCCAAATTTAAGATGACTTTGCCAGTCACTACCCGCCAAAGTGGGTTAAGCACCAACAACAATGCCGCCGATGCCATAAATAGGGTGGTGGTTACCAACACAATAATTGGGTTAAAGGCCGGTGAATATTGGCTGGCGCGGCGCATAAAATCGCCAAAGAAATTGCTGGTGACCCAGCGCACAACTTGGCTCGCAACGGCACACAAGGCCAGCATCACCCCCATCAACAAATATGTGCCGCTGTCGATTGAGACCACCCCTTCGTTTGTAATATTGAGCTTAGGCGAAAATGCCGAAACCAGCAGCCCAGAAATGATCACAAAGACAATACAAAACGCAACAATCATTGCCCCCATTGCCGCCGCAAATGTAATGGCAGAAATGAGGCTTTGGCGAGCTTGGCGCAAATGAATCGCCATCATCACCACCAAAATAATCGCCATCATGGCAACGTTAAAAAACGAAGTCGATTTATCGGCCCCATGCAAAGCCAACACTGCAGCCAACCCGATCAGCCACGCCGATTTACGGGTCTCCATATATCGCCAAATGGTGAGAATCGTGAGCAAAGTCCACACCACAATCGTACCTTCTTGGCGAATATAGCGAGCATAATAAAGCGTAGACGGTGAAATAAGCAGCAAAAACGCCGCCACGAGCGCCCCACCCCGCCCAAGCCAACGCCGAAACATATAAGGCATCCATACCAGTAACACCCCAAATAAGGCATAAGGAATCCGCGAGGTAAAGTCATCGGCCCCAAACAAAAAATAACTAAGGGCGGTAAGATGAAACAACAATGGCCCATGCATGAGCGGCGTATGCTGAAATCCTTTGCCCATAACAAGGTTATAGGAAAAATAGGTATGTAAGCTCTCGTCATGGCTCATGGCCCGTGCGCCAACGTCCCAAAAACGCGAGAGAAACGCTAGCACAATTAAGACCACATAGGCCGCTTTTTCCCAGTCAAACTTGGCAAAAATAGGCTGGTCTAACCAAGCCATTGATGATGAAGGTGTCTTTTGTTCTGTAAGAGGTGTCATACGGGTTATTAGGGTTGAGAGTTAAGGGTGAAGGATGAAGGATAAAGGATAAAGGTTGAAGATGAAGAAATCCTTCAACCTTTATCCTTCATCCTTAACTTCTATTGACTTTACAATTTTGTTTTACCTTACCCCACTGGCAAGGGCAGCCGCATCTTGGCTAAGCCAAAGTGTCCATTGTTCAGATTTAATATCGGTGATTTGACGAAAGGCCAACCATTTTGCCAAGGGGGTGCAATCCGTCTTGTCGCCAATTTGACGGCAATTGGTGTTGCCCAAATTTGAGCTTGTATTGATCGTAAATGCGTCACCGATATAAGCCCGTTGGTCGTTTGGCTGGGTGCCAAGTGGGGTGAGCAATATCATGCTATCGCCAGAAGACGCGCCATACGTTAGAAAACGCTCGGCCCGCAAAGCCCAGCGCAACGCTGGGGGGGCTTTTTCATCAACTTTGATCGGCAATGCACCGCGATCGCCTGTTGCCCGCACACTAATTTGGTCGATTTGAGCGACCAAACCATTGAGATCAGACGCCGCAATGTTAAAGCGATATGGCTCACCCGGGTTATCAGCCCGCACAAAATTAAGCTGATACCCATTGCCAGCAGTATAAATAACAAAGCACAAACCAACCGCCCCAATCAGGCCACGAACCGGCGCAAAAACATCACCATTGACCGAAAACATCAAGCTAATACCGACAATCATGAGGCCAGCCACCACTAATGATACTAACCATGCCAATTGCCCTTGATTTGAATATTGCAAAAGGCTAAGAAAGGCAAACATTAACAACACGGTGCTTAACCCCATGACGGTAAATTCGGTTTGCCAAGTGCCCTGTTGCACACTTGTTTGCAATTGCCCGATCATAGAAAGCACAAAACGGGCTGCAAGCGCAGCACAGCCAATCACAATCGGGGCCAATGAAGCCGCTGTGCGTGACCCATTCACCAAAAACAACGCCAAACCAAGGCCAATAAAGGCTAACCAGCCCAACTCACGTTGCCAGTCGCGCTCGAGCCAAGCGGTAATAAAGCCCAGCACAGCGGCCAACAAAAACAAGATTTCATAAAGCCAAAGGCCACTCAGCAGTCGGTTAACAGCAATCGGGGCTTCTGAGCCACCCGCTAAACCAGTAAACCAATCGGCAATGCCATTAAGTGCACCACCCAAACCAGCGGGGTTAAACCATAATGCAGTTGCCCCTAACACAAACGCCAATATAAACGCAAAATAATCGATTGATGACGCGCTTTTTAAAGGGGCCTCCGCCTCAAATCGATCAATCACATTTCGCCAACGATGTTGGATTACCTGCGCCACTAAAATACAAAGAAATGGCGCAACCGCATCACGCCCGCACGCCACCAACAACCCAAGCAAGATTAACGCCAAGCGCCGGGCTGAATTTTGCCAACAAAACCATGCCCCAACAGCGATGGCCCACGCCAAGATGACCCCATCGGCGGTGCGGCTCATCATCCACAAAAGGGGCGATAACGCCATTAAACCACCAAAAGCCAACGCCCGCCCGCGCCCCAATTGATGACGCACAATGGCTGGCATAAGACACAACAATGCACCCGCAAATGCTGCTGGCAACCGTGCCAACATATTGCTGGCATCAAACACCGAAAACAAGGCATATTGCAACCCACTAAATAATGGGTTAGCCAGTGTGGCGGCCTCGCCTTGCACCAAGCGCAAAACACCAAGGGCATCAACAGCCTCAGCATTCGTCAACGGTATTGTTTCTAGATTTGATGCGCGTGCGGCGAGCGCCAATATTGCAATGAAAAACCATAATCCCAGCTCGCGGGTCATACACACTCCTGTCGTTTAAAAATTAAACTTATTTTCCCAGACTTATTTGTATTTTGCTTCACTAATATTCTCAAGATTTCGCCTTACGACTAAATACCGAGTACGTTCGGTAAACATTCACTATAAAATTGAAAATAAGTTAAATGGTTTACCGTTGTCCTATAATACTTTTTGTGAAGCACCGAATTATAGTAGCCGTTGGAATCGTATTCCATTTTGTTGCAATCCTTGCCTTGGTCATCGGTTTACCTGTGCAAACAACACAGGCGCAAGCCGCCAAAACCCTAGTTTGGCGGCGCTTAGACTGCGACATCACCATTCAGACTAATGGTGATTTGCGCATCGTTGAAACCAATGAAATCAATTTCACCAGTGGCTCATTTAGCTTTGGCTACCGCGATATTGAATCGGCTCGCTTAACAAGCATCACCGATGTTCAAGCCAGCGAAAATGGTCGCCCGGTGCGCTTTGAAACAGGCCGTGCCGATAATGGCGACTTTCGCATTAAATATTTCTTTGCCACACCAGCCCAAAATGAAACCCGCACTCTTGCCCTCAGCTATACGGTCAAAGGGGCCACCCGCTATTATGCCGGTGGCGACCAAGTTTATTGGGCCTGTGTTTATGCCGCCCGCAATGGCTTTGCGGTGCAAGAATCGCGCACAACGATTCGGCTGCCCAATACCACTGCAACTGTAGCCGAGACTTATGGCGCAGCAGCCCGATTATCGGGCAAAGGTGAAACTGTTGTGACCGCCACCGCCACCGAGGCCATCCC
>CAMDWA010000184.1 GCA_945877855.1 Thermoflexus hugenholtzii JAD2 | reverse complement strand
GACAACGTGGCTGTGCCTGCCGAATGGATGCTGGGGGCTGAAGGCAAGGGCTTTGTGCAGGTCATGCAAGGCTTCGATTACAGCCGCGCCCTGATTGGCTTGCAATGTTTAGCGGTGGCGCGGGCCTCACTCGATGAAACGTGGCGCTTCATCCAAGAGCGCGAAGCCTTTGGTAAACCCATCGCCGAGTTTCAAGGCGTGACCTTCCCACTGGCCGAGGCCGAAACGCAATATCAGGCGGCGCGTTGGCAATGTTTGCACGCCTTGTGGCTCAAAGACCAAGGCTTGCCGCATACCGCCGAGGCCGCCATGAGCAAATGGTGGGCGCCCAAGCTATCATGCGAGATCATTCAACAGTGTTTGCTCGTGCACGGGCACGGCGGCTATAGCAACGATTTTGCTTACGCCCAGCGTTACCGTGACGTGTTTGGCCTGCAAATCGGCGACGGCATGGCAAACATTATGAAGATGATCATTGCGCGGCAAACAATTGCAAAATATAGATAAATCGTAATGAGTTGAACAGTTGAATGGTTTATTGGTTTATTTGTGACTTATAAGCCACAGATCGTCAATCAACTGCTCAACTAATCAACCATTCAACCATTCAACCATGAGAGGATTAACAAACAAAGTCGTGATCGTGACCGGCGGCGCGGGCGGGATTGGCTCGGCCATTTGCCGACGCTTCGCCGAAGAAGGCGCAATTGTGGCGGTGCTAGACATCAATTTGCAGGCCGCGCAGGGCTTGGCGAGCCAAATCGAACAAAACGGCGGCAAAGCCAATGCCTTTACAGTGGATTTAGCCGACCAAAATTCGGTCAATGCCGCGGTGGCGCAAGTCGAGCAAAACTTGGGGCCAATTGATGTATTGGTCAACAACGCCGGTTGGGATCGGGCGGGTAATTTTTTGGACACCGAAAAGCCCTTGTGGGACAAAATTGTGGCGATCAATTTGATGGGCGTGCTGTATATGCACCATGCTGTGCTAAAGGGCATGTCGGCGCGTGGGTCGGGCAAGGTGGTCAATATTGCATCAGACGCGGCGCGGGTCGGCTCGTCAGGCGAAGCGGTGTATGCCTATTGCAAAGGCGGGTTGATCTCATTCTCAAAGACCTTGGCGCGTGAGTTGGCACGTAAACAAATCAATGTGAATGTGGTTTGCCCGGGGCCAACCGACACAGCGCTCTTTCGTGATTTTGCGGGCGAGGGCGAACGCGGCGACAAATTGCGCACAGCGCTCACCCGATCCATCCCCTTCGGTCGCCTCGGCCAACCCGACGACTTGCCCGGCATTGTGGCATTTTTAGCCAGCGACGATGCCAATTTCATCACCGGTCAAACCATCAGTGTGTCGGGCGGCTTGACGATGGTAGGTTAGGAAATGAGTGAATGACTGAATGACTGAATGGAAAATGAATGATTGCGCTGTAAAACCCTTCAAACAATCAGCCATTTACTCATTCACTCATTCGCTCATTTTGCGCCTGCGCAACAATCTCTTCAAACTGTTCAGGGGTTTCACAGCGCACAAGGGCGTGGCGCAACTCAGAAGCGCCATATACACCATTGATATAACGCACTGCATGTTTGCGGAACAAGGTTAAACCTGCGATGCCGTAATAATCAAGCATCAGTTTAAGGTGGCGGCGCATCATCGTCACCACATCATCCAGTGTAATTTCTTCGCGGCTCTTACGCTGAAAAATCCAAGGGTTGCCAATGGCAGCACGACCAATCATCACCGCATCGCAGCCGGTTTGGGCCTTAATTTGGGCGATATCTTCGGGCGTTTTTACATCGCCATTGCCGATGACGGGGATTTTGACCGTTTGTTTGATCTCGGCAATGGCAGACCAATCGGCATGACCGCCATAAGCCATGCAGCGGGTGCGTCCATGCACAGCGATCAACGACGCGCCATTATCTTCAAGCACTTTGGCAACCGTTTTATAGTTTTTCGATTCCTGATCCCAGCCCAAGCGAATTTTGCCCGTCACCGGCACTTTGACAGCCTTGGTTAAACGGTTGAAAATGCGCCCAATTTTGTCGGGGTCGCGCAGTAAACCTGCACCTGCGCCGCGCCCGCTCACCCCCGGCACCGAGCAGCCCATATTTAGGTCAATGATGTCAGGCTTGAGCGCCTCAATTTTCTCCGCCGCCGCCACAATCCGGTCTTCGTCGGCATCATAAATCTGAAAAGTCATGGCCGGCTTTTCGCTGGGGTCATAATCAAGCATCCGCATGACGCGATCAGCGCCGTGCAAAATACCCGCCGCGTTGGTGAATTCGGTGTAGCTCATGGCCGAGCCATAGGCACGGCATAAGATACGAAACGGCATGTCAGAAATGCCGTCCATTGGGGCCAAAATCACATCACCATACACGGGCACATCCCGCACATAAAAACTCGGTTGCATTGCAGGCGCAATTGTATATTGGGTTGCTTAAAATTAAGCGATAAAAACACACCGCTGGCGTAGCGTTATAACAACATCAAATCCTTCTGCGGCGTGCTCAAATACGCATTCCCTGCCGCCGTCACCACTACCATCTCCTCAATCCCGATATAGCCATAGCCCTCAACAATTACGCCCAATTCTAAGGTAAACACGCTGCCGATCTCAATCGGCTTGTAGGGCATATCACCATAGCGATCCCAACGCGGGCCAAGAACACTGCCACCATCATGCACCCGTTTGCCGACATGATGCCCAAAGGCGTGCATATATTCGGGGTAGCCACATTCCATCAACGCCTCACGCGCCACCTGATCAACATCCCACGCCGCCACACCCGGGCGCAAGGTCGCTTTGCCAGCCTCAAGCGCAATCCAACAGGCATCCCATGCCCGTTTTACCAAATCCGGGGCATCGGTTTCGCCCTCGCGGAGCACATAGCCCACCCGCTGCAAATCCGAACAATAACCATCGCGCTGTAGCCACATATCGTAATGCAAAATTTGGCCGGGCTGCACCCGCAAATCGCTCGGGATGCCATGCCCGATCGATGAATCGGGGCCTGCGTTGACGATAGGGTTATTGATGCGTTCACCTGCAAATTCGCAATCATATTTCGCCACAATCTCGCCGACCACGTGGTGAATTTCTTTTTCGCTCATGCCACGTACGGGCAATTTAAACATCTCGGCATACACTTGCTCGGTGCGGCGGGTCACTTCTTTAATCAACTCTAACTCGCTGCTGGCCTTATGCTCACGCAAACGCCGCACAACCTCTTCGGCGCTTAGCCAACCGTCTGCCGGAACCACATCACCCAACATGTGTTGCAAACGCAAAAACATGCCATGCGTCAGGCCATCGGCGCTAGAGGTGCTGAGCGAAAAGTTTAAACCAAGGCGTTGTGGGGCCAGCCGCACAATCGTCTCGCGCAGCACATCGCCAATGCCTTGATCATAGGTCAGCACTTGCGTATAAGCATTGAGCTTGCGCACATTATCGCCGTCGAAGCGCCCCACAATCGCAATGGCCCCGCCAGTGCGGGTAATCAGAAAGGCCGAGTCCCAGGTTACGCCAAAACCCAAAATCAGGTCAATGGCCGGGTCATGCACTTGCGATGTCTCGCGGGCAAAGGTAAGCCAACAATCGATGGCGTTGGCGCTCGTATCAGCCTTCAGCAGGGCAATGGCCTGCTCAATTTTTTGTTGAACGATATTTGTCATGTCTAATATTATCTACGGAAGCCGTGGGCCATGAGCCATGAGCCGTGAGCCGTGGGCTGTGAGTCATGACTCATGAGCTTGTAGATCGCAGTTCAAAGCTCAAAGCTCAAAGCTCATGGCTCAAAGCTCACGGCCCACGGCTCAAGGCTCAAAGCTTATAATCCCCAACCCCAAATGAACATCACCCACATCAATGCCACCGATCTCAGTGGCGGCGCGGCCCGCGCTGCCTATCGTCTGCATTGCAGTTTGGGTGAATTAGGCTTGCGCTCACGTATGTTGGTGCATTACAAAAGCAGCGCCGACCCAAGCATCACACTGGCGCTAAAAACACGTTCGCCAATCGAAAAACTAATCTATCGCTGGCACAAAGCGCAACATAAACGCGAAATGGCGCATTACCCCAACAAACGCGGCGGCTTATTCTCGGCACAAATGCTGCCAAGTTTGTTCGATCTGGCCGCCATCCCACCCGATACCGATGTCATTCATCTGCACTGGGTTTGCGGCGAGTTTGTCAATATTAAAGCGGTGGCGCAAATTACCAAACTCGGCAAACCAATAGTATGGACCTTACACGATATGTGGCCCTTGACTGGGGGCTGTCATTATGCTGAAGCCTGTAATGCCTACACCCAACAATGTGGATCATGCCCCAGTTTGCATGGCATTGACCAACAGTCGCCAAGCAAAAATGACCTCAGTCAGCGCGTGTTTAAACACAAACAACAGCATTGGCAAGGGTTACCCGTCACCTTCATTGCGCCCTCTACTTGGGTGGGTGAATGTGCCCAAAACAGCGCCTTATTTCGCCATGCCCCAGTCAAGGTCATTCATCATGGTCTCGACCTCGCTCAATTTCATCCACACCCGCCCCACTTGGCACGCAAAACACTGGGCCTGCCGCTCGATAAAAAATTGATTTTGTTTGGGGCCATGAATAGCACCGCCGACCAACGCAAAGGGTTTCATTTATTGTTACCTGCGTTACAACAATTGGCAAATGGGGCAGATTGCGAATTGGTCATTTTCGGCTCAGATCAAGCCCCCACTGCCCAATTGACACACTATAAGACCCATATCTTGGGGGCCATTCACAACGATGCTACCCTCAGCCAAATTTACGCCGCCGCCGATGTCATGGTCGTGCCATCGCTGCAAGAAACCTTCGGGCAAACCGCCGCCGAAGCCTTGGCTTGTGGCACACCAGTGGTGGCTTTTGATGCTACAGGTTTAAAAGATGTGGTTGACCATCGGGTAAATGGCTATTTGGCCCGCCCATTTGACCCTGCCGATTTGGCAACCGGTATTGCATGGGTCATTGCACAACCGCCCAGCCCGCTACGCACCCAAGCCCGCGCCAAAGCCGAGCGCGCCTTTAGCCAAACACAATGCGCCCAACACCATGTTGCGCTCTATAGGGCAATAGTCAGTAGCCAGTAGTCAGTAGTCAGATTGTTTTTGGGCGGGCATAGTGTTATTACGATATCGGGTTTTCCGATTACTGACTACTGATTACTGGCTACTCCACTCCCATCTTCATTTATGATTGGGCTATGAGTAACCCACACCAAGACAATACTTCGATTCGAGATGATTTTATGTTACGCCGCGATATGCGGCTATTAAACAACGGCTCATATGGCGCATGTCCCAAACCTGTATTTGCCGAATATCAACGCTGGCAAGCCGAGTTGGAATATCATCCCGGTGGGTTTATTGGGCGCTGGGCAAGTTTGCTCGAAGTAGCCCGCACCCGCTTGGCAGATTATTTACACACCACGCAAGACCGCTTGGGCTTCGTTACCAATGCCACAATGGGGGTCAACGTGGTGGCCCACTCGATGCGCAGCTATCTAAAACCCGGCGATGAAGTGCTGACCACCGACCATGAGTATGGCGCTTGTAACCACGCATGGCAGTTTAACTGTGGCAAAGCTGGGGCTATTTATATCAACCGCCCAATCGATTTGCCCATTCATTCAAACGAAGATTTTATCGAGCGTTTTTGGGCAGGTGTAACGCCACGCACGCGCGTTATTTACCTCAGCCACACCACCTCGCCTACGGCGCTCACTTTTCCATTAGAAGAAATTTGCCGCCGCGCCCGCACCGCCGGTATTTTGACCGTTATTGATGGTGCTCACGTGCCCGGCCAACGCGAATTATATTTAGATGACTTGGGTGCCGATTTTTACACCGGCAATTGCCATAAATGGATGTGCGCCCCCAAGGGAACCGCCTTTTTATATGCCCGCTGCGAGGTTGAACACCTCATCGAACCGCTTATTGTTGGGCATGGCTGGGTCCCCGAAAAACGCTCAGACAAACCACTTTTTGATTATGTTGAAATGTTTGGAACCCGTGATGTTGCCGCCTTTTTAACCATCCCCGCAGCCATCGATTACTTGCAAGCGCATGATTGGAAATCGGTGCAAGCGAATTGTTTTGATTTAGCCAAGCAACTAAAACAAGATATTGAGGCGCAATTCGGCACACAATCAATCTGCCCAGATGACTTTGAGTGGTATAGCCAGCTCAGCCCCATTCGCCTGCCCGATAACACCGATATGGACAAACTCAAGCACATTTTTACCGAGCATTACCATATCGAGATGCCACTCATTACATGGCGCAATTTTAAATTTGCCCGTTTGTCGGTTCAAATTTATACCAGCCAAGATGAGCTAGATGCCTTTTACGAGGCAATTACCACCCACGTTTTGGCCTGCCAATTGCCGACGGCATAGCCTCAAACAAACCTTCTGTCAATTTCGCTATCTTTTGCAAGCGATGTTTGCAAAAGATAGCGAAATTGGCAGTTCCACCACTCAACATTCTCATTGTCTCAGTCTATAATCACGGTTATGCCCTCGCGGACAAATGAGGAATGGTTAGCGGCATTACGCAACAAAAACACGCCCCAAAGCAACGAATTACACAATGCTGCTTTGGCTGATTTGCGTGCCACCATCATGAATGGGTTGCCTCATGCCTTACAACCTTGGATTCAATCGAGCCACCCACAATTCGCCGCTCTAACCGAAGAAGTGGCGCAAGAAACGCTACTCAAAGTGCTCAAAAACCTTGCTTCGTTTGAGGGGCGCAGCCAATTTACGACTTGGGTGCATAAAATCGCGGTGCATGTGGCTTTAACTGAATTACGCCGTCGTAAATGGCGCGATGCTTCATTAGAAGAGATCACCGCAAACGACGATGGCGAGGGTAATAATGAAAATAACACGTTGCTAGCCGATTCAGCCCAAGGCCCCGAACATGCCATTGAAAAAGCCGATTTACTCATGCGGGTGCGGCGTATCATTACCGAAGAGTTAACTGAGCGGCAGCGCAATGCCCTTATCGCAGCCGCTATTCAAGATGTGCCAATTGATGACCTTGCCAAACGTATGAAAATGGAACGAAATGCGTTATATAAATTGTTACACGATGCCCGTTCACGATTAAAAAAACGGCTATTAAGCGCATCCGTCTCAAGTTAAGGAATCAACAGGTCTGTCAAGGGTGGTTGCAACCTCTTTTTTGAAGCGTGAGAGGGGCGTTTACGCTTGACCAGACCGAAGAGTTTGTGATCCGAGACGAGAAAAGCAATTAGATCATCCGTTTCGTGACGATGAGTAGCGCGAACATAAAAAGGGAGAGCGCGATAAACCATCTCCATCGAGATATCGGCAAAGGGTTTAGCCAGCGCCTCAGCGACCCTATCGGTGAGATCAACCA
>CAMDWA010000183.1 GCA_945877855.1 Thermoflexus hugenholtzii JAD2 | reverse complement strand
TGCCCAATGCCCAAAAACGCATCAGATGCATCATAGACGCGACAAAATCCCGCTTGAGGAGAATCGCCCATGATCGAAGCTAAAACGGCTTGCCCAAGCAAAAAACGGGGTGTGGTGGCGCTGTTTAATTGCACCTTGGCAAAAGATTGGACTGCACGATCGGCTGGTAACAGTTTTGCCGGTGAAATCTGACCGATGGGTGTTGCTTCATCAACTGAAAATGGGCCAATATGCGTGCGGCGCAACATCGATAAATGACCACCACAGCCCAGTTGTTCTCCAATATCACGTGCCAACGAGCGAATATAGGTTCCCGACGTGCACCGAACCGCCATTTGTAAATGGTCGTCTTCTCTCGTTAGCGCCAATTCGCTAACGGTTACTTGCCTTGCCTCAAGTGCAACCTGCTCACCTTTGCGGGCTAAGGCATAAGCGCGTTGTCCATTGCGTTTAATGGCCGAAAACTGAGGCGGAATTTGCGAGATAAGCCCTGAAAATTGCTGTTTAATGTGCGTTAGTTGGGCCGCACTAATGTCGGGGATGGGTCTTTGCGCAAGAATTTCGCCATCGCTGTCATCGGTATTGGTGCTTATTCCTAGCGTGATGGTGGCGACATAACGCTTATCTTGCCCAAGCAAATATTCACTTAGGCGAGTGGCGGGTCCGATACACAAAATAAGCAGACCAGTTGCTAAAGGATCGAGCGTGCCGCTATGACCAATGGCGCGGGTATTGAGCGCACGACGTGCCCGTGCAACGACATCATGCGAAGTTAGCCCTTGTGGTTTATCGACTAAAAGAATGCCGTTCAAATTTATGCCTCGGCAATAACGCGCCGTAGTCGGGGGACCACTTGATTGACGACATCGCGCATTGGGCCGGGTAAAGTGCAGCCTGCGGCTGGGGCATGACCGCCGCCGCCAAACTCAAGCGCCACCTGTGATACGTCATATCCCGGGCGGCTGCGCATACTTACTTCAATTTTGCCTTCGGGGTTTTCTGTAAATACCGCTGCAATTTTGGCTTCGTGGGTGTTGATAAGCACAGAGACCAGCCCACCATCACCTCGGTCATCTTTTAGGCCTAATTCTTGGCGTAATTTACGTGAGATGGTCGCGTAGGCCAAGCCATCTTCCATCTTGGTATTGCGAATCCCTTCGCCCAATACGCGAATATTATCAAAAGGTTGTGTCACGACGGCTTTGTTGATAATCTCCATCAATGGCGCACCAGCTTTCATCAAGATCATTGCCGCCGCCATACTATCGGCAGTGGTGCTGGTGGTGCGAAATGCTTGTGTGTCGCTGACCAAGCCGGTTAATAACGGGCTTGCGATTTCGGGGGTAATCACAATTTTTAGACGTTGCAGCAATTGCAAAATTATTTCAGCCGCAGATGCAACCTCGCCAATTACAATATTGACATTGCCATAATAGCTATTGGTAATGTGATGGTCGAATACCAACACCGGCAAATGCCCATGCAAATCGTTTTGATAAACGCTTCCCAGTCGTTGTAAGTCGCTGCTATCTATCCCGACCACCAAATCAAAATCGCCATTCACTTTGGCGCGAATCTCATTAAGCCCAGAAAGATAAGCAAATTTAAGTTGTGGTTTGTCTTGGCAGGCTGGTGTCACCGTTTTGCCTATGGCGCGCATGGCATGGGTAAAACCCAGTAAGCTTCCAATGGCATCGCCATCTGGTGAGACATGGGTAATGGCAAGAATGCGCTTGGATTGCCTGAGCAGTTGCTCAGCCTGTTGCCAATCTTGTTCAGAGGCGCGCTTATAACCAAAAGAAGACATCATTATGTAGGGTGTTTTGTTGCGTGCTAAACCGATAAATTGGGTTTAGGGTGCAAGAGGGTCATTTAGTTTATCGATCAATTGTTGCATTCGCTCACCACGTTCTAGGGATTCATCATATTTAAATTGTAATCGTGGGGTGTTTTTTGTGCGCAAACGCAAGCCCAATTCGCGGCTTAGCCAACCACCAGCGCTAATTAAGCCCTGCAAAGCGCGATCTTTAGCTGCTTCATCGCCAATAACGCTAAAGTAGACATAAGCATAATGGGTGTCTGCTGTAACTTCTACATCGGTCACGGTGATGCCTTGCACTCTGGGGTCATTAATTTGTGTTTCAATGAGAGTACACAAATGGGTTCGGACTAGGTCGCTGATGCGACGCTCATATTTTCTGCTCATTATCAAAAAGCGGGGTAGATGAAATAAATTTTTGTCGAAATCTCTATCGCAATCTGTTGGAATCGGGCTTTAAGTTCCAACAGATTGCGATAAAGATTTCGACATTGCGTCTTTATCGGATGCCCCAACTATCTGGCTTGTTCTTCTTCTACATAGACTTCGATAATATCGCCGCCTTTATAGGTTTCAAATCCATCTACACTCAGACCACATTCAAGCCCAAGTTTTACTTCACGCACGTCTTCGGTTAAACGCTTAAGTGTTGCAACTTTGCCTGTATATTCAACCTTGTCGCCGCGCATCACTTTTGCCATTGCGCCACGTTGAACAACCCCATTTCGCACCACACAACCGGCAATTACACCCAATTTTGAGATTTTGAAGGTGGTTTTTACTTCTGCGCTGCCAATCACCCGTTGCACAATCTTTGGCGGTAGCAGACCCTTCATCGCTAATTCAACATCTTCGATAAGTTTGTAAATAACCTCATAGTGGCGAATATCGACTTTATTGTCTTCGGCTTTGCGGCGGGCCATGCCATCCATACCTACTTCAAAGCCCAAAATCACGCCGCCAGAAGTCATTGCCAAATCGACATCGCTTTCGGTAATATTTCCAATGCCTTGTTGAATAATATCGAGGCGAACTTCGCCATTGGGTTGATTGAGCCGATTGAGCGACTCAATAATGGGTGGCAACGAGCCTTGGTTATTGGCTTTTAGAATCAAGGTCAGTTTCTTAGATTTACCAGCCTTTGCTTGCGCAAAATATTGATCGAGTGTGACCGCCCGCTGTGGCGTAGCCGATCCGCTTGAACTCTTACTATTGGCGCTGCGTTGTGCCGCCACCACTTTGGCCGCACGCTCATCCAAAAATACTTCCAACACATCGCCAGCCGCTGGCACATCTGACAAACCAATGATGCTGACAGGTGTGGATGGGGTGGCTTTTTTGACACGGTGACCACGAAAATCAAACATCGCGCGCACCTTGCCAAATACTTGACCCGCGACAAAGGCATCTCCTAAATTCAATGAGCCATTTTGAATTAAAACAGTTGCGGTTGGGCCTTTGGCTTTATCGAGTTTGCTTTCAAGAATCGTGCCAACGGCAGGGGCATCTGATTTTGCCCGAATTGAATCGAGCGATTCTGCCGTTAACAAAACGCCTTCAATTAAGTCTTCGATCCCAGAACGTTGTTTTGCTGACACAGGCACAACCATCGTATCGCCACCCCAGTCATCTGGGGTCAAGCCCGCTTCTGCCAATTCTGCTTTTACGCGATCTGGCGCAGCATTGGGGCGGTCAATTTTATTGAGCGCCACAACAATGGGCACTTGGGCGGCGCGGGCATGAGCAATAGCTTCACGTGTTTGTGGCATCACACCGTCATCAGCGGCAACAACCAAAATAGCAATATCGGTGATGTGTGCCCCGCGTGCTCGCATGGCGGTAAAGGCCTCGTGACCCGGCGTGTCGATAAAAGTCACTTTGCGACCCAAATGTTCAACCTGATACGCCCCGATGTGTTGTGTAATGCCGCCAGCTTCGCCTGATGCCACATTCGATTTACGAATTGCATCGAGCAATGATGTCTTACCATGATCGACATGGCCCATCACCGTGACAATTGGTGGGCGCATATCGGTCATATTGATGCCTTCTTTGCTTAACAGGCGTTGTCGTAACGTTGATGGTTTTGCAGAAACTTTTTTGCCATCAAGATCAACTTGTGCGCTTGCTACACCTACTGCCGTCGCCGCAATCTCATCCATAATGCTGCTAACGATAATTTGCTTGGGCTTGGCTTCAATGTTAAATGCAGCTGCAACAATCGCCGAGCTATCATAATCAAGTTGCTGATTGATGTTCGCCATCACGCCGTTATTCATTAATTCACGAATTACGTTGATTGGGCTAACATTCATTAACGTCGCGAGTTCTCGAACCGTAATGGATTCTGGCAACTCTAAAACTTTTTTCTGAGGAGGCTGAACTGGGGCTCTACCCATCGGTGGGCGCGGGCCATTATTATAGGGTGGGCGTGGGCCATTACTATGCGGTGGGCGTGGGCCATTATTATTGCCTGATGATTGTGCTCCGCCATCTGATCGGCGGGTAAATTGCCCTTTGGGTCCTCGATTTTGGGCGGGTGGTCTGTTATTCCCGTTGTTGCCCCCACTCGGACGCGATTGTTGGGAATCTCCCGTCCTCACTGGATCTTTTGTCACTGTCGCCATATACACACTCCTCTTAATATAAAAATAAAAAACGCAGGCACTGAGCCTGCGTTCGGCGACGCACTCCTAGAGGCGACTAGGGTGTCTAGTCGTCTAATAGATTTGGTTCCCTAATCTGTTAGATTCATAAATTGTCAGTTAATTGACTAGAGAAACACGTCGATGCAGGCACATCCAACCCCCAATTCTAATTCACAATTCTTTGTGATTTGATTTGAATGGCAATTATGCAAAGTATTTAAGCTAACTCTAGCCAATTAATCAGGAAATTCGTTAAAAAAGGCTAAAATAGCTTCGGCATCTTCGGGTTTTAGGGCTTGCTCAAATTGGCTTTCGATGCGTTTATGTTTAATAGCATTGAAGATAGCTGTTTTACTTTTGCTAATATAGGCCCCTCGGCTGCCATTTAATTTGCCTGTAGGGTCTACCACAATATGCCCCGTAGGTAGACACACCAAACGAATCATCTCTCGTTTTGGGTGTTGGGTTTGGGTTCCAATACACGTGCGCATTGGCACATGTTTAGGTTTCTTCGTGCCTTTGCTTGTCATATAGTACAGAACGCCAAAATCACTAACCTCCCAGCAATGTGGCGCGTTAGTGATTTTGGCAAAGCTTATATGTTTATTCTTCTTCGTCTAAAATATCGAGCACGCGCCCGGGTTTGCGGTTGCGTTGAATAACGGTTCGGCCCAATGCCTCATCAAACACAAGAACGCGATCTTTGGCCGGTTTTTTGCCGCCAGCTTCCTTCTTTTTGGCTGCCGCCGCCCGCCCGCGCGGTGTATCATCTTCTTCATCAACAATATCATCTTCATCTGGCTCATAATTGCCATACAAAGCATCCAGATCATCTTCTGGCACAGATTCTGATTTTGTTTTTTGCGGGGCCGGTGTTGCTGCGATTGGGGCTGGCTCAGGTGGCACAGGTCGTCCGATCACTTTATCGAGCGCGGCTTTGATTTCAGACAAAGCCTTTGAGCCAATGCCTTCGATGCTGAGCAACCCTTCGTCGCCACGTAGGCTATATTCCATGAGCTTACCTACCGAATCTACCCCACTGGCGGCGATATGTTGGGCGACTCGTGGTGATAATTCGAGTACGCGCAATGGAATCGCATAAGTGTCAGCCGGTACGCCGGGGGCAACGACCAGCGGTATTCGGGTATTGGTTGCCTTGCTTACATCGGCTGCCATTGGTTTTACAACACCGCTGCCTGCATGGGTAAACAATTGAACCGCATCAAGCAACCGCTTGACCATTTGAAATTCTTCGCCGCTTAATGGTGAAGGCATTAGCCGTTGGCGAACCATTAGCTCACGTAGCACGGGCATATTTTGCACCATGCCAACCCCAACATAAGCCTGTAATGCCGTGCTTTCGTTTAACAAATTGAGCGCATCGCCCATTGCCTCGGTTACGCTTTTGATATCGATACGCCAACTGGTGAGTTTTGCCGCCAGCCGAGCATTTTGACCTTCACGCCCAATAGCGAGCGACAATTCATTATCCAGCACAATAACGGCTGCACTTTTGCTCTCAATACTGCCGGGGTACACCGACATTGGCTTGGCTGGGCTAAGTGATTTGCTAATGAATTGAACGGGATCATCGCTATATTCGATGATATCGATCTTCTCGTTATGCAACTCATTGACAATTGTTTGAATACGCGCCCCACGTTGCCCAATACATGCGCCGACGGGATCAATATTTTGTTCTTTGGCAATGACAGCCACTTTTGAGCGTGAGCCAGCTTCACGGGCAATCGCTTTGATCTCGATAGACCCCTTTTGAATTTCGGGGATTTCAAGCTCAAGCAACCGCCTTAACATGCCCTTGTGGGTGCGTGAGAGATAAATTTGC
Organism: Thermoflexus hugenholtzii JAD2; assembly: GCA_945877855.1. Classification (GTDB taxonomy): domain Bacteria; phylum Chloroflexota; class Anaerolineae; order J036; family Brachytrichaceae; genus AQU-03. Next base: position 1,124 of record CAMDWA010000183.1, on the reverse strand, counting down.
ATCCCCTTAACCCCACGTTTAACCTCAGATACATAGGCGCGTACCCGCTGTTGTAGCTCATATCTTTCGCCAGAAATCTGATCTTTTTTAGGCAAAAGTCCTTCTGCGCGTCCCAAATTGATGACCAAACCACCCCCGGCCATGCTTTGCACCACCCCGGTCACAATCTCACCTTCACGCTCAGAGAATTGGTTATATTGGAAATCGCGCTCTGCTTCACGCAATTTTTGCACGATCATTTGTTTGGCGTTTTGGGCGGCAATCCGCCCCAGTTCTTTGGCTGTAACATCAACCATGACTGTATCACCAATTTGAGCATCTGGGTAATCGGTCTTTATTTCTTCTTCTAGAACCTCTGTTCGTTCATCATAAAGTGAGTCGACGACTTCTTTCTCGACGAATACGCGCATAGACCCATTGTCAATATCTACTTTGACCGCAACTTGTTGCCCATTCATAATGTTGGCATTTTTGCGATATGTTGTCGATAACGCACTTTCCAACACTTCAGTGACGATCTCGCGTGGCAAGCTGCGCTCTGAAACAATTTGGTTGAGTGCCAAAATGAAATCGCTTTTCATAATTTATACCTATCAAACCTGTTTTCGCTACCCGATATTCCTTGCCGTTAGAAAAACAAAAGTGGGTTGTTCGCCCACTTCATCATCACGCTACCGGATAGGTATGTATGCCAATCATACCAATAACAAAAGCCTTTGTCAATAAAAATTGATGGGATTGATTGTCCTAAACGCCTTTTTTACAAAACTGTCAAGTTTTCGTCAGATTAAATGATATGAAATGGGCGAAATCCTTAGCCCAAAACTACGCTCAATTTATTTCAACTTTGCGCGAAGGAAATAGCCCTGTTTTATCGATAAAATATGTGTTAAAATATTTGTTACAAAAATTTTTAAAATGAGAGAATAAAAATGATACAAGAGTTTATTAAATTTGTTAAGGCGACCAACGCCATCGCGTTGGCTATTGGTGTCATCATTGCTGGCGCTGCGGGTAAGTTGATCGATGCAATTGTTGCCGACTTGCTTAACCCAATTCTTGGCGTGATATTAGGCGGAATCAACCTCACAAGCTCACTTATGATTCCTTTGGGTACCACTGTT
>CAMDWA010000182.1 GCA_945877855.1 Thermoflexus hugenholtzii JAD2 | reverse complement strand
AGTATATCCATCCATCACAGGCATCTGACAATCCATCAGAATGAGTGAATAACTATCCCAATTCTTTTGCATTTCTTCAATGGCTTCTTGCCCATTGCTAAATGCAGCCGCTGCATAACCCAATTTATCAAGCTGCAACAACGTCAACTTCTGATTTGCTGGGTTATCTTCTACCAGCATCACCCGTGTCTTTGGATTCCCATGTGGTGCTTCAGCCACAGGCGATACAACGACGGGTTCGGGGGTAAGTGCCTCTGTATTAAGTCCCATTTGTTCCCCAATTTTGTTATAAGCTACATTAAAAATAGAATCGAGCAAGTGTGACTGTTTTACTGGCTTGGTTAAATAGGCCGAAAAGCCAGCCTTTAGAGCACGCTTGGCTTGTGCTGGGTCATCAGAGGCAGTTAACATAATTAAAGCCACCCCCGATAATGATGGATCCTGACGAATCGCATGACCTAAATCAACGCCGTCCATTTCTGGCATTGCCAAGTCAATCACAGCGATATCATATAGATCACCTTCGCTAGCACCTCGGCGTAAGGCTGCCAAAGCCGCATGAGCATTACTCACGCTGTCAGTCGTGTCATGTCGCATTCCCCACGACCGAATATAACTGCTGATAACCAAACGGTTGGCTGGGCTATCATCAACCACAACAACCCGCAACCCCTTTGAAACCGAGCCATTGGCATCTTCGGTGGGTTGATGTGGGCGAGTGGCAGCGCTCTGACCAAATACAGTGGTGAATCGTGTGTTTGAACCGTCCGCATATGAATCGGTTGTTTCAACTTTACCGCCCATCAACTCGATCATCAAATTGCATAGCATCCGCCCAACTTCTGTGCTGGGGTAATTAGGCAATGGGTTAGCAGGTACACGTCCATTTAATGAAATATGCGTCTGGTCGCGGGTGCTGCTAATTTCCCACCGCACTTTACAGGCTTTGCTATCTTTACTTTGTAAAGTTGCGCGAATGACAATCTCATTGCAATTTGCATTATGGACAGAGGATGCAATCATGCTGAGCAATACCCGTTGAAGACGTGCGGCATCGCCCTTCAAACGAATGGGAATATCTGGGTCAACGAAGGTCATAATTGAGATATGCTTCTCATGCGCTTCGTTGGCAAACATTTCAGCCGTGCTTTCTACAATACTCAGCAACTCAAAATCTTTATTGTCTAGCTCAATTTTGCCCAAATCAGCTCGGCAAAAATCAAGCAAATCGTTAAGGTGAGATTGCAAGACCCGCCCAGAGATTTTGACTTCTTGGGCAAACGCACTTTGTTGCGGTGACAAATGACTATCAAGCAACAATTCGGCCATGCCGTCAATATTGTTCAGCGATGTTCTCAATTCGTGACTAACTGACGAGAGAAACTCTGCCCTGAGGTCTGGTGAGGCTTGTAAGCTAGGGAGGGTTGATGGTGTAATTGACATCGCTTATAATCTTCCGTGTTGGTATTATCGTCGATTTTACAATGATGTTGCAAACATTCGCAGTTTCTTTTTAATTGCGCTTGTCTCCAACTTAATGATTAATTGGCATCATTTTACTAACATTTTACTAACAGCGAATCAGTATTTGGTATGAAGGATAAACGAGTAAAAAGCCCAGCAAATAGCAGAAATAAAGCCGCGCAACGCAATCAAACCATTCTATATATTGTCAGTTTTCTCATCATTTTCTCGTTAATTGCAAGCGCCGTTGTCTCATTAGCAAGCCTGCGATAGCTATGTAATATAACAAAAATCACGATCCTTCCATCCTCGTAGGGGAATGGAACAATCGTGATTTCTGCCAATCTGTTTATTTATCTTAACGTATTACACCAAAGGTGCATACATCTCTTGAATATATTGTTTTAGCATACGTCGCGTGCTAAACATTGGGGCACATGAAGCAATTGCATTTTTGGCTCGGTTTAACCAGCCATTTGGAATACCAACTTCATCTTGGTCATAATACAGCGGCACAATTTCGTTCTCAAGAGTGCTATAAAGTGATTCAGCGTCTACTTGATCTTGCTCTGCCTCACTTGCATAAACATCGCGGCCAATTTTCCAGCCATTTGTGCCATCAAAGGCTTCGGGCCACCAACCATCTAAAACGCTAAAGTTCATAGCGCCATTTAATGAGGCCTTCATGCCACTGGTACCACTGGCTTCATATGGGCGACGTGGTGTATTTAACCATACATCCACCCCCATCACCATGTGCCGGGCAACATTGGTGTCGTAATCTTCAATAAACACCAAACGTCCTGAACTATCGGCATTTTTAATTTGGCGATAAAGCTGTTGAATGAGTAACTTACCCGGCTCATCATGCGGGTGCGATTTGCCCGCATAAATGATTTGCACCGGCATACGAGCGTTGTTGATAATTCGCATCAAACGTTCAACATCGCGCAAAATAAGTGTGGCCCGTTTATAGGTTGGGAAACGTCTCGCAAAGCCAATGGTTAAATGCATGGGTTCGATCATGATGCCACTGGCAATTGTTTGCACTGGGTGCACCGTATGCGTTGCCCATTTAGCGCGGGCACGCTCAAGCATAAACGTTGCCAACTTACGCTTATAGTGCTTGCGTAATTGCCATAGCTCTTCATTTGGCATGTCATGAATCTTTTGCCACATGGCTTGATCATCGACATTTTCGAGCCAGCTGTCGCCTAAATATTGGGCATAATGTCGTTTGGCGCGGCGTGGAATCCATGTGGGGCAATGCACCCCATTGGTGATATAGTGAATCGGCTGACCGCCAGTAGGAATAACGCTACCGGCAGGCAAGTTTTGCGCGTCATACATCCACTTCCACATATCATTGGCAACTTCACCGTGCAATTTGCTCACACCATTGGCACGGGCAGCCATACGCAAGGCTAACACGGTCATGCCATAACTGCCTTGTTGATCTGCTAATGCAAAAAACTCATCGCGGGTGATGCCAAGATCATTCCAAATGCCATTCAAATGGCGCTCGATTTGCCAAAATGCAAATGCATCGTTGCCCGCTGGCACTGGGGTGTGGGTGGTGAATACGGTATTCTTACGCACCACATCACAAGCATCAGCAAAGGTATGGCCCGCCACCACCAATTCGCGGGCACGCTCAATCGTCAAAAATGCTGGGTGGCCTTCATTCATATGCCACACGGCGGGGGTAACACTTAATGCCCGTAATAGCCGCACACCCCCAACCCCCAAAAGCCATTCTTGATCGATACGCTTGTCGGGGTCTGGCACATATAAGCGTTGGGTCAACGAGCGATCATATTCGCTGTTTTGCGGCAAATTGGTATCGAGCAAATACAAGGGCACGCGGCCAATTTGGGCTTTCCAAGCTTGCATCGTCACTTCACGCCCAGAGATCCGTGCCGAGACCGTCACCGCAGTGCCATCAGGCTTGCGGACCAGCGTTACTGGCAATTGGTTAAAGTCATAGGCTGGATAATCGGCTTCTTGCCAACCATCTTCGGTAATGCGTTGTTTGAAATAACCATATTGATAAATAAAACCAACGCCAATTAACGGCAAGCCAATATCGCTCGACTCTTTAAGATGATCACCCGCCAATACCCCAAGCCCACCAGCGTAGAGTGGCAATACTTCAAATACGCCATACTCCATCGAAAAATAAGCGACGGGGTTAGCCCATTTTGCAGCAGCATAATTTTGGCTAAACCAGGTCTGTGGGGTTGCCGAAGCAGATTTTGATTGGGCGGCAGCGCCCAAATAGGCTTCAAATGCGTCAATAACGCGATCGTATTCTGCCAAAAATGTAGCATCTTTGGCCAGTAGATTGAGGCTGGCTGGTGAAAGTGCACGCAATAATTTAACTGGGTTATGCACAAATTGTTCCCACAACAGTGGTTCAACCTTATAAAACAAGGCTTGTGCGTCGGGTTGCCAAGTCCACCACAAGTTATAAGCCAGCACGCCCAATTTTTGAATGCGCTTTGGCAATGCCTCGACTAACGATTTAACTTCAATTTCCATGAATATTTCCTTAATAACGGCTTTTTTGAAAAATATATTTTCCCCGTACAACATTACGCGGGTCTGGTGACAGACCCGCGCGGGTAACTGTTTAATTGTAGCGGATATTTTTAGGTTAATTTTTAATTTCGCCGTTTCCCCCCACGACACGCACAAAAATATCATCCATTGTGGGGATTGCCAACTCATAAGACTCGATAAGCAAATTTGGCTCGGCTGCCAAAATGAGCAAAAACTCTTGCGAACTGATATTGGGCGGCAGTTTTAAGGTATGGGTATTCCCTTTACGTTCGGTTTCGGTGACACCGCCAATGGTTGGCAATGTGCCTTGCGCTGTCACCCGCACCGAATGGCTGGCATAGCGCCGCCGTACCTCATTCACTGCACCATATAACACGCTTTCGCCCTTGTTAATCAGCACCAAACGGTCACACATTTCTTCTACCTGATACATCTGATGCGTACTCATCACGATCGAGGTGCCACGCTCACGCTCACGCAGCAACACTTCTTGCACCAAACGGGTATTTACTGGGTCAAGCCCGCTAAAGGGTTCATCAATAATCACCAAAGCCGGTTGGTGAATAAGTGTGCTAATAATTTGCACCTTTTGCTGCATCCCTTTGCTCAATTCGCTAATCTTTTTTTTGCGGTGCGGCATGAGGTCAAATTGCTCAAAATAACGAAGGGCGCGAAGTTTGGCCTCGGCCCGCGCCACACCTTTTAGTTCAGCCAAATACAACACGCAATCTTCTAACCGTGCATCTTTATACAAGCCACGCTCTTCGGGTAAATAGCCAATGCGATCACGATTGGCCGAAATTTGACCAGCCGTTGTCCCAAATACACTAATAGTGCCATGATCAGGCTTAAAAATATCCAAAATCATGCGAATACTGGTGGTTTTACCGGCCCCATTTGGCCCCAGCAAACCAAAAATTTCGCCCGGCAATACTTCAAATGACACATCGCGCACTGCTTGTGCGCTGCCAAAGGCTTTGGCAACATGATTCACCGTAATCGTACTCATATTTATCTGCGCATTATTTTTGCAATTTCAGCAGCGCTAAATTCGCGCCACTGACCCGGCTGTAAGTCCCCTAGTGTAATGGGGCCAATCGCAACCCGCAATAACCTCAAGGTTGGCAACCCGACTGCCGCCGTCATATGCCGCACTTGGCGCTTCTTGCCTTCGTGCAGCACCAGCGCCAACCATGCCGTAGGGCCATGTGGGGTGATGGGTTTGGCACGCGGCGGCAGTTCTGGTGTTGTTATTACATTGGCCAGACAAGGCTGCGTCATATAATCTTTAATTTTCAGCCCGCGCCGCAATTGCGCCAATGCCGCCTCGGTTGGCACGCCCTCAACTTGTGCATAATATGTTTTAGGCATTTTATAACGCGGGTCGGTCAGCCGATGTTGCAATATGCCATCATCTGTTAACAACAATAAGCCTTCACTATCATAGTCTAGCCGCCCAGCGGCATATACGCCAGCCGGCAAGCCAAATTCGCTTAAGGTGCGTTTATCAGTTTCGCCTTCTTCATGCGTAAAAGACGATAACACATAACATGGTTTAAATAACGCGATCAATCGCATGGGTGGCAGTATAGGGGATTCGGAAAATGACAAACGCCCCGCATGTTGCGGGGCGTTTGCCAAACAAGAGAAGAAGAATCAGAAAACCTTTCGTCAGTTAGCAAAATCAAGTGGCTTATTTGCGTGTAATCTGTGCGCCCACAACCTCGATACGGGGGCCACTTTGCACACGCACTTTAGCCGGGTTAGTAATCGGCTCTGTGCCGCCCGATACCACATTACGTGGTTGAACGGGTTCATTGGCAGGCAACACCACATTCACAGGTTCATTCGGCAACACTGGCTCGGTAGCTGTAGATACAACATTGCGTGGTTCAGTTGGGCTTGATACCGTTTTGACCAACGCATTTCGGCGAATCGTAATCTGACGAACCATTGCTGTCACACGGCGTGAATTGGGTGTTTGGCTGGTTGCAGCCGCGCCATTGGGTTGAACCCCAATTAATGTAACAAAAACAAGCGCTATAACAAAAAAGATTTGGCTGATTCGATGGGTAATGTGCTTAATGTTGTTCATTTTGATGCCTCTTGTTGTACCTTGGTAAATTTTGTATTCGCCTCTATACTCATGATAGATATCTGGGGGGATAGTCAAATCAGCCTAATGACGAGTAAAATCTACAACTAAAGACCCATGTCACCTAGGGTTTTATTTGAGATTCATCGTCGATCTTAAAGTGCAACAAATTCTATACGGCATTAATTCTAAGTTTCTGCGAGGGGATATTCGGGTTATTTCTCATGGTTGCAAAAAATTTGCAACCATGATAGTCATCGGAAACCATAGATACATAGCGCAAACCTTTTATCAATTCCGAACCTGCTATAAATGACCCTTGATCGGGCTACCAAAGGCCATATAGTGATTTCGACAAAACTATCAACCGGCCTATCAAAATTGACAGTGCAGCGCAGATGACAAACCGCTAATATCATCTGTAACAACTTGCCAAATGGTGAGATTAAAGTAAACAGGAGATAAAAAATGAGTCGATTTGAATATAAAGTAGCATTTGTAGATTTTCGGGGGCGAGTGTCGGTTGAAGGCGACGAAATACTCATTCAAGATGGTGAACGTATGACTGCCTTCGGACGGCGTTACCTTAACAATTTGGGCGTGCAAGGGTGGGAGCTTGTTAACATTCAGCCACAACCAATGGGGGCGGCTTTCCATGTGTTTAAGCGGGCGTTAGCCGATGGACAAGAACCAGAGCCAGCCAAACCGATCGAAAAAGAGGAAAAAGAAGCAAACAGCGAAGCAAAGAAACGCCAAGATATCAAAATTAAAATTGTGCACAAAGGTTCAGATGGCAGCGATCCGAAAGAATTTGTGGTTGAGTTGCCGGAATAATCTTTTTTGATTTTGCATGGATACAATCTCACGCGAAGCGATTGATGATGTATTGGGCCGGGCGATCGAGCGAATTAAGCGTGTGCAAGCCAGCCTAACTGCCAACTCTGCCGAAGGGCATGAGTTGGCAGTCGCTTGCCGCCTGATCGAAAGTGTTGTGCAAATGGCTCGTGCCGAACAATCGGCAGGTGTCAATGGTGATGAAACATATCGCCCATCTTCGCATGAGCTAACACCCATGCAACCACTAACAGCAAGAGAAGAAGAAGTATTACAACTGATTGCACGGGGTTTACGTAACCGTGAAATTGCCCAAGCGCTTAATGTGACCGAGCGCACTGCCATTTTTCATGTTGGCAATGTGATTGCAAAACTTGGTGCCGATAGCCGCGCTGAAGCCGTTCATATGGCGCGATTGCGCAAAATATTGTAATCGTCACATTAACAGTAGTTTAGTCTAAAAAAGATTTGACAAAATAACCTGAGCGAGTGGCAAATAAAGCCCACTTCGAAACCGAGGCAAGCAAAAGCCAGCGTGAAAGAAACCTCTCACCCTTAAATAAAACTATTTCGCCTCAAACCAACCCT
>CAMDWA010000181.1 GCA_945877855.1 Thermoflexus hugenholtzii JAD2 | reverse complement strand
ATTTAGGGTTGGTTTGAGGCGAAATAGTTTTATTTAAGGGTGAGAGGTTTCTTTCACGCTCGCTTTTGCTTGCCTTGGCTTCGAAGTGGGCTTTATTTGCCACTTACTGGGGTCGTTTTGTTAAATTTTTTTTAGCCTAAACTACTGATTATTACAATCTGCAGAAACATTACAAAATGCATTACTTAATTCTATTTCTCATGACCTTCGCACACCACTGGTCGCCATCACCGGTGCGCTTTCAGCACTCAATGACAATGAGATGAAGATGGATGAGCCATCTCGCAATACCTTGATCGAAAATGCTCGCAGTGAAGCAGACCGACTCAACCGCCTCGTAGGCAACCTACTCAACATGACACGTATCGAAAGCGGAGCGATTAAACTTCATATCGAACCCGGAGATATCCAAGACTTAATTGGCACGGCCATTGAGCAACTGGGCAAACGTGCTGAAAAACATCAGATTAAGGTGAACATACCCGAGAAATTTCCACTCGTGCCAATCGACTTCACCTTAATGGTACAAGTTATTGTCAATCTGTTAGAAAATGCCATCAAATATTCACCAGAAAATTCAACAATCGAAATATCGGCTTCAACCAATAACACCCAAGCCAATCTGCAAATTTTAGACCGTGGGATTGGGATTCCGCCCAATGATCTGGCTCGCGTCTTTGACAAGTTCTATCGCGTTCAGCGGCCCGAAAGCATCAGCGGCACAGGGTTGGGGCTATCTATTTGTAAAGGGATTATCGAAACACATGGCGGGCAAATTCGTGCCTTTAACCGCGAAGGGGGTGGCACAGGCATTAAAATTGAGTTACGATTAAACGTATGATACTAGGCAATCAACGTGTTTTGGTCATAGATGATGAAGCGCCTATTCGGCGCTATTTACGCACTGCGTTAGGGGTACAGGGTTTAACCGTATATGAAGCCGCCAACGGGCTAGATGCTATAAACGCAGTGCTTACCTATCGCCCAGATATCATTATTCTTGATTTAGGCTTACCCGATATTGATGGCATTGAAGTCACGCGCCGATTACGCGAATGGAGTCAAACACCCATTATCATTCTTTCGGTCCGCGAAGCCGAACAAGATAAGATCGCCGCCCTTGATGCAGGTGCAGATGATTACCTAACCAAACCCTTTGGCACAGGCGAATTGCTTGCAAGAATGCGCGTGGCATTACGAAAACAATCAACCAACCCCAACGAACCCATCTTTCAGTTTAGAGACTTGGTTGTTGATTTTTCACGCAGACTTGTGACGATGAATCAAAAAGAAGTTCAGCTCACACCTACAGAATATGACCTGTTAAAAATTTTGGTTACTCATGCCGGAAAAGTCATCACACATCGGCAGCTTTTGCGCCAAGTTTGGGGCGAAGGCTATAACGACATGCATATCCTTAGGGTGAATATAAGCAATTTGCGTGGAAAAATAGAGCCTGATTCAGCAAGACCAACGTATATTAATACAGAACCGGGTGTGGGATATCGTTTAAAGTTGTAATTTTTAGCCGCATCGCTTCATTAATTAAAAAACTCAACGCACGAACAATACCTTCGCTAGCAAGAATGATCAACCCAATTCAAAACTGGTAATACCAAACATCTTGTCAAGTGACAAAGCCGGAAAAGCACCTGTATACATGCGGGCTGTTTCAAACACCATGTGCAAATATTTTTGCGCCAATTCAAGGGCCTGTGTATTTGGCTCTGGAATATCTAGATAAATGGTTGACCCAGCCGGTATTTTCGCCAACAACGCACCAAACAATTCATCGGCCAGTTCAAAATGATCTGCATTCAGCGGCCCAATCTTATAACCCAAACGACAAGCTCGAATGACCCCATACCCGCGCACTTTACCATTTTCTACCATACCCAGCGCAACACTATCCGGTTGTCCAATCCATTTTCGCAAAAAATGGTCTCTGCGCTCAGGAAAAAACGCCCGGTCATATTCAGCAATGGCAGCAAATGGGATATCTGCCAAATCAACAAGATTTGACGAGTGCGTCAAATTGGCTTTACTCGTTCCGGCAAAACGTATATTCCGATAGGCCAGTTGAAAACCCGATTTTTGATAGTTGCGCTGTTGCGCCACAACCCCATCTAGCCCAATATTGCGGCCCGCCAAATAATTCAACGCCGCATTCCAAATTTGAATGCCATACCCCTTGCCGCGATAGGCCGGTTTAACAATATATAGCCCAATAAAACCAAAACCGGCCCCATATTTCACTGCCGAAATCGTCGCAATTGGTTCACCATTTAATTCACCGATCAAAAAACCTTGTGGGTCTGCGGCATAAAAGCAATCTTGGTCGTGTAATCCGGGGTTCCACCCCTCGCTTGCCGCCCAATCAATCGCAACATGCAGGTCATCTGGCGACATGGTTCTAATTGTGTAAATCGAAGTCATGATCAATTTTATCCAGTTGTGTAAGGGTCAAGATAATAATGGAACCGTCATTTCGACGCGAAGCGAGAAATCTTTGCGTAAATTGAGGCGACAAGCGTATGTTATGCAAAGATTTCTCGCTTCGCGTCGAAATGACAGATGTTACGCAAAAATGACGATTTAGCGATTGCAGCATCATTTTGACCCTTACACAATTTTATCCAGTTGGCTATAAATTTGGTCTGAACAAAAAAGAGCCTATCATCACCGATAGGCCCTTCCCTCAAAACTCAGCACTCAGCACTTAGCACTTAGCACTTAGCACTTTCCACTTCCCACGCTCTATCGCGCCATATTGCGCAACACCGTCTGCAAAATGCCGCCATTCTTATAATAATTCACCTCAACCGGCGTATCGAGACGGCTCATCACCTCGAAGCTAAAGGCGCTGCCATCGGGGCGCGTCACATTCACCGTCAAAGTCTCGCGCGGGGTCAAATTGCCATCCAGTGCAATGCTGTAGCTCTCATCACCCTTCAAACCAACGCTCTCCCACGATTGACCGGGCAAGAACTGGCAGGGCAACACCCCCATCCCGACCAAGTTATTGCGATGAATCCGCTCGAAGCTCTCGGCAATAACAGCCCGCACACCGAGCAAATTGCTGCCTTTAGCGGCCCAGTCACGGCTGCTGCCCGTGCCATATTCCTTGCCAGCCAACACAATCAACTGCGTCTTGCTCTCCTTATACTTCATCGCAGCGTCAAAAATCGCCAGCGTCTCACCCGTCGGGTGATACTTGGTGATACCACCCTCGGTGCCCGGCAACAACTGGTTCTTTAGCCGAATATTGGCAAACGTGCCACGAGTCATGATCTTGTCATTGCCACGTCGTGCGCCATATTGGTTAAAATCTTCCTTCGCCACATCGTGATCCTCAAGCCATTGGCCGGCTGGGCTGCTCAGCGCAATATCGCCAGCGGGCGAAATGTGGTCAGTCGTGATCGAATCACCAAACAAACCCAATACCCGCGCATTCACCACCGATTGCACATCGGGCGGGGTTAGCGTCAAGCCATCAAAATAGGGTGGCTCTTGAATATAGGTGCTATATTCATCCCACGCATACAGTTGCCCTTCGGCCCCACTAATGGCTTGCCATTCGGCGCTGCCAGCAAAGGCGTTGCCATATTGCGAATTGAACATTTCGGGCTTAATATGCGCTTCGACGGCATCTTGCACTTCTTGGGTGCTCGGCCAAATGTCCTTCAAATACACCAGGTTGCCATCGCTGCCCATACCGATTGGCTCGGTGGTGATGTCAATATCGGTGCTGCCCGCCAAGGCATAAGCCACCACCAACGGCGGCGAAGCCAAATAATTGGCCTTGACCAAGGGGTGCACACGGCCTTCAAAGTTGCGGTTGCCGCTGATCACGGCGCTGGTGACGATGTTGCTGTCGGTTACGGCCTTGGCCACTTGCACCGGCAAGGGGCCGCTGTTACCGATACAGGTGGTGCAGCCGTAGCCAATGATATGAAAACCCAATGCCTCGAGCGGTTCGAGCAAATTGGCATCTTTCAAATACTCATGCACCACTTTGCTGCCCGGGGCCAAGCTGGTTTTAACATAGGCTGGCACATGCAAGCCTTTTTCAACCGCCTTTTTTGCCACCAAGCCAGCGCCCAACATCACGCTGGGGTTGCTGGTGTTGGTGCAGCTTGTAATAGCGGCAATCACCACCGCCCCGTGACGCATTTCAATCTTTTCGCCTTTGTTCGCCAAGCTGGCGGTACGGCCTAGTTCCTCTTGCTTCAGGCCAAAACCACGGTCTTTGGTGGGGGCAGTGAGTGCGCCGGTGAATTGCTTCTTGACCTGCGACAGCGCCACGCGATCTTGCGGGCGTTTTGGCCCCGCTACGCTTGGCTCAACCGTGCCCAAATCGAGTTCGAGCGTGTCAGTAAATTCGGGGTCGGCCAAATCATCGGTGCGGAACATGCCCTGTGCCTTGGCATAAGCCTCGGTCAGATCGGCCTCGGCGCCGCGCCCACTATTGCGCAAATAGCGCAAAGTTTCGGCATCAGTGGGGAAATAACCCATCGTCGCACCATATTCTGGGGCCATATTGGCGATGGTAGCGCGGTCGGCCAAGCTCATATTGCTGAGGCCGAGGCCATAAAATTCGACAAATTTCTCAACCACGCCTTTCTTGCGTAACATTTGCACCACAGTCAAGGTGATATCGGTGGCAGTAATGCCTTCTTTGGCCTTGCCATACAGCTTAAAGCCAATCACTTCGGGCATCACCATATAGAGTGGCTGACCAACCATCACGGCTTCGGCTTCAATCCCGCCAACGCCCCAACCCACCACGCCCAAACCATTGATCATGGTGGTGTGGCTGTCGGTGCCGACGAGGGTGTCGGGGTAAGCGACGGTGTGGCCTGCTGCATCAACCTTGGTCATGGTGGCCTTCGACAAATATTCGAGGTTGACTTGATGCACAATGCCGGTGCCGGGTGGCACGACGCGGAAGTTTTTGAAGGCATTTTGACCCCATTTGGCAAATTTATAACGCTCGTTATTGCGCTTAAATTCTTGAGCCAAGTTAAGATCAAAGGCATCTTTGCTGCCAAAAAAATCGACCTGCACCGAATGGTCGATGACCATATCGACCGGCACGAGGGGGTTGACTTTGGCGGGGTCGCCGCCCAATTTAGCCAAGGCGCTGCGCATGGCGGCCAAATCGACCAAACACGGCACACCGCTAAAATCTTGCAAAATAACGCGGGCGGGTTTGAATGGCATTTCGACGGGCGCAACGGCTTTGGCGTTCCAGTTTGCCAGCCGTTTCACATCATCTTGGGTGATCTCAAAATCGTCACATTGGCGCAAGGCTTGCTCTAGCATCACTTTGATGCTAAATGGCAGTTTGGCAAGATGACCAATGCCGGCCTCGGTTAGCGCATCGAGCCGATAAATATAGACTTTGCCGCCGCTATAGCTCAATTCGGCAAGTGCATTAAATTGATTGTTGCTCATGGAAATAGTTAATTAGATTAATGGGTTAATTGGTTAATGAGTTGATTGGTGCGACCCGAATTGTTGAGAAAATACGTTATCTTCACCAAATGACGGGTCAACTTGAAAAATACACTACACTAACCATGTCGATCGGTCCTAAACGTTTCGATAATGGCCCCCCGATCGCTAATATTGACGAGATGTGAACGCACCCCTACAGAGAGGCTGGCCGAGGCATCATAACGGGCGTTCATGGTATGCTATTCTAGCGCAATCCTAATCCCCTAAAATTGTCCATCCAAAGATGCATTGCACTTTGAACGTGATAAAAAAATATTGTGTTAGGATTTAAATCATATGAATGAAGACCGCAATCTCGTTCGTTCTGCCGCGCAAACCCTCCAACGGGTCGTTGGTGAATATTTGGGCGGGCAACCAGATCATGATTTGCGTTGGCAAATTATCGTCATCATCGGGCGTTACACGTCTCACATTGCTATTATTTTGGTCGCCATTATTGCCGTTTTATTGGCAGGGGCACGGCTAAATGTCGCAAGAGTTACGCCTGAGCCAATTCCCAACAACCCATCAAGCATCGTTTCGCGCCCAGATGGTGCTATTAACCCGGCCAACGAGTCAAATATTTTGTCTCAAAATATCCCCAATGGGGTGTTTGGCGCAGGCAATATTCCCAACAGCCGCGATTTATTTGCGCTCTATAGCCAACAAAATTACGCCACCCTTGCGAACCAAGACGATGGCCTGCTAACCCGCTTTGCACTGCCACAAACCGTCAAACAAATTGAAGAACGCAAAACCATTTTTACCTATACTGTGCAGCCCGGCGATACTGTTGAAGGGCTTTCAACCCGTTTTGGCCTAGAGCCAGCGACCTTAGCATGGTCAAATGAAGAAGTCGAAGAAGATCCTGATCATTTAAGCCTCGGCCAAATTTTAAATATCTTACCCGTCGATGGCGTGTATTACAAAGTGCAAACAGGCGATACGCTTGATAGTATTGCAAAAAAATTTAAAGCCAAAGTCGAAGATATTGTCGGCCTGTCTTATAACAATTTGGGCAATGGGGCCAACGTGGTCGCCGGAACCCAGATTATTGTCGCAAATGGGGTTAAACCATTAAAACCACGCATTGTCGAATTGCCGATTGCCGCCAGCAGCCAAGGTCAAGCCGCTGCCCCACGTGCCAACACAGGTGCAGCAGCGCCGCAAGCCTTTACCGCACCACGCGCTGCCACCGGCATTTTCTCATATCCGCTCACCGGCTACATTCTCAGCCAAAATTTTTGGTGGGGTCATCCGGGTCTCGATATGGCAATTAGTTCTGGCACGCCCATTCGGGCTGCCGATAACGGCTATGTGCAATTTTCGGGCTGGAGCACGGTGGGCTATGGCAATTTGGTGGTGATTAACCATAACAATGGCTTCACCACATGGTATGCCCATATGGTTGGCACGCCCTATGTACAAAATGGTCAGCCGGTGGCGCGTGGGCAAGTGATTGGCTTGGTGGGCAGCACAGGTCGCTCTACTGGGCCACATTTACATTTTGAAATCCGCCGCAACGGGGTGCAACAAAATCCATTTTTCTTCTTGCGATAAGATAGCAGGGTTATGCCAAGACTCTTGCTCATTCGCCACGCCACCAACGATTTTGTAAAAACGGGCCGTCTGCCCGGTCAACACCCCAATATTCATTTAAATGAAGAAGGCCGCAAACAAGCCGAGGCCCTCGGTCAATATCTCAAAGATCGCAAAATTACGGCTGTTTACGCTAGCCAACTCGAACGCGCCATCGAGACGGCGTGGCGCGTGGCGATGCCGCATGGCTTGCCCATTCACATCAACAACCAATTGGCCGACACCGATACCGGCCATTTTACGGCGCGTTTGATGAAAGAATTGGGCGAAGAAGAAGCCAGCAAAGCCATTTGGAAACAAATTGTCGAAACGCCTTCGCTCGGGCAATTGCCCGGCGGCGAATCGTTATTGGGGATGCAAGCACGGGTGGTTGCGGCGCTGCAACACATTATTGAGGCCTACCCCGACCCCAAACCAGTGGAAACAAATGACAAAAACGCCGAGAAGAAAGACCCGCCCCC
>CAMDWA010000180.1 GCA_945877855.1 Thermoflexus hugenholtzii JAD2 | reverse complement strand
TCTGTTCCTTTGTTGATGCTTGCTAGCGTTGCTATCATCGCTTCGACTGTTTTGTATACTGCGGGGGGATGTTGTTCTTCTTTTTTTTCATACCCTCTGTTTTACTACAGGTTTGAACAACATCCCTACTTTTAGACTAAACTACTGTTGATGCAATTTACGATTTATATCGATTTATGGATTGGGTTATGCAATTACCTGCTGGCGAAGCACTACAATATAAAGCAGAATTAAGAAAATTGGAGAGTGAACCAATGAAATACATATCAAGTATTGAACAAATGGCCTTGGCTGAAGGAATTGAGAAGGGCTTAGAGAAAGGTTTGGAACAGGGCCGTGACCAGGGGCGTATTGGGATTATTATGCTGTTACTTGAACGGTTAGTTGGTCCAGTGAATGAAACAGCACGCGAAGCAATTGAGCGTTTAGATGCGCGTTTACAGCCTCAGTTAGCCCAAGACCTCTTGTCGTTTAAACACCCCGATGACTTGCATGCTTGGTTGACCCAACATCAGCTTTGATCAGCAAAGATGCACTTTACATCTCTTAATATTTATTCGCTATGGCACATAACACTGTTTTTATTTTGATTGATGGTCTGCGCCCCGATGCAATTGCACAGACCGCTTGCCCCAATTTGCGCGGGCTGATGGCGCGCTCGGCCTACACCTTGTGTGCTCGCAGCGTCATGCCGTCGATCACCTTACCCTGTCACATGTCTATCTTTCACAGCGTGCCGCCTGAGCGTCATGGCATTGTGAGCAATACTTGGGTGCCGATGGCCCGCCCATTGCCCGGCTTAATTGAGGTCGCGGCGGTGCATGGTATTCGCTGCGCCCATTTTTACAATTGGGAACCCTTACGCAACCTGAATACACCTGAAACATTGTGGATGTCGTTTTTTAACGACACCAGCAAATTAATCGATGGCGATGCCATTACTGTTGAAGTTGCATCAGCCATGATCCCGCGTTTGCAGCCGCAATTTTCATTCGTCTACTTGGGTACAGTCGATACGATGGGGCATGTATTTGGCTGGATGAACGACGGCTATTTCAAACAAATTGAGCAGGTTGATATTGAATTAGGCAAATTGCTTGCTGCTTTGCCAGCCGATACCAATATTGTGTTGCAAAGCGATCACGGTGGGCATGATCGCACCCATGGCACCGACATGCCCGAAGATATGCTCATTCCTTGGATGGCATCAGGGCCGGGTATCAAAGCTGGCATCATTCAATCGGCGGTTAGTTTGCTCGACACCGCCCCAACACTTGCGCGTTTGCTTGGCTTCAAGCCGCACCCACAATGGGAAGGGCGCGTGGTCGAAGAAATTTTTGCTTAAAAATCTTGAACCCAATACAGAGAACCCTGTGTGCCAATGGCGTAAACCTTGCTGTTTATGAATATGTTGGCGAAGTGACACCACAACAGCCGCCCGTCATTTTTTTTCATGCCAGCAGTTTTCACGGTCGATGTTGGAATCAAGTGATTACACATTTGCCGGGCTGGCAATGTTGGAGCGTCGATGCCCGTAATCATGGACATAGCGCCAAAACCGATGTGCATAACCCTTGGCCCAAAATGGGGCATGATGCTGTTGACCTATTACGGCAATTAGACTTGCGTGGGGCCATTGGCGTCGGGCATTCGCTGGGTGGCAATCAATTGGTGCGGGTCGCGGCGGCTATGCCGCAAGCTTTTTCGGCGTTGTTGCTCATCGACCCCGTTATTTTTAGTCCAGATTGGTATCATTTAGACGATTACGATGCCAATACGCATTTCACCATACAGCGCCGCAACCAATGGCGCGACCCGGATGAAATGTTTGAACGTTTTAACGGACGCAAACCATTTGCAAACTGGCAGCCCGCTGTGTTGCGTGATTATTGTCAATATGGCTTATTGCCCGCCCCGAATGCCGAAGCTGGCTTTGTGTTGGCGTGTTCGCCCGAAGCCGAGGCCAACGTTTACACCAGTTCACGCTTACGGCAAAACAGCGACATTTACACCCACATCGCCAATATTCAACAGCCAGTGCATATTTTGCGCTGCACCCACATTGCCACGTCCATCAACGATCTCGATGCCTCGCCCACCACGCCTGACCTCGCCAGTCACTTTGCTCATGGCCACGACATTCCTTTGCCGCCCTCCTATTCTCACTTCATTCCGATGGAGGACCCTGCGCTTATCGCGCAACAGGTTAAAGTGCTGAGGGAGAAGTAGAGAGTGAAAAGTAGAAAGTGAAAAGTAAAAAGTAAGAGCTTACAGCTTCACTTTATACTCAATACCTTCTACTTTCTATTTTTTACTTTACACTTTGCACTTTGCACTTTGCACTTTGCACTTCCCTATGAATTGGACCAAACTTGGGCTAGTTTTGCCCCCTCCTACAAATTTGCCTTGGATGAACTCGCACACGGCGTTGCCATTTGCCGAGCATGTAACGGGCGATTTGTTTAATATCTACTTTAGCGGGCGCGACATACAACAGCGTTCGATTATTGGCTATGCCCAAATTGACCTTAACAACCCGCAACAATCACTAATTGTTCATCCACAGCCAATTTTGAGTTACGGCGGTTTAGCCCGATACGATGAACACGGGGCCATGAATTCGTGGGTAACTTATCACAACGGCAAAAAATATTTGTATTACATTGGTTGGAACTTGGGTGTGAGTGTGCCATTTCAAAATTCAATCGGGTTAGCCATTGCCGATGAAGGCAGTATGAATTTTGAAAAAGCTGGACCCGGGCCAGTCTTAGGGCGCAATTGGTTTGACCCATGTTTTGTCGCCAGTTGTTGTGTGCTGGTTGATGGCGGGATTTGGCGGATGTGGTATTTATCGTGTATGAAATGGGAGATTGTGGATGGCAAACCGCGCCATTATTATCACCTTAAATATGCCGAATCTTCCGACGGCATCATTTGGCGGCCCACCGGTAAAGTGTGCATCGACTTTAAAAATGCTGGCGAATACGCCATTTCACGACCAAGCGTGATAAAAGAGCCAAATGGCTTGTATCGCATGTGGTTTTCATATCGCGGTGATCGTTATCGCATCGGCTACGCTGAATCACGCGATGGTCTTGATTGGACACGCATGGACGAACAAGTGGATATCGATATCTCAGGCAACCCCGACGATTGGGACGGCAAAATGGTCGAATACCCGCATGTGTTTGACCACGCTGGCAAACGATATATGTTGTATAACGGCAACGGTTATGGCATGACTGGGGCCGGATTAGCCGTTGCGACATAGCCAATGAACATTCCCCAGCATTACACGCCACCGGGTGCGCGTAAAGCCAAGCTCCATTATTATTTGCATTTACCCAAACCCGATGCCACCCTCACTGACAATGGCTGGCCGCTAATTGTGTTTTTGCATGGCTCAGGCGAGCGCGGGCGCGATTTGCGTAAATTGCGACAGCATGGCTTGCCCAAACGCATCGCCCAAGGGCACGACATCCCTGCCATTGTCGTCTCGCCTCAATGCCCGCTGGGGTCGTGGTGGACACCTCATTTTGGGGCAATTATGGGCTTGATCGATACCATTGTGGCAACACAAAAAATCGACCCAAAACGAATTTACCTGACCGGTTTAAGTATGGGCGGTTATGGCTGTTGGGAGCTTGCCAGCCAATACCCGCAGCGCTTTGCCGCCATCGTGCCTATTTGTGGTGGTGGGCGCAAACAATTTGGTTTTCCGGCGCGGGTTAATATGTTGCGTCATCTGCCCATTTGGGCTTTTCATGGGGCGCTCGATGCTATTGTGCCGCCGCATGAGAGCGAAGTATTGATTAAAACCTTGCGACGGTGTGGCGGCAGCCCGCGCTACACCCTTTACCCCGACCTTGCCCACGATTGTTGGAGCGCCGCCTATGCCGAGCCAGCGTTATTTGCGTGGTTATTTGAGCAAAAAATGTTGGGCTGAGTGGGGTTGATTTGTGACTCGTGAGTCATGGCCCACGAGTCACGAGTCACGAGTCACAAATCACTATCTTTGTTCACTTTCGTCAATGCCAAAGCGCTTGATCAATTTGTCGGTGAGATTACGCACGCGCTGGGCAATCGGCGGCAAGGCTGGCAGCGTGTCGCTGACGGCTTCCGTTATCGGCGCTTTATCATCATTTGTGGGGTGAATGGGTTCAATCAGGCGCGAGGCTTCGCTTGGGCGCGACGTATTCCGCGCTGGACTAGCGGCTTCGACTGGTAGCGCAAAACGCTCTGCCGAGCCGACAATTTGCTCAAGCTTGCGCAACGTCTCTTTTGCGGCGTTTAATTCACGCCGCATACTCGCGGCCTCAGCCTCAAGATCAGTAATGTGTTGCTTGAGTGTGGCGACCAATGAGGCCGTCAACACATCTGGGTTGGGGTTCGCTGAGGTCCGGTTGCTTTGGGGTTGATTCATGATGACGCTCGCTTAGGATTTTAACTCAGGTTGAAATTGTGTTTGCAAGGTCTGGCCTTGATTGATTTTGGTATCATACTCAATTGCGTGAAAGCTCTAACCCATTTTCCCCTTATTCTCATCAGCCTCATATTGGCGGCGTGTGTAGCGCCAACCCCACCGCCGCCCACGGTAAAACCGGCTGCACCTGCGGCTCCGGCCTCGCTCGACGAGTTACCCATTTTGCCCACCATTAGCCCCAAAATGAGCGCCCTGTATAAAGCGGGTCTGGCACAAGGCAATAACCCGCGGGTGTTTACCAAATTGGGTGATTGTATGACTGACAACCCTGATTTTTTGCGCCCATTGGCCGAAGGTAAAACCGAATGGGCTGATTATGCCGCGCTTAAGGCGGTGATTGAACAATTTAAGGGTGTGCCAGCCCGCAGCGAGCAAGGCTGGCGTGATGACTCATTTACCACCACGACCATCACCTCAGCGGGTGGGTTTAATGTGGCTGGCCCGCTCGATGCCACTTGGGCCGACCCCAAATGGTGCAAATCTGGCGAAAACCCGTTATTGTGTGAATATCGCCTCGCCAAACCCAGCATTGCCGTCATTATGTTTGGCACCAATGACGTGACCGCCACCGAGTTGCCCGATTTTGAACGTTATTTGCGAGAAATTTTAGATGAAACGCTCAAACGCAATATTGTGCCATTGCTGCACACTTTTCCATCGCGCCCCGAAAACCCCGAAAAATCGGTCAAATTGAATCAAATTGTGGTGAAAGTGGCGCGTGAATTGGATGTGCCACTGGTCAATTTTCAACGTGCGATTGCGCCATTGCCCAATAAAGGTGTTGACCCGAACAATACCACTCATTTATCGTTGCCCGCCGCTGGTCGCTCAGATGTGTTTAGCGCCGAGGGGTTAAAGGGTGGCGCAAATATGCGCAATTTGGTGACATTGCAGGCGTTGGATTTAGTGTTGAAGGCTGTAAAGTAAAGCCTGCTAAAACCTCCGAGGTTTGCGCTGGCGATCTATTTTTTATGAAGTCGCCAGCCCGGGAATCAACTCGCCCATTTGTTTGCGGATAGCGGCGGAATCGTTGCGCTCGGCAACAGCGGCCAGTGCGATTACAGCCTCATTTAAGCCCGCTGGAATATTGGCCTCGCTGTTGGTGGCGATGAATATTTTCTCGTGGCGGGTGCGCTCATAATTTTCGTGCGACAAAAACAGCTCTTCGTATAACTTTTCGCCCGGGCGGATGCCGGTGAAGGCGATGTCAATATCGCGCCCGGGTTGCAAGCCCGACAATTCGATCAGCGTGCGGGCAAGGTCAAGAATTTTGACCGGTTCGCCCATATCGAGTACAAAAATTTCGCCACCTTGCCCCATCACCCCGGCCTGTAGCACCAATTGCACCGCTTCGGGGATAGTCATAAAAAAGCGCTCCATGTCGGGATGCGTCACCGTGACCGGCCCACCCGCCGCAATTTGTTTGCGGAAGGTCAACACCACGCTGCCACGACTGCCTAACACATTGCCAAACCGCACCGCACAAAACGGGCGTTTTTTGCCATTAAAGCGTTGATTGGCGGCCTGAATGACCAACATTTCGGCGATGCGTTTGCTGGCCCCCATCATGGTGGTGGGGTTGACCGCCTTGTCGCTCGAAATCATGACAAACTTCTCGACATCATAGGTCACGGCGGCATTCACCAACGTTTGGGTTCCAATAATGTTATTTGTTACGGCTTCGGGTGAGTTTTTTTCCATTAGCGGCACATGTTTGTGGGCTGCCGCATGAAAAACAACCTGTGGGCGATAGTCGCTCATCAGGGCATTCACACGAGCCGCATGCCGCAAATCACCAATAACGGCGCTGATTTTGGCTTGGCTTGGGTCAATTAAGCCCGACTTTAACATTTTGCTGCGCAGTTCGTTCAGTTCGTTTTCAATCTCAAACACGCTGTTTTCGCCATGCCCAAAAATGATGAGTTGTTCGGGCTGACAGCGCAAGATTTGGCGGCACAGCTCGCTGCCAATTGACCCACCGCCGCCGGTGACCAACACGCGCTTGCCGCGCAAAAGCTGCTGCACACCGGCGGTATCGGTCACAACAGGTTCGCGGCGCAATAAATCTTCGATTTGAATATTGCGCAGTTGGTTAATATTGACTTTGCCGTCTAAAATTTCATAAATGCCGGGGATGATGCGGGCACGAGCGCCCGATTGTTCGCTCCATTGCATCACTTGGCGCAACACTTTGCCGGTGGCGGTTGGCATGGCAATGATGGTTTGCTCGATATTTAGGCTGGTAATGAGGCGCGGCAAGTCGGCAGATTTGCCCAATACCGACAAGCCATAAATACGCACGCCTTGCTTGGCAGGATCGTCATCCACAAACCCCAAGGTATGAATGCCCATTTGTGGGTTTTGGCTGATCTCGCGGGCGATCATGGCCCCAGCATCACCGGCCCCAACAATCAGCGTTGGCACACTGTCGTGTGAGCCATGCTGAATGCTGCGGCGACGCTGTTGTTGCACCGAAAATTTGCTGGCCGAGCGAAACAATAAGCGTGGCCCGGCTGTGGCCCAAATTGCCAACACCAGATAAATAAAAGGCGCAGAACGCGGCACAACAATATCGGGAAAGATGAAATTGGCGACAACGAGGCTGACACAACCGCCCAAGATGACACCGCTGATAGTGCCGATAGTGAGCAACAACATATCTTCGGTGGCGGCATAACGCCACATGCGCCCGTAGACATTAGTCTTGTAAAAAATGCCAATCGTCGAGAGGATGGTGCTGCCACCTAAAAGCAAAATACCGCTGAGGTAATCAGAGACATTCACCCGATCAAGCCTGAGCATATAGGTGGCACAAGCACCCAACAATAGCAGTAACCCATCGGCAAAGAGGAAATAGCGATTCCGTAACATCAGACGTTTTGAGTATAGTCGTTGCGACGAAGATTATATGCCGTGACGAACAGCCGTGTATTGTTTAGCCGCGCCCCATACTTCGATGATGACAATTTCGGGCCACGTGTTGAGGCGGGTGGGTGTGCTGGCTTCGCCACAGCCCGATGTAATATAAACATGGCCTTGGGGCAGGTGATATGACCCGCGATAAAGGTTATATTTCACTGGCACGCCGAGGCTGGGTGCGAATGGCAAATAAATTTGCCCGGCGT
>CAMDWA010000179.1 GCA_945877855.1 Thermoflexus hugenholtzii JAD2 | reverse complement strand
TATCACTTTCTTCGTCGCTATGCCCATAGGTTTCAATATGAATGATTGACTTGTCGTTGGGTGGGTTGGGCTGGGCATCATCGGGTTGGGTGGGGTGAATTTGCACCGTGTAGCTGAGGGCAGTTAGCCGCACTTCTGGCTCTGGGTGTGACTGGACGGCCCAACTCGCCAGCCAATTCGCCATATCGATGATGTTTTGGGCGCTGCGACCACTTTGGGATAACGGCAGGGCGGTGACATCGGGCCGCGCGGTATATTCGCGAAAGAAGCGCGTATCTGACGCGGTAAACGTCGTCATGATGGCTTGATTCGGATCGCCGACCCGTACCCAATTTTGCGCCAAAGGGTTTTGGGGTGTTTTGGCGTTGGTTTGGTTGTGCCCAGAAATTAAATTTAAGATGATTTCTTGTAACGGCGTGCTGTCTTGGGCTTCGTCTTCTAAAATAACCCACCAACGTTGCCCCAATTTGGCGCGAAAACCGGCATCATTTTCGAGCGCCGTAATGGCCCGCCAGATTAAATCATCAAAATCGAGCCGCCCCCCCAAATTTAAGATTTTTTCATAGCGGTCATAAATCATTGCCCCAATGCCGAGGAAGGAGGACGGGTTGAGGATGAGCGATTGAGAATCGGAGGTTGCGGAGTGTGGGGTAGGGGAGATTAATCCCCAATCCGTAATCCCCAATCCTTCTTTTATCAGGTCTTTGGGGGTTAAGCGTAGATTTTTGGCTAAACGGATCACTTCGCGGGCGATGCGCTCGGTGGCTTTACGCCATTGCTCTAGGGCGCGTTCACGTTTGGGGATGGGGAGATCGGCTGGCACAAAACTTTGCCAAAAATCGGGCGCGGCGATGTGAGTAAACCAGCGCACGGCATCAATCATGGCTTGCCCGCCCGATAATTCATCATCGATTTGAAAATCGACACTCATGCCAGCCAAATCGGGGCGTTGACGCAAAATAAGGTGGGCCAACCCGTGTAAGGTCAACACACGATAACCCGCATCGGGCAGTTTTTCATCGGCCAATAGTCGCCGAATACGACTGCGGATGTTATCGACGGCGGACGTGGTGAACGTGACGATGAGGATTTCACGCTCATCTTGCACATCGCTTAAGGCATCCCATTGGCTGGCCTGTGCCTTTAGCAATTGCACCGCCAAAGCCGCCAAGGTGAATGTTTTGCCGCTGCCCGGCACCGCCGACACCGCCATTCGCCCCGCGGTATAGGCGCAAATGGCGCGTTGTTCAGGCCGTAGGGTGAGGTTTGACATCATAAGAAGACGTGTATTTTATGTGCGTAAATATTTGCGCCAAGCTTCGTGCCCACCAATGGTGGCAAGCGCCATCGCCCAAAACCGTGGGCGAATGGGTTGGCTGAGTAAGGGCATATGCGCCTCGTCTGGGGTTTTATTGGCTTTGCGGCGGTTACATTCGCCGCAGGCTGTCACCACATTTTCCCAATCGGTGCGCCCCCCACGTGAGCGTGGTAACACATGGTCGATGGTTAATTCTTCGCGCCCGGGTTGCCGCCCACAATATTGGCAGGTGTGATTATCGCGGGTTAAGATGGCCCGACGTGATAACGGCATGGGCAGATTGCGCGGAATACGCACATAATAACGCAAGCGAATGACCAAAGGCGCGTCGATGGTGAAGTGTAAGCTGTGAATTTTTTCGTCGCTGGCCTCAATCATTTCGGCACGGTCAGCAAGCAACATATTTACAGCGCGGTGCATTGAAACGACGCTGAGCGGCTCATAGGTGGCATTGAGCACTAAAACCCGCCGAAAGGTGGGCGGATGGGATTGTCCGTTAAAGTTAGTTGACTGATCATCTCCTGATGCTATTGGTTGCTCGCACACTCACCGCGCAATCGAGGGGCTATTATACTGGACATGTGTTCTTAAATTTTGTATAGAAAATAATAATAAGGCTGTCCAAAAGTCGCCTGCTTGTTCCCGAAAAATGACGAATTTCGATGTTACAAATCCATTCGACGTTGAGCATACAGGTTTTATCATTATATATTTTGATGACACCCCCAATTATTGAGATGATACTAATGCCGCACAAAAAATATAAAGATAAAGACGCGCTATCGGCGCGTCTTTGAAAAATTAAAACAAGAAAATAAAAATGAAATAGGAGAGGCGGGAAACGCAAACAAAGGCAGTGGGGTCAGTGGGAATCGAACCCACACGGTGATTTCTCACCCCAAAATTTTAAGTCTTGTGCGTCTGCCTGTTTCGCCATGACCCCTATTTGATTTGCGGGGGATATTTTATCATTAAATTTTGCGTAATGTGGATTAAGACGCTTTATTTTCTTAAAAATTTGACATCCTTTAAGGCTGTCAAAAAATCGCCTTCTTGTTTCTACAAAATCGCAATCGTCTTAACTTAAGGTCTTAGCTTAACCCGTCATTCCCTCGAAAGAGGGAATCCATAACGTGGTGGGCATCAATTTGATGTGATTGCCGCATTTTTTACCTGCATCGTTATGGATCTCCGCGTTCGCGGAGATGACGAGTTAAGCGTGGGGCTGATTTTGGGATAGCCTTACATCCTTGGGCGCTAGGTCGTTGTAATGGTAACATTAGCCCCGCAAAGCATGTCATCACAATACTATAAAAATGCCGCTATTATTTATAACCCCGTGGCGGGGCAACGAAATGTGCGCAACGGTATGGAGCAAACCATTGGGCGGCTGGCATTTGCGGGGTGGCGCACAGCACTTTATGAAACAACCATCGAAATCGGGGCCGAGGAACTGACCCGTAGGGCCATTGCTGAGGGGGCCGAAATTGTTGTGGCAGCCGGGGGCGATGGCACCATCAATGCGGTGATTAATGGCATGGATGTGCGGCAAAACCCGCATGTCACGCTCGGCGTGTTGCCCATTGGCACCGCCAATGTGTGGGCGCGTGAGGTTGGCATCACCTCATTCCCGCAACTGACCGGCGATTTTAAAAGCGCTGCCGACACCCTCATCAATGGGGTGCCGATGTTGGCGGATTTGGGTCAGGCAGGCAACCGCTACTTTTTGCTGTGGGCCGGCATCGGGTTAGATGCGCTCATCACCCAAGAGGTGCATTTTGACCTCAAACGCTGGGCGGGTGGGCTGGCCTTCGCCGAGGCGGGGGTGCGCACTGGCTTGCGTTATACCGGGGCGCGGGTGCGGGTGAAGCTCGATGATGAGGTGATTGAAAATGATGCGTGGTTTATCGCCATCAGCAATATTCGCCTGTATGCCCATATTCCGCTGGCTAAAAATGCTGACATTACCGATGGGTTATTGGATGTGCATTTGTTTGCTGGCAATACCCCGCCGCAATATCTAAAGCATATGGCTGGGGTGCTGTTGGGCACGCATACCCAAGACCCCGATGTGGTTTATCGCCAGTGCAAACAGATTAGCATCGAAGCGGATCCGGCTTTGCCGGTGCATGTGGATGCTGAACCGATTGGCATGACCCCGATGCAATTTTCGGTGTTGCCGCAACGTTTGCGGGTGCTTGTGCCGCGTGAATTTATTGAAAACTAAGCGATTGACGGTTGAAATCACACAGGACTTGCGCATATTAAAAACATTTCACCACAAAGGGCACAAAGATAAGAAAGATTTACGATGCAAAGCTTTGAGTTCTTCGTGTGCTTTGTGGTGAAAATAAAATTTCGTGTAAGTGTTCAATGACTTTAATCGTAAACCCAAAGAAGATTATTCGCTATTCATCATCCATAGCGAAAAGCCGCGCAGAAACTCACGGAAACCGGCCAAATGTTGCGCTGGGAAATTGTAGTTTTCAACGGCGCGATCAAGCACACGCTCAAAACAGGCCAGCCATTCATCACGCCCAGCTTGGTTGATGGGAAATGGCATGTGTCGCGCTCGCATCATTGGGTTGCCATATTTGGCATGATACAGCGGTGGCCCACCTAATAAGCCAATAAAAAAGAGGGCGGATCTTTCGGCAGCGGCGTGCATATCTGCCGAAAACATGCCGCGAATGCTCGATTTTTCTAGCTCGCGATAAAGATCATGGATCATCGCAGTGATATTGGCATCACCCATATAGGCGTACACTTCGCGGCTAGGGGCAACAACTTGAGATGGGTGAATGGGTGGAATGAACATAAATTATTAAAACAACGCTTAGTGCGCGTCCCCAGTCATATCGCACGTGGGCGTGCTTAGGCGCGTCTGGGGACGCGCACTAAGCATTACAATTAAAACTGTTCTAAAAAGCGCAGGTCGTTGGCCCAGAAATTGCGAATGTCATTGATGTTATGCAAACGCATCGCCACCCGTTCTGGCCCCATGCCAAAGGCAAAGCCCGACCATTCGCGTGGGTCATAGCCGCCATTTTCTAGCACGGTTGGGTGCACCATGCCAGCCCCTGAAATTTCGAGCCAGCCTGTGCCTTTGGTGAGCATACGCGCCTGCGGCGTAGCGGTTCCAAGATAAACATCGACCTCGACGCTTGGCTCGGTGAATGGGAAATAACTGCCGCGAAAACGAATTTGACCATCACCGCCAAACATGCGCCGCCCAAATTCACCCATCACGCCCTTTAAGTCGGCCAGCGTAATATTGCGCCCAATGGCGATGCCCTCAACTTGGTTAAATTGCATCTCGCTGCGGGCCGTCACTTGTTCATAGCGATAACACATGCCGGGCAGGATGACACGAATGGGTTTCGTGCCATTGCCACCCAACTCGCGCATCGAGCGAATTTGCCCGGGTGAGGTGTGGGTGCGCAAAATAACGCCGGGCGTATTGGTGTAAAACGTGTCCCACATGTCACGCGCCGGGTGTTCTGGCGGCATGTTGAGCAGTTCAAAGTTCATCTCATCGGTCTCAACATCGGGTGAGCGGTAGACCTCAAAACCCATTTGAGCGAAGATTTTGGCAATGTTGCGCAAATTTTGGGTGCTGGGATGCAATCGCCCGCGTTGCACTGGGCGACCCGGCAAAGTGACATCAATGGCCCCGGCCCGCATTTTGGCCTCAAGCTCAAGCCGGCTAACTTCGCCTTTTTTCACTTCATAGGCGGCGGTCAAACCTTGTTTTACTTCGTTGGCCCGTTTGCCAAAGGCGGGGCGATCTTCTTTACTCACTTTGCCCAGCAACGTCATGGCTTCATCGAGTGCGCCTTTGCTGCGTTTTGTGCCGTAATATTTGCCTTGCCAAGCGACTAAGTCGTCGTTGGTTGTAATAGCGCTTAATTGCGCCAATGCCTCTTGTTCGAGGGTGTTCAGTTGATCGAGCATCGGGCGAATTATAAAGGAGGAGGGAAGGGGGGAGGAATTGAGGATTGAGGATTAGGGATTGAGTGCCAATCATGAGTCATGAGTCATAAGTCTGTAAAATGACTCGTGGCTCATGACTCATGGGTTAATCCCTAATCCTCAATCCCTATTCCCTATTCCCCAACCCATCCCAACAACGTCGCCGCTTCTGTCATTAAGCAATCTTTGCTTTCTTCGGGCAAAAATTCGAGCATGGCGAAGATATCACGCTGTTGATCTCGTGAAATTGCATTGGCTTCATGCAAATAAGTGCGCCAATCGGCTGCACCTTCGGCCAAGGGGTGACGGCTAACGCCCCAAGTTTGTTTTGGCAGGAGTTGCCATTGAAAGACATGAATATGAGATAACACGGGGGCAAATGCACGCAATTCATTAATGCCGGTCTCGACTGGGCTACCGGTTTGGGGTTGCCAATGCAAATAAAGATTCGGATGCCCCGCCCACGCCAACAAATCCATGGACGATTTGAGGGTGTCGGCCACTGTATTGCGGTGAAATTCGCATACGATTGCAATCTGGGCTTCGGCGGCCAATTCGGCGATGCGGGTTAAATCGACCGCTACATTGCCAAAGTAGGCCCCACTGGCCTGCGCCGATGATTGCCGCCCGGCCCAGACGCGAATAAATGGTGCACCCAAGGCTTGGGCCGACGTTAGCACATCTTCAAATGGTGCACCCGCTGCACCCGAAGCCTCAATATTATCACCAACCCGATAATACGAGCCATATCCGGCCACCGCCAAACCTGCGTTTAGCGTGCTGGCGCGCACCGCCTCAGCCATTTCAATATTGCCGGGCGGCACATGCAAATCGCCGCCCCATTCAATACCACGCAAGCCAGCCTCGGCTGCTAACGCCACTATTTGCACAGGCGACAAACCACGAAAAGTAACAGAACAAAGTGCAGGAAGAATCATAAGGAATTACGAATTACGAATTACGAATTACAAATCGAACTGCAAAATTCGTAATTTGTAATTCGTAATTCGTAATTTTTAAAGGAAGGCTCGGGCGTATTCTGGGGTAACACGGTGTTTGAGTGGCTGACCAGCCAGCCAGCGATCAAGCTCTTCGACTACCAGCCGCCCCATACGGCGGCATTCGGTGTCCATGCTACCGGCAATATGCGGTGTAAGAAAGACATTGGGCAAGTCGTAAAGTGGTGATTCGGGGGGCGGTGGCTCAGGCCAAGTGACATCGAGCACGGCAAATAGATCGGGGCGGGCTTGTAACACTTCGATCATCTCTGGCTCATTGATTACCGCTCCCCGCGCCGTATTAATAAAAGCCGCGCCTGATTTCATTTGCCTAAAATGCGCCCCGGTGATCATACCCACTGTTTCAGGTAGCCAAGGGGTGTGGCAGGTGATGACATCTGATTGGGCAAAAACCTCATCTAACGAAAGCAAGGTTACGCCTAACTCAGCCGCACGGGTGGGCGACAAAAATGGGTCATACGTTACCACCTTCACCGCCGAAAGCCGCAGCCGCTCAAGCACCAATCGACCAATAGCGCCCAACGAAATGATGCCGACGGTGCTGCCATAGGCCCCCGCCACTGGGGTGGGGCGAATGAAACGCCGCTCGCGTTTGAGAATTTGGTTGGCTTGGTAAGCCTGCTTGAGGCATAAATGGATTTGCGAGACGGTATATTCTGCCACCGGCACACCATTGGCTGTGTTTGAGGTGGTGACGGGCAAATTGCGCCGCCATACCTCATCGGTTATAAAGCGATTGACCGCGCCGCCGCCATAAAAAAGCACTTTTAAATTGGGGAAACAGGCAAAAAATTGCGCATCCATTGCTGCCATGCCCCAACCTGAAAACATAATTTCAACCTCATGAAAACGGTTGCCCAATGTTGGGATCGCTTCAGGGGCAATGACATCTGACACCAATTCAACCCGCGTAGCAATATCACGCTGTTCGTCGGGGCCATAAATTTTGTGATAACTAGCGGTGGGCAGCAAATAGAGTGCTTTGGGTTTCATAGTACCAAGGGATGCGAATAAAGGTCATTTAATCGTCATGTTCCGCACGTCATAATACCATATTTATCGGGTATAGAACCATACGACTTATTCAATCACCCATTCCCAAGCGTTTTGTACACGGTCCAAACGATACCACCCCCCTTGCGCGGCAGATGCGCTGCTGCAACGTCTGGCATACGCCAAGGCCATTCATGCAAAGGTTGTTTTACGCGCTCAGTCTAAAGACTGATTGTGTTTGCGGCATGTTTGCATCGGTCTTTATTTAAGCAATTTCTTAGTGGTCTCAAATTGCAATTTTGAAGA
>CAMDWA010000178.1 GCA_945877855.1 Thermoflexus hugenholtzii JAD2 | reverse complement strand
CACTAACGCTTAGTGTGCGTCCCCAGACGCGCATTAAGCAATAATTTAAACAGGCGGCCAAGGCATACTACGTTGCCCGCGTGAAGGCGAGGGAAAGTGCCCTAGGTGAATGAGGCCATCAAGACGGCGTTTAAACGCCTTTATTTCGGCTGAGGTTAACAGTTCCGTCAACATCACCATTAAGTCAGCATCAATATGATCGATTTCTTGACGCAGGTGTTGTAAATCTTCAATAATTGCGAGCGGCAATGGTTGGTTGGCAAAATCCCAAATCACCGTGCGAAGTTTATGATCAACATTAAAGGTAATGCCATGATCAATCGCCCACAAATGACCATCGTTGCCAAGCAAACAATGACCACTCTTACGATCAGCATTATTGGTGATTAAATCAAAGACCACTAACCGTTGCAATTCATCTGCAATTTCAGGGTTTTCGCGAAATGTAAAAAAATGATTATTAGGGTCATTATCAATAAACAATTGCATCGACCCTAAACCATGCGGCCCATTGCGCAACACCGTTGGCGGCACTAAATTCCAGCCCAACGACGAACTGACCAAATATGAGGCCAATTCACGCATACATAAGCTGCCCTCGGCAAAATCCCATAATGGGGCCTCGCCTTTTTGCGGCTTATATACTGCCATCGTCTCGATGGGTTCCCCAGCTTCATCAAACTGATTAACAGCCGTGACTTTTACTAAAAAGGTGTAATTTGAACTCCACGGGAGCAAGCCCAGTGACGCTATTTTGCCCGTGCTGAGCAATTGTAGGGTATCGTCTTGCATCATGAGTAATTTAAAACGCTAAAAAAACATAAACATACGCGTTAGGCGAATACAATTTCATCGCCATGCCCATTACGGCGTGGGCAAAAACCATCGACATTCCCATTTGAATCCATTGGCTTGCCACACAATGGACAGATCGGGCGACCGCGCGAAACAATTTCGACCGCTTGACGACTTAGCGCATCCATTTGCGCCCGTGAACAAAACAAACGGGCCACCCGCAGATTATCCTCATCCTCATCTTCCATCCCAATCTCATATACCACCAAAATCACTAGATTTTTATCTTCATCATAGCCAAGCCCCATTTTGCCAGCCCTAAAATCTGGGTCAATGGGGGTTTCTAGCGGTAACCCGATAGGAAGTTGTGAAAAATTGGATCCTTTAGGATATCTTGTTTTTAGTTCGCGCAAAAACTCATCAAGTGCTTTGCTCAGCACATTAATCTGCTCTTTTTCGCACAAAATATTGAGCACAGTATTGCCTTTGCGCGCCTGCAAATAAAAGGTGCGTTGCCCCGGCACACCCACAGCATCAGCGGTGATACGAGAAACAGGGTTTAACTCGATAATACGATTCGGCACATCCACATTTTATACCAGTTGATAGTCTTCACTCACCACATCCTCAGCCAAATGCGTCATACTATGCTACCATTGGAAAATGCAACTTGTTGCAGTTTTTTTGTTTTATCTAAGCACTTATTTTATTTATCAGGATTTATATGCGAGCCTCTTTATTATGGGTATTGCGTGCCTGTGGTGGATTATTGTTTGGGGTAATTGGCTGGTCGGTGGCAGATTTACTGCCTACGACGTTGGTCGCTCCTTTCAATACCGCAGTAACGCACATTGTTATTACGCTTTTATTCGGGTTAATCGGTCTTTATGTGTTGCCAATAATCGCGGCACGCCCAGCTTATGCTTTAATTGACCGTTTTACACATGCTACGCCAACACAACTATTGGCCGATGTGATTGGATTGGTGGTTGGGTTGCTTATTTCGGTGTTGCTTACGCCACCATTGTCTTATTTGCCAGACCCGTTTCGGCAAGTGATGCCATTCCTTACCGCCATTATTTTTGCTTATTTAGGCATTGTGGTGATGAGTGCCCGCCACCGCGAATTTTTTGCTGCGTTTAATTTTCGTGGGCGCAGCGCTCGCTCTGCTCGTGATGAACGCGGTGACATAGGCGGGAGCAATACCTCAAACGCGCTAGATTTGGTAGGTGGTGCGAATATAGTAACCGCTTTACCCGATAGTCGAGACCGTATTTTGCTTGACACCAACGTCATCATTGATGGTCGGATTATGGATATCGCCAGCACCGGCTTTTTGCGCAGCGAGTTAATTATTCCGCGATTTGTGCTTAACGAGCTACAATTTATTGCCGATGATACCGACACCCTGCGCCGCTCGCGTGGGCGGCGTGGGCTTGAAGTAATGCGTAAACTGCAATCTGACCCGCTGGTGATCTCGCGCTTGGTAGATGATGATGTGCCTACTGTGAGACAGGTAGATGAAAAATTGATTGCCTTAGCCAAACAATGGAATTGCCCCATTATGACAAACGATTACAATTTGAATAAAGTTGCGTCGTTACAAGGGGTAATGGCACTCAATATTAACGAGTTGGCCAATGCACTCAAACAAGCCATGATACCGGGAGAGCGCGTCACTTTACAAATTATGCAAGAAGGCAAAGAGATGGGGCAAGGTATCGGCTATCTTGAAGATGGCACGATGATCGTGGTTGAAGATGGTCGCCGAAACCTGAACAAAACTGTCACTGTAACTGTGACTAAAGTATTACAAACCGCTGCCGGACGCATGATCTTCGCTAAATAATTGCAACTGATTGCAATCATAAACTCAAATTAATTATGTCTCTTACCATTTATAACGTTCTCGCACGAGAGAAACAAGTATTTACGCCCATTGTTGATGGACAAGTAATGATGTATGTGTGTGGTCCAACAGTCTACGACTATTCACATTTAGGCCACGCCAAAACCTATGTGTCGTTTGACATTGTCAACAAATGGTTGCGTTACAGTGGCTACAAAGTGCGTTATGTGCAAAATATCACCGATGTTGGGCATTTGCTCGATAGCGGCGAAGACCGTATTTTAAAACGGGCACGCCAAACCCGGGTTGAGCCAATGGAATTGGTAGAAACCTATATGCGCGAATATTTTGCAGATATGGATGCGCTTGGCGTAGCCCGCCCCGATATTTCACCTCGCGCCAGTGCCCATGTGCCAGAACAAATCGAAATGATTCAAACGCTCATTGCAAAAGGCAATGCCTATGAATCGAATGGCTCGGTCTACTTTAGCGTTGAATCTGATCCTGATTATGGCAAGCTCAGTGGCCGCCGAATTGAAGAGAACGAGGCAGGTAAACGCATTGCGGTGCGTGAAGACAAACGCCACCCGATGGATTTTGCTTTGTGGATCAAGGCCGAAGAAAAGCATATTTTGCAATGGGCTTCGCCTTGGGGGCGTGGCTACCCGGGCTGGCATATCGAATGCTCGGCGATGGCAGTGAAATACCTCGGCCAAACCTTCGATCTGCATGGCGGTGGCATTGACAATATTTTTCCACATAATGAATGTGAAATTGCCCAAAGCGAATGCGCGCATGATGCCCAATTTGCCAATTATTGGATGCTGACCGGTAGCTTAAATGTAGATGGTGTGAAAATGAGCAAGTCGTTGGGCAATTTTGTCACCATTAAAGATGCACTCAAAGAATATCGCCCGGAAGCTTTGCGCTTCTTTATTTCATCGGGTTTGTATCGCACCCCAGCCGACTATAGCGCCAGCGCCTTAGATGCTGCGGCCAAAGGCTATGAACGCCTTAACACGGCAGTGCGCCGCGTACGTGATACTTTGGCGCGGGGCGATATCAAAGGCGATGAAGCGACAAGCGGGCGTTTAATAGATCGTTTAGATCAAACCCGTATGCAATTCACTAGCGCAATGAATGACGACTTTAATGCCCCAATTGCATTAAGCGTGTTATTTGATTTATCGAAAGATATGAATTCTGCCATCGACGCTGGCAATGCTTCGCGTATTGTGCTTGAGCAAGCCGCGCAAGTGTTTAAAGAATTGGGGGGCGATGTATTGGGTGTGGTGCGAAATGAGACAAAAGCAGTGGCGAATGGCAATGCCGAACGCGAAGCTGCATTGATTGAAATGTTGCTTGAAATGCGTCTCGAAGCACGCAAAGCCAAAGATTTTGCCCGCTCAGATGCCATTCGTGATCGTTTATCTAAGTCTGGGGTCGTGCTTGAAGATGGGGTTAAAGGCACCAGTTGGCGTATAGCCTGACCTAACTTCCCTGTAAATAATTGCTTATTTTAAGTAAATGCCAGCCACCTCGGCTGGCATTTATGTTTTTCGTGGTATTACCTCAACAAAACGGGGGAAATAAAGCAAATTTTCGTCGAAATCACTATATGGCCTTTGGGAGCAAGGGCAAGCCCTTGCTCCCAAAGGCCATATAGTGATTTCGACTTTACATCTTTTGGACTTATTCCGAATTATTGAGAAGATACCTATAAATTGCCTTTAGCATTGCAAATTGGCACATTTGAGTAGCGATGATAACGGGCTAAAAACTTAAACCAAATTTAACATAGGTGTTATATCGTCTTAACATACTCACAAACTAAAAGCATAATATATGACAAAAATATTGCTCGTTGAAGACGAAGGCATTTTGCGTACCACCCTAGCCCAACAGCTTGAGGCCGAGGGCTACCAAGTATTAACCGCAGCCGATGGGGAACGCGGTTTAGAGCTAGCCCGCGAAAGTAGCCCAGATTTATGTATTTTTGATGTCATGTTGCCGCGGTTGGATGGATTGTCTTTATGCCGTATTGTCAGCAAAGAGCAAGAAGTGCCTATTATTTTGTTGACCGCCCGCAGCGCCGAGATGGATCGTGTGATTGGTTTAGACAGTGGGGCCGACGATTACATTGTCAAACCTTTTGGGTTGTCTGAACTATTAGCACGAATTCGGTCGGCCTTGCGGCGGGCCAGTAAACACAGCGAGACCGTTCTTCGCCTTGGCCCTGTTGTTATAGACTTGGCATCGCATCGTGTATGGGTCAATGACAAGGAAGTAAAGCTGAGCAGCAAAGAATTTGGTTTGTTAGCGACGTTAATGCGCAATCGTGGGATTGTGTTGGTGCGCGACACCTTATTATCTGAAGTTTGGGGGATGGATTTTGAAGGCGATCCACGCACTCTTGATGTGCATATTCGGTGGTTGCGCATGAAACTTGAAGCTGACCCAGACCGCCCCGAACTCATCAAAACCGTGCGCGGGGTCGGCTATCGTATTGACTAAGGAATTACGAATTACGAATTACGAATTAATTTCGTAATTCGTAATTCGTAATTTGTAATTCGTAATTCGTAATTAAAAAGATGTTTTGGTTAGTAACATTAGGTGTGGTGATTATGGCAGGCATAATTATTGCATTGCTGTATCGTCGACATGCCCGTGAATTAACTGAGGCTCATGAGCGTTTGCAAACGGTAATGATTGAACGCGATCAATGCCAAAAACAAGCCGCTATCTCTGTTCGTCACCAACAAATCATTCACACCCTAATCGAAGATGCACTGGTTATTGTCAACCCAGCGAATATGATCGTTGATTGCAATAGCGCGGCCAAGGCTTTATCACCGCGTTGTGTGCCGGGGTTAAGCCTCATTGCGGCTTTTCGGCTGCACGAGTTAGAGGCCTTGCTGCGCGATGCCCGCAGCCAAACCAACGATATTTTGCCGATGCAATTAACCTTTAATGAACGGCTCTATCGCGTGACTTGTCGCACATTGGGCGATGTCGATCAAAATACGGCCATTGCCTTGCGCGATATTAGCGAGTTGCAACGCTTGGGCCATGCCCGCCGCGATTTTATTGCCAATCTTTCACACGAATTACGCACGCCCCTTGCCAGCATTCGCTTGTTGGTCGATTCGCTACAACGACACCCATTGGCAAACCCCGACCAACAAAACATGCTCGATCAAATTGGCGATCAAACCGATAGTTTGGTGCAAATTGCCCAAGAGATGTTTGATTTATCGCTGATTGAATCGGGGCGTTTGCCAATGCGCCTTAAACCAACTGACTTACACGACATAGCCGCCACTGTTTGCACCCGTTTGCAAACCCAAGCCAGCCGCAACAATTTAGCTTTGCAAAATGAGGTTCCGACAACCTTGCAAGCCTTGGTTGACCCAGTGCAACTTGAGCGGGTATTGACCAACTTGGCTCACAATGCCATCAAATTCACCCCCAGCGGCAGCGTCACCCTTGGCATATCGACCGATCAACCACCACCAGCACTTTTGGGTGATGAGGCTGCTGCTGCATGGAACCCCGTCGAATGGGTGACGTTGTTTGTGCGTGATACAGGCGTTGGCATCCCCAAATATGAACAAAACCGTATTTTTGAGCGTTTTTACAAGTTAGATCGGGTGCGTGGGGTGGGTAATAAAGCCCATCACGGCAAAAGCGGCACTGGCTTGGGTCTGGCTATCGCCAAACACATTGTCGAGGCGCATGGCGGCCATATTTGGGTGCGCAGTGCCGAAGGCAAAGGCGCGACCTTTTATTTAACCGTGCCGACGGTGGATGGCTGATCACTTCAAATCTCAATTTCCAACAAATCCCGCCCACACGTCACTTTGCCAGCAAAAGTTGTTTGCACCGCCTTTAGCCAATCATCGGGTTTAAGGTTCGGGTCATCAGATGGCACATAATGATGTAAAACCAATTGCCGCACTTGGGCGGCTTGGGCGATACGACCCACGTCTTCGCACAGGGTATGCGCTTGGTAAAAATGTCGCCGTAGTTCATCGGGCTTGACATTGGGAATGCGTTTAATGAGCGCCTCGACCCCATCATTGTGCATGACCTCGTGAATAAGCACATCGGCCCCATGCGCAAATTGGGCCAACGGTGGGTAATAGCCAGTATCGCTCGAAAATACAATTGTTTTGCAAATGCTGCCTGTTGTATCTTTAACCTCAAACTTCAGCCCATAGTTATCAAAAAATGGCATATGCGGTGTCCAGCAGCCGGTCACACGCACATCGTCGTTTTCCATAATCAGACAGGTGGCGGGGTGCGTCACGGATAGCCATGCGTTTTGGTCATCAACCAATGTGGCACGGTCAAAAGTCGGGTTGTCGTGAGCAAATATCAACTTGCGCAGGTCGGGCCGCCCTTCATCATGAATACGCAGATTAATATCGATTTGCATCATGCGCCAAAAATCATCGGTCATTTGGGCGGTACCGGGTGGGCCAAACACATCAAGGCGGGTCTTTAGGCCATTACTCCACGCATTATGCAACAGGCCACCATATTCGAGGGTATGGTCCGAGTGATGATGCGTGATGAAGACATAGCGCAGCGCCTGTAACGGTAGCCCTGCCTCGACCACCCGCCGCGACACGCCAGTGCCACAATCAACCACATACAGTTGCTTGTTAATCATCAACGCAGTCGAGGTTTGGCAAACATTGGCCGCCCGCACGGTCGGGCCGCCCTTGGTTCCGAGCAATATTAATCTTAGGTTCATCATACTTATGAAATTGAGCTGTTGTTTTTGTCGGCTCAATTTTATGCCTTGTTTTATTGAGATGATTCGTGCAACTTTATTTAACAGTAGTTTAGTCTAAAAGTAGGGATGTTGTTCAAATCTGTAGTAAAACAGAGGGTATGAAAAAAAAAGAAGAACAACATCCCCCCGCAGTATACAAAACAGTCGAAGCAATCATAGCAACGCTAGCAAGCATCAACAAAGG
>CAMDWA010000177.1 GCA_945877855.1 Thermoflexus hugenholtzii JAD2 | reverse complement strand
GTTCCTTTGTTGATGCTTGCTAGCGTTGCTATCATCGCTTCGACTGTTTTGTATACTGCGGGGGGATGTTGTTCTTCTTTTTTTTCATACCCTCTGTTTTACTACAGGTTTGAACAACATCCCTACTTTTAGACTAAACTACTGTTAATTGCACTATCTTAAAGTTGTTGTCAACTATTGACACATTCTATTTAAAATGAGATAATATTTAAAATGTAAAATTTCAGTTAAGTGTGTTGTAAACTCGTTGACACATTCCGCTGGCTATGGTTAAAGGCTTAAATGGAGGTGGGGTAATAGGGAAATAACAGATAATCTTCACAACGATCATATTTTGATCAACATAAACGCTAATTAATTAGGTTAAGCGTCAATAAAATGTGTTTTTGCAATATGTAGACAGGCGATAACGATTGTTTAGCCTCCAACGCCTCATCAGGGCTAAGAAAAGTTCTTATGTGGGTTGAACTAATTCATATCAACATTTAATATATAAATTTCAACATGAATAACAAGCTATCTTCAAAAATAAAAATATCGGCACCGGCGTTGATGGTAATGGCGGTTGTCCTTGCAGCATGTGCCGCACCAACGGCACCTCCACCTCAGATTGTAGTCCAAACCGCTGTCGTTACCAGCGTGGTGGAAAAAGTTAAGGAAGTATCCAAGGAAGTTGTTATTACCGCAACGCCAGTGCCGGTTAAATCAACTCAGGATGACAAGGCCCCTGTTGTTGTGTGGATTGATGATACACGCAAGCCACTGGTTGAGGCGTTTAAGAAAAAATATCCAGATAAGGCTGCTTTGATTAAGGAAGAGGTTGTTGATCGTGGTACATTCCCCGCTAAAGTACTGTTGTTTAACAATACTGGTAAAGGCTGGCCCGATGTTGTGTTTGCTGAACCCAACCTTGTGTCACAAGTCGCAGATTCAAATCGCAATTTTCCACATGATTTAACGAACGCTGTTCCCAAAGAGATTATTGACCAATTTGCCCCAGGCGCATTGGCTCCCTGTACGTTTGGCGGCAAGTTGCTTTGTTTGCGTAACGACTTGGCTCAAAACATGATCTGGTTTAATAAACCATTGTTTGAACAGTTTAAATACAAAGTGCCT
This sequence comes from Thermoflexus hugenholtzii JAD2, assembly GCA_945877855.1. Lineage (GTDB taxonomy): Bacteria > Chloroflexota > Anaerolineae > J036 > Brachytrichaceae > AQU-03. The sequence continues at coordinate 6,636 of CAMDWA010000177.1, read as the reverse complement.
ACAACTTGGGCAGAGTATGAACAATTGGGTGAATTAGTTGCGAAAGAGCACCCAGGGTATATTATTGGTGCGCTTGACGAAGCATCAATTACCTATATCTATTTGTGGGGTAGCCGCTGCCCACTTGGACACGCACGAGATGTAAACACGCTGTATATTAATCTTGAAGATCCTAAATGTACACGTGCCATCAAGATGATGGACAATTTGACCAAATTAGGTGTATTGGCTAAGGTCGGAAACTTCGATCCGGCGGTCGCTAAATTGGCTGGCGAGAACAAAGTATTAATGATGGTAGGGCCATCTTGGTTTGGTGAATATGTCTTCGGTGGTAAACCGGAAAGCACCTACTATAAGAAAGCCGAAGGTCAATTGGACACGGCAGTGCCAATGAAATGGGATGGCGAAGACAAAAACTACACCGGATTTTGGGGTGGGTCTGCATGGTCAGTTTCCCGACATGCGGCAAACCTAAAATTGGCAGTTGAATTTGCCATATTTGCTTCTACAGCGGTTGAATATCATGGGACTGGCCCTACTTATCCCGCTTTTGCGCCCTCTGCGGTGGAATGGCGCAAGACGCTGAATGGCAACCCATTGTATGCACAGGATCCATATCCGATTATGGAAAAGTCTGCAGCAGTGATGGATCCACTGATTACGTCGGTGCGTTTCAATCAGACGAGTCCATTCAAGGATATTGCTGTCCCAGCGATTACCAAAGGGCAGACAATAGAATCGGTTATTCCGGCGCTACAAAAAGCATTGGTAGGGCTTGCATCTGCGCAAGGTTATAACGTAGTGACTAAGTAGATACTGCATACTAACGAATACTAACAGTAGCGTATCATCACTGGTACGCTACTGTTAGATAGATGCAAATCCATGAACTCGCCTCAACTTGATACCAAAGCGCAAGCTGTTCGATTAACCCCGCCCCGAGAAAAGCGACGTTCTCCCTTGCGTGCTGCCCATTTATTTTTGTTGCCGTATGTAATCTTGTTGATTTTGTTTGGTATTGTGCCCGGACTATATGCACTAATCATTAGTTTTGCAAAGTTTGTGGGTGGGCGACCACAATATTTTCAGGCTGGGTTAGACAATTACATAACGGCATATACCGACTTTCGTGTTTTGGACTCATTTAGCAATGTGCTCAGTTACTTACTCATTTCCATTCCAATTGGTGTCATCGGGGTCATTTTTATTAGTTTATGGCTCCATGCAAAGCCTGGAAAGATCTCGACTGCTTTTCGCACCATCTTCTTTATCCCGGGGGCATTTGCTGGGCCAGCTTTAGTCTTATTAGCTTTTTTCATGTTTAGCCCAACAACAAGCCCTTTTGGGGTGTTGCTCACAGCCATGGGTTTTCAGAATAGTGCCGAGGTAACGCTTAGAGACAATTATCCAGTTTTGTTCACTATCCTTGGCTTCTTTGCTGGGGCAGGTGGCTGGGTTTCTATTTTTTACGGTGCGCTTGATGGAATTTCGAAAGAAGTAATGGAGGCGGCTATCATGGATGGGTGTAACACATTCCAAACAGCATATCTTGTCAAACTTCCACTTATTCGCACCTATCTTGCTTATATGGTCATGTTGACAGTCGCTGGAAATGTGCAAGTATTTGCTGAGCCGCAATTATTTGGGTCCAAATACTGGTCTCCCAACCAGATAGGTTATGCATTTGCTTTTGAAATTGGTAATTTTGGTGCCTCTGCGGCCATTTCGTTGCTTATGGTGACTGTTGGTCTATTTGCAGCTACGCTAATTATCAAGTACTCGGGTTTTTATCAAACCGATGCAACGGCAAGTTAACACAATTCGTATGAATTTTGCAATTATCAGATCAGGTTGCTTATGAAACTCCCCTCGAATTTAGCCTCTCGTCGAAAAAGCCAGTACAACACGGGTTGGTTTTTATGGCTTAGCGTCCTCGTGCTACTGGCAATTTATTTTGTCTTGCCGATTCTATGGCTGATCGCAGCGCCGACCAAACTTGATGGGCAATTGTTATCAATGCCCTCACTTGCCATAGGTGATATTCGTAACTATGCTTCAGCTTGGGCGAACCTTATGACCTACGGCAAGGGTGTTATTCTGCTCTGGGCCCAAAATTCCTTACTCTATACACTTGCGTCCGTTTTACTCAGTGTTATTGTCTCGGTTCCGGCTGGCTACGCTTTCGCAACGGCCCAGTTCGCTGGCCGCAGCCTGCTAATGACACTAACGCTAATTACGATGATTTTGCCGGGGTCAGCCATGGTGCTGCCTTTGTTTTTAGAGATGAACCAGTTTGGGCTTATTGATACTGCGTGGTCTGTAATCTTACCCGCCATGTTTTATCCATTTGGGGTCTATCTGTCATATGTTCATTTTTCTACTGCTCTGCCAAAAGACCTGCTTGCGGCTGGGCGGGTGGATGGCTGTAATGAATGGCAGTTATTTCGCTACATAGGGCTGCCATTAGCCCGCACATTGTTTGCATTGCTTTCATTTTTAAGTTTCACGCACAATTGGAACAATTACTTTTTGCCTTTTGTTATGTTGAACAACAGCAAATTGTTTAGCTTGCCAATTGGATTACAAGTAATGGCGACGAGCACACCCATGCTAAACCCAACATTTGCAGCGGAAAATGCTGTCGTAAAACGACCTGAAGCGGCGCTTATCGTAATGATGCTTGTTGTGCCTGTCATTATTATTTTTATTGTGGCCCAGCGTTATATTGTCACGAGCGCGTTGTCAGGTTCATCCAAAGAATAATATAACTTGCACCGTTTCAGTATTTATAAACGATTCTTGGATGGCATGATGTGAAACAATGATATTGGCAATTTGGCTAAAGATTGCCTGATCCGTGAACACAGAGATCCATAACGTAGCAGGCAAAAGATGTGGCAAACACATAAAATTGTGCCTGCCATGTTATGGATTCCCTCTTTCGAAGGAATGACGAAATGCTATTTAAACAGCCTTGCCTGCCGAACGGTGTTTACCAGCAATCACAAAATGCGGCAACCCAAAATTTAGTTTTATCGCATGTCAATGCAACTCTTGCGCCCAAAATTGATTGTCTTCCCGTTTCACGGCGCGTTCAGCATCATGAATTAAGGCATTGAGGCCTCGGCGGCGGAGCTGGGCATTGGGTAGCGAATAACCCTGCGGTAACGATGTCGGCTGACGATTATGCGACACATTAAAACAAGGCGAATAGTGTTGAATAATGAATTGCTCAGCAGCATTCACGTCATTCTTGACCCAATCAAATTGCTTAGACCGCGAACTCAACAACTCAATCGTAAAATTCATCGATGTCGGCCAATTGCACCACACAAAGCGCCCCATCATTGAATGTCCTTTAAACCCACCAAGAAGATGTTCCCAAACCCGTGCAAATGCAAGGTAAGATTGCCCAACGTAAAATGTTACGGCCTCATCTCGAAATAAATACAAGTCAAAATGCTTCCAATCTGCTGGGCATTGCTGTATGAGCAAAAATCGTTTAAGCGAAATGAGCGTCTTTTGATCGTTCATAAATTGCGGTCATAGACAAGCATCCTCTGCTACACAATCAACAATGCCTCAGTCTTGCGCCACAACGCCTTACGAAGGTCAACATCATACGTCTGCTCAGAAGAACGCATTTTGACCCCACTTTGAAAATAAACGCCATTTAGCGCGGCAGCCTCTGCATCTGCCGCCAGATACAAGATGGTCTCGGCGGCTTGCTCTGGCGTGCGAGTGCCGGGGATGATCTTGCTGAGCAACAGCCCCAACTTGTTGACAAAGGCCGACGAGGTTGAGCGCTCGACCGGCACAAACCCCGGGCAAAAACAATTGGCGGTGATGCCACTGGCCCCATACTGCTCGGCCAATTCATAGGTGAATAAAATCCGCATAACATTGGTCCAGCCATACATCAGCGGCAATGGCGGAAAGCGTTTTTTGGGGTAGACCAATTCGCCTTGCCAATTCTCAAGTGTCATGCCCGGCCAGCGATGCGCATTTGAGGTGGTGTTGATGATTCTGGCATTGCCAGCATTTTTGAGTAAACCCAGCAATTCGCGGGTTAAGGTGAAATAGGCCAAATAGTTCAGCGCAAAAGTGCGTTCAAAACCTTCAGATGTCACCTCGCGCACTGGGTATGCAAATCCGGCATTGTTGATCAACACATCTAGCCGATCATGGCGCGCCCGAACCTCGGCGGCAACCCGCCTCACCTCAGACTGAAGCAAAAAATCACCGATATATAACTCGGGCTGCACGCCTATCTCGCTTTGAATACGAGCGCGGGCGGCTTCGCCCCGTTCACGGCTGCGGCATACCATCAATACTTGCCAGCCACGACGGGTCAATTCACGTGCGGTCACAAAGCCAAAGCCATTGTTTGCACCAGTAATTAAAACATTCACGCCACGAATTGTAGCATTGCCGTGTTTATTTCTAAGGCTGTCGAAAAGTCAGCCCTGCGCTTAACCCGTCATCTCCGCGAACGCGAAGATCCATAACGATGCAGATGAAAATGTGGCAATCACATCAAATTGATGCCCACCGCGTTATGGATTCCCGCTTTCGAGGGAATGACGGGTTAGGCTGAGACCTTAATTTAAGACCAATGCGATTTTGTAAGAACAAGAAGGCGATTTTTGAACAGCCTTAGTTTATTTCAGGATGAGCAAACTGAGAGGCATCTCGTTGCTATACAAACTCACTTACAAAGTTGAGGTAACCTTGTCTGCCATCGCGTCTTGTCCATGTCTGAACAGATTTTCTTATTCGCTTTAGGCAGGCTAATATCTCTGATAATTCCAAAGGTTCTATGTCTTGATCCATGAGTGCGCCTCTTCCCATGCGAAATTCACATGCTGCCCGCACCGCTTGATACACCGCGATCTTTAATTCAGCAGAACTTGTTTTTTGCGGGGCGATCACGTTGGTCTTTTGTTCATGTTGATAATCAACCATCAACATATTCAGCGCTGACTCAACATCGTAATCGAGCAAGTTGGCATTTTCCCGATAAACGATTTGAATCGCTGCTTCAATATTTTGGAGTACATCTAAAAATTCTTCTTCAACATTCATAATAATCTCCACCAATAGCTTGCAATGATAATGCCGCAAATCTCCCACAAATACTTTTCTAGCGAGGGGCTAAATTGCCGACAATATTCACTTAAGCGCCGCTTGTCAGCCAATCACCAATCGAATCGTCACCTGATCCCCCACGTCGAGCTGTTCAGCCTTACGCACCACTGTTTTGATCGGCACTATGTAGCGATCATCTTTGGGAAATAACGAGGTTGTCCAGCCGCTATTGCCAATCTTGGCGTTGACCGGAATCACCCCCCAGCCATAGGTGACGTGCTTGGCTATGGCCTTAATATTTTCAGATTCTGCCGCTGGAATGGTCACGAAATACCAAGGCGCTGGGCCTTTCCAAAACCAGATTTCGCCTTTAAATTCAAGCTCCATTTGGCAAGTATAACAATTGGCGTGTAGCGTTTCTGCACACGACAATCGGGGCGCGGATGAGCCGTCGTCTGCAATCTTTATTGTGCCTGCTTTGGCTACTGCAACTGATGGCTACGTATTAGTGTCGTCTTTATCTTTGATGGCAACGGGTACTTCGTCAACGTGTTTTCACAGAACTCGCAGCCAGCTTTACCTTGCAATGGCACGCCTCTCACCATGACAGCACTCAACCGGCGGTAATGATCAAAGAAATCACTACGATTTTTGTAGCCGTGTTTTTGAACAACGTCCTTATCGTTTTGTTCTGCGCGCTGCTGCAAAGTTTTTAGCGTGCTTGCTAGCGCTGCCTGTGTCAGACTTTCGGCATCGACACCAATGACAACGATATTTGCGCTGCTAGACTTTAGTTGCCCCAGTTTGCCACAAATCGTATCTAACAGTCGATCTCGTATTCGGCCATGTGCCATCGAATCCGTCACATGTAGCCGCGTCACTTCAACCATGAATCGCATACTGCTTGTAAATGTCACAGCGAAATCTGCGCTACGACCCGCCTGTCGATGTTCAGGCTCATATTCGACAGTGAGTGCATCTTCACGCAGCATCAAAAAAGCGGTTTCAAACTCCAGATGCAGATCGCTGCCGATTTCAGATTCCGCAGCCAGCCTAATTTTCTTGCGTATCTTTGTCTGATAGTCTTCGCTGAACTTTGTAAATCGACGTGATGACGAGAGCCAATCCCCATACACAGCGCTCAATGAGTGAGCGCGATTTTCGAAGATTGATTCGAGCAATTCGTCACGCCGAGTCATATTAAGTAGCATAACATGCAACAAGCGAAGGGGTCAGAAAATAAACATAGCGCTACGTCGATCGTGAAAACGACACAATCGAATTACAGCACTAATTTGACACTGCAATGTTCAATTTATTTAACGTTTTATGTATTGCTAGATACGGATAATCCCCACAGGTTTGATAACGGGGGTGCTATTTTGGCTACGCGAAGTCTCCAATACTTGCTCATGCTGCAGATATGGCACACATTGCCTTTGCAGGCTCAAATTTTCCTGACCATGAACGTCGGCACCGAGCCGTGTTGACCAGCTTGTGCGAGAAAGTTCAGAGTAGTTGCGCTAGGCATTGCCCAACGCTTATTCT
>CAMDWA010000176.1 GCA_945877855.1 Thermoflexus hugenholtzii JAD2 | reverse complement strand
ATTGAGATGGCATGAGCGACGGGCGGCAGGGTTGCTGCGTTCAAATGGCTCATAGTGCTTGTTTTCGGCGCGTTCTTTGTCCCATGCACCCAACATGCTGATGATGGGCGCGGCTTCGACGGCGGCGTTTACGCCATCGTGGGCACGCCCGGCATGGGCGCTTTTGCCTTCGACCACCACGCGAAAATACAAAATACCGGGGTGAGCGATACACACATCGAGCCAATGTGGCTCAGTAGCAATCATGCCGTCGGGCAATTTGCCTTGTTGCTTGGCGCGTTCAAAACAGGCCAAAGTGCCACCGCCACCGCCGCTTTCCTCTTCGATCACGCTTTGCAAAATAACATCGCCGTTTAATTCAATGCCACAGGCTTGCAATGCCTTGACCGCAAATAAATTGGCGATTAAGCCGCTTTTCATATCTTGAGCACCGCGCCCGATCATGCGCCCAAGTTTAGAGGTGTTTGATGGGATGATGGTAGCAGCGAATGGGTCGTGTTGCCATGCACTCAGCGGCTCGGCTGAAACCACATCGGTATGCCCATTTAAAACGATGCTGCGGCCCGCCGCATTGGCTACATTGGCCCGCCACGTGCCAATCACATTTCGTCGACCGGCAAAAGCGATTTCTGAATCGACAAAGGCCGGGTGTTGGCGAAGCGTGGCGTAATCGGGTTCAAATTCGTCAATTTCGAGCTTGGCTTGTTCATAGTGCTGACGCATAAAGGCTTGGGCTGGCGCTTCGTTGCCAATGACACTCGGAATTTGCACCAATGCCGCTAGCGTTTGCACGATTTCGTCTTGATGGGCCTCGATCCAACTTGAAACGTTGGCGATATCGGTTGTGTTCATATCGATAGGGGGAGGATTAAGGATTAGGGATTAGGGATTGTTATATTGGATTCCTAATCCTTAATCCCTAATCCCTGATCCTTAATTAGACGACTGACGCAATCGCCGCTTCAACCACATCCATGCCTTCGTGCAGTTGATCTTCGGTGATAACGAGTGGGAACAAGAAGCGAATGCCATTGGAATAGAGGCCACAACGGATCATGAGCACCCCATTGGCGGCGGCATGTTGCACAATGGCGACGGTTTTGGCGGGGTCGAGCGGCTGTTTGGTGTCGCGATTGGCCACAAATTCCATCGCCAGCATCGCGCCCATGCCGCGCACATCACCCACAATATCGAAACGCTCTTGCATTTGGCGCATACGGTCGCAGGCAATACCGCCGATATATTGGGCACGCTCGCACAAATTTTCTTTTTCGATGGTGTCGATGGCGGCCAAGGCCGAAGCACAAGCGACCGGATTGCCGCTATAGGTGCCGCCGATACCACCAAGGTGAATTTTGTCCATCAATTCGGCCCGCCCAACGGCTGCCGAAATGGGCATACCGCCGCCCATGCTTTTTGCCATCACCATAATATCCGGCTCAATGTCGTAGTGCTGCATGGCAAACAGCTTGCCGGTGCGGGCCATGCCACATTGTACTTCGTCCACAATCATGACAATGCCATAGCGGGTGCAGGTTTCGCGCAGGCGGCGCATAAATTCACGCGGCATGGGGATGAACCCGCCTTCGCCTTGCACTGGCTCGACAATGACGGCAGCCACCGCCTCGGGCATGACTTGCGCAATCAGCGCCCGCTCGAATGACTCCCATGTCAGTTCCATTTTTTGCTCGTCACTTAATTTAAGGCTGGCCGAATTGATAAAGCCTTTGGGGTCGATGACAGCGCCTGAGCGATAAACATATGGAAATGGCACGCGGTAAATTTCGGGCGCAAATGGGCCAAAGCCTTTTTTAAATAGCGCATATTTGCTGGTGAGCGATTGGGTTAGCAACGTGCGCCCGTGATACCCGCCCTCGAAGGTGATGATGGCTTGCCGCCCAGTGGCGGCTCGCGCCGTAAGAATGGCAGTTTCGACGGCCTCGGCTCCCGTATTTTGGATCATGGCCTTTTTATGCCCGCTAATCGGCGTGATGGCACACAGTTTTTCGGCCAAGGCGACATGTGGTTCGGTGGTTGCCACCAGTCCGCAGGCATGAATCAATTCATCGGCTTGGGCCTTGATGGCATCGACGACGGCTTGGGCGTTGTGCCCAACATTCAGCACCCCAATCCCGCCGGTAAAGTCCATCAGCACATTGCCATCCATATCTTCGACCATTGCTCCATGGGCACGTTTAACCGCCAGTGGGGTTGATTTGGCATAACCGGCAGGCATACTTGCTTCGCGGCGGGCGACTAATTCGCGGCTCTTGGGGCCGGGCAGTTCGGTTTTAATTTGGATGGATTTTGACATGATAAAAATTATATTTTGGGGTTGAAACACAGATGTTTTTCAAATCTTACCCGTGCAACGTTTTGATTGGGCATGGCCAAGATGCATTTTGGCTGTGTGTTTTTTCGGCAATATGGATATGCGGGGAATAAAGCATCATATTTACCGTCTTTTGTTATAAAAAGTGCCCCCGGCAGGAATTGAACCCACAACACCCGCCTTAGGACGGCGGTGTTCTATCCATTTGAACTACAGGGGCTAAACTTGAATGACTATATTTTACCGCGACTTATCCGTTATTTTACGAACTCATGTTACGCAACCTTGGGGTTATTGCTTTAAATGCGCTCGCTATCGCCAATAATAGCCAAAGTAAAAATCGTCATCCCGACGCCCTTCGACAAGCTCAGGGTAAACTGCGAGGGATCCCTGTGGCCTAAACCAATTGAAGTGTAACAATGGCTTGTCAAAACTTTAGCCGACCTGACTACATTTTGCCAAATTTAATCTTCAGGGATCCCTCGCTGCGCGTCGGGATGACGGCTTACACTTTTGCTGCTATTAAAAATATTGCGTAACATGAGTTACGAATAACGACATAGGGGCAATGCGCGTCTGGGGACGCGAATTAAGCGCTATTACAATTGTTCCATAATGTGAAATTATTGATATAATGTTTCACAATGATGAACAATTTACAAGCCCAGAAAACCCGCACTTGGTTTGTTTGTAGCTTTACGGCTTTGAATATGGTTTTGGGGTTAATGGCTATGTTTTCAGCCGCTGCCGGTTTAATGACCGTGGCCGCGAGTTGTTTGCTTGGGTGCGTCGTCTGTGATTCGTTGGATGGGTTATTGGCACGCAAGCTCAATGCCAATAGCGAATTTGGGGCGCAGTTTGATTCATTGGCCGATATGACCTCATTTACAATTGCGAGCGCGGCCTTGGGTTACTATTGGTTACAAGCAAGCGCCCCACAACTGATTTTGCTGGGGGCGAGTGCATTGTGGGTGGTGGCGGGTGCGACTCGTTTGGCGCGGTTTAATGTCACACCCTATAACGGCCATTATTTTCAAGGTATGCCAACGACGGCGGTGTCAGGAGTTTTGGCGATTGCCTATCTCACTTTGCCACATCTGCATTGGGCTTTAGGTGTTTCGTTATTTGCAAGCTTAGCCATACTTATGGTAAGTGTGTTCCCCTATGTCAAATTGACCCAGCTACGTTTGGCGCCCAAATGGTGTTGGTTGCTGGTTGCGTTGCTGGGTTTTATTAACTTGACGTGGCTGTTTTGGGCAATTGCCATTGCCTATATTTGCAGCGGCCCTATTTTGTGGGCGCGTCGGCGTTTGGGATGAGGTGTTAGTTGGAGGGGTTAGCCCTCATCCCAATTTTCAAGCCGTTTTTTGATCGTTGCCATAAACGCATCGGCATTTGCGCCATCTAAAATGCGATGGTCGAATGTAAAACTGAGGTAGGCGCATGGGCGAATAGCCATCATGTCGCCATGTGGGCTGGCAATTACTTTAACGCGCTTTTCGATCATGCCAACCCCTAAAATACCGCATTGGCCTTGATTGAGCACCGGTGTGCCAAACAAACTGCCCGAAGCGCCGTGATTGCTGATGCTAAAGGTGCCATTTTGCAATTCGTTTGGCTGTGTTTGTTTGTTGCGGGCGCGTTCGGCCACATATTGAATTTGGCGTGCTAGTCCCTTTAAATTAAGCTCATCGGCATGTGGAATGACTGGAACCATGAGGCCATCTGGCAGCGCGACTGCGATGCCGAGGTTAATATCAGACTTGAGCAAAATTCCCTCGTCGCGCCATTCGCTATTCACCATACGATGCTGGCGCAACGCTTGGGTTGTAGCATTGGCAATATAAGCCAGCCATGTCAAATTGACAGCATCTTTGGCATAACCTGCCTTATTGGCCTCGCGGTGTTTTGCCACCGCCGCTAAATCGACTTCAAATACGGTCGTCACTTGCGCACTTTGGCTTAGGCTGTGCATCATATGCTCGGCAATACGCCGCCGCATGGGGCTGTGGGGGATTAAGGATTGGGGGTTAGGGATTGGGGATTGAGAATGGATGATCGTTTGAGGGTTAATTGGTAACGTTTCTGTATGCTCTAATCTTTCGTCTTGGTTCTTGGCTCTTGTTTCCCGCTTCTTGTTTCTCCAAATAGGCCAGCACATCGTGTTTGGTAATGCGCCCATTTGCGCCAGTGCCGCTGATGAGGTTGGGGTCGAGATGATGCTCGGCGACCATGCGGCTAACGACAGGGCTGAGCCGTCCGGTGTAGGCCGATGGGGTAGGGTGAATGGCAATTGCTGTGGGCAAGTGTATCTCTGTTAGCGAAGGTTTTTCGTCGGCAGATGATGCATCAACTTGGGCTAGCACATCGCCCACGCGCACTTTGGCCCCGATCTCGGCCACAATTTTGCCCAATTTGCCAGCACGGTCAGCTACAATTTCAAGTGTAATTTTGTCGGTTTCAACCTCTGCAATGGCTTCGTTTATGGCAACGGTGTCGCCTGTTTTTTTAATCCAACGGGTGATCGTCACTTCGTTAATACCATCGCCGAGTGGGGGAAGGGTAAAATTTGACATGGGTTTAGGCGTGAAGCAAGTGGCGCATGGCAGCCACAATACGTTCTGGGGTCGGCACAACTGCGCTCATTAATTCTTGGCTAAAAGGCACTAAGGTCGAGGGCGAAGCCACGCGCTCAATCGGTGCATCGAGATCGAAGAAGGCTTCGTGTGCCAAGGTGGCCGAAATTTCGGCCCCAAACCCACAAAATTCACTGTCTTCATGCACAATTAAGCATTTTCCGGTTTTGCGCACCGATTCCAACACCATTTCCTTATCCCAAGGCATAATTGTGCGCAGGTCAATCAGATCAATGGCGTTGCCAGAAGGATCGACCTCTTTCAAGCCATTTTCGCAAAATTCAGTCATGGCCCCCCATGTCACCACTGTCATGCGGTCGCCTGTGGCAAGTTTTTTGCCAACCCCAAAAGGCAGCATAAATTCATCGCCCGGGTAGGGGCGGCGTGCCCAAGCAGCATCATAGCAATAACGATGCTCAAAGAAAATAGCGGGATCATTGCCGCGTAAAGCGCTGCGCAAAAGCCCCACCGCATCTTCGGCATTCGATGGAAAAGCAACTTTTAGCCCAATGGCATGGGCATAGGCCACTTCGTTATTGACACTATGCCAAGGGTCGCCAATTTTGCGAAACCCGCCCGGCATGCGAATGACCATTGGCACGCCAAATTTGCCATCGCTACGCCAACGCATCGAGCCTAAATTCATGATGTGTTCGTGACAGGCATCGGCATATTTGCGAAATTGAATTTCGGGCACAGGCATTAGCCCATGTAACGCCATGCCGACGGCTCGCCCGATAATACCCTCTTCATTAAGCGCGGTGTCAAATACGCGCTCGATGCCATATTTTTGCTGCAAGCCAACCGTTGCGGCGTGCACCCCGCCTTTATAGCCAACGTCTTCACCAAAGACTAGCAAACGTTCATTAACCGCCATTTCAAAATCGAGTGTGCGGCGAATGGCATCGATTAAATTGAGGCGGCGCGGGTCGTTGATTTTAGGCGTGTTATTCCCACTGGGCAATGAAATATGTTCGGCAGCCAGTCCACCCATTTGGGGCGGCGAATTGGGTTCGGCGAACACATGACGTGTGACTGTGTGTTTGTCGGGCAATGGCTCGGCTTCTGCAGCGGCATGTGCGGCGGCGAGATCGTGTTTGGCCTCGGCTTCGAGTGCCTGCCATTCATCTTCGCGCCAAAGTTTTGGCACTAAAAATTGGTGCAGCCGGGCGATAGGGTCACGTTGCCATTCGGCTTCAAGCTCAGTTTTGCTCTTATAAGCTTGGTTATCAACACTGCTATGCCCCGAAAGCCTCGGCATGGTTAGCCGCAATAAGGCTGGGCCAAGGCCTTGCCGCACATGCGTTAAGGCTTTGTGTATTAAATGGGGCGTGCTGGCTGGGTCAGTGCCGTCGCCATCCCAAATGCTTAAATTGGCAAAGCTGGCGAGGTTTTGGGCAATATTGCCGCCCGGGGTTTGAGTGTGCGATTTGACCGAGATGGCGTAGCCGTTGTCTTCGATGACAAATAACATAGGCAGCCGCAGAGTGGTGGCGATGTTTAGCCCAGACCAGAACCCATTACTTGCAGTTGAGCCATCGCCGCCAAATACGACGGTGATGGCACCCTGAGCTGCCGGTTGCTTTAACGTATTAGCGCGGTATTGAATGGCCTCGGCCCAACCTGCGGCTGGGCTAAATTGTGAGCCAATATCGGCTGAAATGGGGATGACGCTGGCTTTTTGGCGAGCGGGCATATACATTACCACGCCCACATCGCGCCCGCCACTGGGGCCGCCAGCCCGCACCATGCCCCCTATCAACGCTTCGGTCAGCGTCATGCCAAGCCCTAAAACGAGGGGGCGGTTGCGGTAATAAACAAATGCGGCATCGTGAGGGTGATCGAGCCACTGACTGAGAATCACTTGGCCCAGTTCGTGCCCGCGTGCCGAAAATTGATACTTGACTTTTCCTTGCGGGGTTAGCTCCCGTTCTTCTAGCTCGTCTAAAAATCGTGACCGTAACATAAGTCCGGCCACAGAATGCCAATGCACCAACGGTTCGGTTGGTGCATTGGTTTCAGGTTTGTGGGCATATCCATTGGTGATACGTCCGATTGTGCTTTCGTATTGGGTTGCGATTTGGTTCAAATTAGTCCAACGCTATCGCCGTCTCCTGTTTGACTTCGTTGAGCACGATAAAAGTGTGGGTGCGGGCCACGCCGGGAACGCCCATCAGTTTTTGTGACCAGAATTGTTCTAGCTCACGATGATTTTGCACCAATACTTTCATCATGCAATCATATTCACCAGTGACAGTGTAGCACTCAAGCACTTCGGGCATTTCTTTGACAGTGTTCAAAAAAGCCCCCAATTGCTCAGGGGAATGAAGCTGTAAGCTAACCTGAATAAAACATAGCAAATCACAGCCTACCTTTTCAGGGTCTAATATTGCAACATATTTTGCAATATAACCGTCTTGTTCAAGGCGGCGTACGCGGGTATGGGTTGCAGGTGCAGATAAGCTAATCCGTGCGGCTAGCTCAACATTGCTCAAGCGGCCCTCACGTTGTAATATTTGTAGAATGGTTTTATCGGTATCGTCCAAAGTGCTTATTCTCGAAGACTTTATCATTTTTTCACTCCATTGTCAATCGTTTTGTTGCGAATTAGTATAATATCACAACATATTCGAATGTATCGATTGTATTTTGAAATTTATTTTGTTTTAATCGTTTTAATAGGCGCATTTCAAAATAATTTAAGGTATGTATTTGCCTAAGGCATATTGAACTTGCCTTAAAAGGGTATTAGGCTTATGGATGCTAATAAAAACGGCTCTTAGATTTAACCTAATTTTTTTGATGCGGATTTTATATAGCTACTGATTTTACCGGATAATTGTAAATGTTATATTAATAATCTTCATTATACGTATGGCCTTGATTTGTTTATCGACAATAGGCATAAAAATATAATTTTTGCAATTAATCGTTGGTGGATTGGTATTATCGGTCTGCTAAAAACACAGTGCCTTGATGCTTATAAGCATCGAGGCACTGTGTTTTTAGCAGAAACTTTTTTAGAGCAAATTTTGCGTTGATGAAAGATTTTGTCGATTTCACTATCTATCCCCAAAAGCGTAGCTTTT
>CAMDWA010000175.1 GCA_945877855.1 Thermoflexus hugenholtzii JAD2 | reverse complement strand
CTATGAAATGCAATTTCAAGCTTACACGCCCATGCCCACCCAAATCGCCGCTGGCATTATTGCCAAACACAAAGCCGAAGTGCAGCATGATGAGGAATAAATAAAAAGAGCCAAGAACCAAGAATTAAGAACCAAGATATTTAATCTTGGTTCTTAATTCTTGGTTCTTGGCTCTTAGTTCTTGATTCTTAGTTCTTATCTTTCCATCGCGTCGTCCAAACCAGCCAAGCCCATACCAATGCGTGGCTCGCGGCGACGATCGTCTTCTTTGCCAAAGTTACTTACTTCGCCATTGGCGCTAATCGCTTCAATCGACAAACCAAGCGATTGCAATTCTTTGACCAACACCTTGAATGAAGCCGGAATTCCGGGTTCATCAATCATTTCGCCCTTCACAATCGATTCATACATCTTAACGCGACCCTGAGTATCGTCTGACTTAACCGTCAACATCTCTTGCAACATATGTGCCGCGCCATAGGCTTCGAGCGCCCACACTTCCATTTCACCGAAGCGTTGGCCACCGAATTGGGCCTTACCACCCAAAGGTTGTTGCGTTACCAAGCTGTATGGGCCGGTTGAACGGGCGTGTGCCTTGTCTTCAACCAAGTGGGCCAGTTTGAGCACGTGTAGATACCCAATAGTGACCGGCTTGTCAAACAACTCGCCCGACTTGCCATCATACAACTTCATCTTGCCCAAAGTGGGCAAGGGGTCGCCACATTCTAAGCTAACCTTGGCCGCTAACTTGCGCAATTCAGCCTCACTCAAGTTGCGATCAGCCACTGTGCCATGCGCCTCGAGCCACAAATACAAACAAGCCATCACGGTGCGATGGTCAATGCCATTGCGCTCGCTTGGAGCACGATTTTCATTTTCATACACCATAATCTGCGATGAGTCATAGCCTTTCTCACGCAGCCATTCACTCAACACAATACGGCGGGCATACGTTTCATCGATATACGCTCGGCTTAGGTCATAGCCCTTGCCTTGCAGCCATTCAGACATAAACGCCATACGGGCATCATGATCATCGCGCATTTCCTCGGTGTCAATGTCGTTTGCTTCAATCGCCACCCATGCACGTTTGGTTACTTGGCGATAAGCATAGTCAATCATCCAAGCACGACACAATTCGGCTTCAATTTCGCTTTCGCTGGCCCCGTCAAACACGGGCGTAACCGCACGGAATCCCAAACGATCAGCCGCCCAACCCAAATGGGTTTCGAGCAACTGCCCAATATTCATACGACCCGGCACACCGAGCGGGTTGAGAATAATGTCGATTGGGGTGCCATCTTCAAGGAAGGGCATGTCCTCAATCTTAACGACTTTGCTCACCACACCCTTGTTGCCGTGACGACCAGCCATCTTGTCGCCAGCCGTTAGTTTGCGACGCTGGGCAATGGTGACACGCACTTGGCGATTAACGCCAGCCGGCAAATCGCGATGCTCGTCACGGTCAAACACCTTGACATCTACCACTTTGCCATGCTCGCCGTTGGGCAAACGCAACGAGGTGTCTTTCACTTCGCGGCTCTTTTCACCAAAGATCGCACGCAATAATTTCTCTTCGGGCGACAATTCTTTCTCGCCTTTTGGCGTAATCTTGCCGACCAAAATGTCATTTTGATTGACCTCTGCGCCAATGCGCACAATCCCGTTCTCGTCAAGGTCTTTCAACGCCTCTTCGCCCACGTTTGGAATATCACGGGTAATTTCTTCTGGCCCAAGTTTGCCCTCGCGGGCTTCCAACTCATGCTTTTCAATGTGAACGCTGGTGAAGATGTCTTCACGCATCATATTTTCGCTCACCAAAATGGCGTCTTCATAATTGCCGCCTTCCCATGACAAGAAAGCCACCAACACATTTTGGCCCAAGGCCAATTCGCCATTGTTGGTCGATGATGAGTCGGCAATCACTTCGCCTTTCTTCACTTTCTGGCCTTTCACCACAATGGGGCGTTGATCAATACAAGTGCTTTGGTTGCTGCGATTATATTTGCGCAAAATGTATGACTTCTTGCCGCGTGCCCCTTGCACCACAATTTGCTTGCCGGTCACGCTGATCACTTCGCCATCTTCAGACCCAATCACAACCTGACCGCTATCCATCGCGGCTTGACGTTCAACCCCTGTACCAACGATTGGGATGTGAGGCTGCAACAACGGCACGGCTTGGCGTTGCATGTTCGAACCCATCAAAGCGCGTGACGCTTCGTCGTGTTCTACAAATGGAATCAAAGCAGCACTGATACCAACCACTTGGCGCGGCGCAATATCGATATAGTCGACTTGTTCAGGCGAGGCAAATTCAAATTTCTGACGGCGACGCACCGACATACGCGGCTCAAGCAATTCACCCACCTCATTAAATGAGGTGCTGGCCTGCGCCACAATAAATTTGTCTTCGGTGTCGGCAGACATGTAAATAGTCTCGTCGCTAATGAAAGGGCGCACAGGCAACCATTCAATGCTGCGGAATCGCGTGAGCTTGGCGGCCAATTCTGCATCGATGACAGTGCCGGCCTCGGCCAAAACATCACCCTTTGCATCGTTCACATCTTCGCGCAAGGTGCGGCCCAGACATTTCTCTGGCTTATTCTCAACTTGCTTCACCACACGGCGATACGGGGTTTCAAGGAAACCGTAATTATTGACGCGGGCATAGGTTGCCAAACGACCAATCAAACCGATGTTCGGGCCTTCAGGCGTTTCAATTGGGCAGATACGCCCATAATGGCTGTGATGCACGTCACGCACATCGAAGCCAGCGCGTTCACGGCGCAAACCGCCCGGGCCAAGGGCCGACAAGGTGCGCTTGCTGGTCAATTCGGCCAAGGGGTTGGTTTGATCCATAAATTGTGACAACTGTGACGAACCAAAGAATTCGCGCACAGCCGCCACAACCGGGCGAATGTTGATCAAGTTGACTGGCGATGGCGATTCATTATCAGGCATCGACATGCGCTCTTTAACCATGCGTTCCATACGGCGCAGGCCAATCCGCAATTTATTTTGAATCAATTCGCCGTTGGTTTTAACACGGCGGTTGCCCAAATGGTCAATATCATCAGGGCCGACCACGCCATTATTCAAGGTAATCAAATGGCGCAACAATCGCACAATATCGAGCTTGGTGATGGTGCGGTTGGTGCGTGGAATGATCTCATCCAAATTCAACCGTTGATTGAGCTTATAACGCCCGACGCGCTCCAAATCGTAGCGGCGTTGATCAAACAACTGCTGCTGCATAAATTCTTTGGCGTTATCAAGGGTGGGCGGGTCGCCCGGGCGCACCCGCTTAAAGAATTCGATCAAGGCTTCTTGCGCAATGGTGCGGCTGGGTTTGCGTGCCCATTCCGGCTCTTGGCGCAAAGTCGCCTCAATAAAGTGATGATCTGGGTTATTGTCGATATCGGCAAATAATGCGCGAATTTCTTCATCGTCACCGGTCTTGAGAATATCTTTGGTGATGCCATCATCGACCGCAGCTAAGGCCCGCAACAAAATGGTAACTGGAATTGTGCGCTTGCGGTTAAATTTGAGCACAATATAGTCACTCTTACGGGTTTCAAATTCCATCCATGCGCCGCGATCTGGGATAAGTTTCGCTTGCCCCAAGGGGCGACCTGAGGCCGGATCTTCCTCTGAGCTAAAGTAAACGCCGGGTGAACGAATAAGCTGTGACACAACTACACGTTCAGTGCCATTGATGATAAAAGTGCCGTTTTCGGTCATGACCGGAAACTCGCCAAAATAAATCGTATCAACCTTGTGTTCATCGGTCTTACGGTTATGTAATGCCACTTTGGCATAGAGTGGCGCGCCATAAGTCAGGTCACGGTCAACACACTGTTCTATGGTTACCTTGGGTTCTTCAAACCAATAAGTCAACCCATATTCGCGGGCTTGCTTGTAATTGCCGGGGAAATATAAGGCCATTTCGCCGTTAAAACTTTCGATTGGCGAGATTTCCTCAAAGAGTTCACGCAGTAGTTCATTCTGAAACAACTTGAATGACTCTAACTGCACTTCGATCAAACGGGGCAACAACTGGATTTCCGGAGCGCGGTTATACGACTTGATTGCGCGATTGTTCATCATCATATAAAATAAAGAGACGTAGTGACACCACTCAACTTAATAACGAAACAAAGGGCGCGACGCCCCTTGCGAAAAAAAACCGCCGGGTGGGAAGGCGGTTATTTAACGTAACTGCCAATTTTAACACGGTTATCAAACAAGGTTGCAAACTTTGGGTAATTTTGGGGCATATCAATTTAAACACGGAGCGTCTGTTTCTTAACATTTAATATTGAAAAGATACCGATAACCCATCCCAAAATGAAGTAATTGTTTTGTATAATGTGCCCAACAATTAAATATGTTTTGTTAATTTGGGCAATCAATCTTCATTCAGCCTCACTATTTTTCACTGCTTTTGATACGAAATGCTGCGATCGGTTTCGTAAGCCCAACCGCAAGGTTTGAGCTATTTCTCGCCATAGAATGCCATCTTCAAAAAACAAAACATACAGCAGTCATTGCAATGCAAACAAATATTTTGAGCAGGAGATAACAAAGAAAAAAGCTATGAAGCACCAATCGATCAGAAAATGGGGCAACGCGGTAGCCGGTTTAGCGCTTACAACGTTACTCATCCCTACAAATGTAGGCATCGCGCAATCACCAGCGCCAGTGGGGGTCAATTTATTTACCAACCCCGGGCATGAGCACCCCGGAGCCTATTTTGGTGGGCGCGGCGAGTTAAACGTATCGTGGAACTGGACACCCTTTTGGGAAGAGCCACCGCCCGGCACCGACCTGCGTGACCAAAACTATCGCACCCCAGAATTTCGCCCAACTTTTGCCCGTGATTATCCTTATCGCGTTAACAGCGGGGGTGGCGGGGACCACTGGTTTAATTTTTTTGCGCTCAACAAAGCCGCTGGCGTGATGCAAGTGGTTGAGGGGCTAAGCCCGGGCCAAGCGGTGCGTTATACCTCATGGGTGTCGCTTTGGTCATCCAATGACAACGACCCCGCCATTCCGCCCTCATCAAGCCGCGACGGCAATATGCAAATTCGGGCTTGTGTGCTACAAGATGGCGGTCCGCGCAATATGCTGAGCAAAGAGCTGGTGTGTTCACCTTGGGCGCAACCTTATGACAAATGGTATCAAATTAGCGTCGATGCAACCGCCAAAAACAACAAGGTCTTGGCCTTTGTGCAATCAAGGGCCGCTGTGCCGGTACAACACAACGATGCCTTTGTCGATGATAGCTGTTTTGAAATCTTGCCGAGCCAAGGCGCTAGCGGTATTTGCTTGGGGCAAGCTTATGTGCCAACTGGATCAAGCAATGGCGTAAAACAACAATCAAAACCCATCCCACCCGCGCCAGTCGCCGCCAGTGAGCGACAAAATGGCTCGGCCTATGTCAATTTGCCCGGTTTCCCGAGCAGTGTCAGTGGTTCAAACACAACACCTGCCACATCTGCTGCGCCTGTCGCGGTGACGGCTGCCCCATCGCCAGCAACCAGTAGCCCGACCATTAGCCCAATAGGCAGCATAAAAGCCAATGTGCCGGTGTTAAATGTGCGCAGCGGGCCGGGGGCACAAAACCCAATTGTGGGAACCATTAATCAAAATGAAACCTTGCCTGCCGTTCGTCAAGATGGGGATTGGTGGTCGGTGTTATTTAACAATAACCCAGCTTTTGTGAATGCGGCGCTGGTTACTTTTAGCGCCAATGCAACAGCCACGCCAACGGCTGCCCCAAGTGCAGCCACACCCGCCCCGGCCAGCGTAACTGGCATCGTCAAGGCCAATGTACCGGTGTTAAATGTGCGCAGTGGGCCGGGGGCACAAAATCAAATCATCGGCACAATTAAAGAAGGTGAAACATTACCCGCGTCTGGGCAAAAAGGGGATTGGTGGGTAGTGACTTTTAATGGCAGCCCAGCCTATGTTAATGGGGCTTTTGCTAGCTATACGGCTTCATCCACCTTACCCGCCCCTACCCCAGTGAACCAACCCACCCCACCACCAGCCTCGTCAGCCGCACCAGCCGCGCTACCTGATCTCAAATCGTTAGGGGCAGTAGGCGTGGTTTATTCAAAAGGGCAAAGGCTCATTTTATTGAGCGACCCCAATCCTAGCTCAAATGTCATTGTTGAAGTTCAGAACAATGTTAATTTGGCCGTGCTGGGCAAAGCCAATGATGATTTTTGGACTGTGCTCTATAAAGGCAACAAGGTTTATGTCAATGCTGACCAAGTGATATTTAGCGACAATATCGGGTTAGTGACCAATGATACGATCATCGCGCCGCCAACATCATTGGGCAATGCACCGGGCTTACCGGCTGGGCCAGTACCGCCGGTTACGCCTGTGCCATTGGCATTGCCTGAACCAGCAAAATCGGTATTACCGCCAAGTGGGGCTGGCGCAGCAACGGCTGGGCGTGTGCCACAAGGGGCCAATATTCGCTCACAGCCCAATACATCGGCCAGTATTAAGCAATCGTTGCAATATGGCGAAGTGATTGAGGTCACGGGCAAAACCGCCGATGGGCTTTGGTTTGAGGTGCGCACCCCTAGCGGGCCGGGCTATGTTTTTGCCTCATTAACTGTGCCCAATGAGGCAGCCAATAATGCCCTTGTCATTCAATAAATTTAGGACTTACGTGCATGAAGAACATTTCACCACAAAGCACACAAAGATCGCAAAGAAAAAATATAAAACTGGCTTACTCTTTGTGTGCTTCGTGATAAAAAGTTAAGTTGCGTGTAAATCTTAAGGAGCGCCAGCTAGTGCTGGCGCTCTTTTTTTATCGCTCGCACCAAATCATAATCAACCATCCACGTTTCGGTTTCGATTTGTTGCCCACCCAGTGCGGCTAAACGGGCCACAAATTGTGGCGTTGGCATGGCACGCCCCGGCAGTTTCCACAAATCGGGGCCAATGCGATTGCTCAACATCAACAACCCGCCCGGCTTAAGCACCCGCAACATTTCACGCACTGCCATCGGTGGGTCGGCAAAGAATTCAAGTGCTTCGAGACAAGTCACCACCTCAAAATAATGATCATCAAACGGGAGTTTTTGCGCATCGTGCAACATAAACGTTAGCCGCGCTGCAAAAGGCGCAAGATTCGCTTGCGCCAAAGCCAACATTTTGGGCGATAAGTCGATGGCAACCACCTGCCCATCAAACTCGGGCTGGGCAAATAAGGCTGCCGGTAAACGCCCAGTGCCGGTTCCTACATCTAAAATCTGCACGGGGGTTGTCGGCTTAGGCCGATGCTGCAAGTGCAACATGACTGGCTCGGCTAACGTTACTGCGTCATATTCAGGGTCAAATTCTTTGACCTTGTCATAACGCGGGGCAAACCCATCATAAAGCAAGGCCACCACACGCGGGCCCAGATATGCCCCTTCGGCCACCACCAATTGCCAATAAACAACGATGCCGAGCACAACCAAAACGATAATAACAAGCGCGATTAGGGGCCAATTCACGGTCTGAATTATCGCCTTAATTTTTTATCGTGACATAACAAAAAATTTTTTTAAACCCTTAATGAAGATGCCAAAAAGGCAACTTAGCTGTCAATAATTTCAAGATTGCTATCGACACAACAAAAAATCCGCCATTCGGACGAGGCTTCTCATCAAAAATACAGTAGACAAATGTGTCGTTGTAACTATAATTTTATCTATAAGCGCAACGCAAATACGGAACACACCTAAACAAACGGTCATGTTCCAGACTCAGATCTGGACAACTCGATCAAGAAATTCCCGTGTTTTGACGTTAACCTTTGTTCATCTTCGAGCGGCGATAATTACGCCGCTCGAAGTCTTTTTCGGGCCGAGCGCCTGCCTCATAAAAATGAAGGGCCGATTTCACTATCTCAATTATTGAGGCAGTGTTTCTTAAAACAATTTTTCGGCATTCGTTTTGTCTAAATATGCTCTCTGATTTGATAAAACCACGTGATTTCAGCTGACAAAAAAGTGAAAATCTCTTTAAGAAACACTCTCTTAAGAAAAATGCACACACATATA
>CAMDWA010000174.1 GCA_945877855.1 Thermoflexus hugenholtzii JAD2 | reverse complement strand
TCTGGGGTTAGCCCTTTATTTTCCCAATTATTGCCATTGGGCAATTTAAAGCTTTGTTCGGCGATCCACATGACCGAGCCGTCTTCAAACGCATGTTGGCGCAAGGTTTCAATATTGCCTGCGCTGGGTTGACCGACCAAGATGGCGCGTTTGTTATATTGCAATGCACCCGAAAAAACCTCGGCAAATGAGGCGGTGGATTGGCTAATAAGTATGGCGAGTGGCACGGTTTGCGAATTGCCAATGGCATCGGCTTTAACGGTGATGGGCGAAGCGGTGCTTTTGCGGTTATATAACCCGCCCAAGTTGCCATTGCTAAAAAAGCTGAGGTGAGAGGCGAGCACCGAATAAGCCCCGCCCCCATTTGTGCGCACATCAATAATTAACCCGTCTAATTTGCCGTTGTTTTGCCGCATTAAATCGTTTAGGCTGTCACGCACCCGTTGGGCGATGCGTTCTTCAAAAAAAGTTGGCACCAGAATGTAGCCTATTTTTTTGCCATCAGTTTGGCTGCTTGGCAACAGACGCGACTCGACCGTTGCGGCGGTGCTGATGGAGCTACGAATGACGATCACATCTCTGGCGGCTGACCCGGGTGTGCGAATATTTAAGGTGGTGCTGCTGCCCTCGGCCCCGCGCAAAATACGGGTATTCAATTCGCCGCTATTGCTCACCAACGGGATGCCATCGGCAGACAAAATATGGTCATGCGGCTTTATTCCGGCTTTATCGGCGGGGCCACCCGGCACGACCTGTAATACAAAAATATATTTCTTGTCTTTGTTAACATCGGTCGAGATCCCAATGCCAACATAACGGCCTGTGCCAGCGAAGCGTTCTTCTTCTTGTTTGCGGGCTTCGGGTGATAAGAAACTAGAGTGGTCATCTTTGAGGCTGATGATGAGATCGCGCATCAGGGTATGAAATTGCACATCATCCATGCCGGTTTTAATGCGTGCTTCGGTTTTTGTTTTAACGCCAGCCCAATCTAACCCATTGAAATCTGGGTAAACATAGCGGTTATTTACCACCGTCCACAATTGGTTAAACACCCGCAATTGACGGGCGGTGTCGGCAGGTGAGGCGGTTGGAACCAGCGCAGTTGGGGCGGGGGTTAAGGTTGGCCGTGCGATGGTGGGCGCGACTGTTGGCACAGCGGTGGCGGTTGCCAGCGCTGTAGCCGTGCTTGCCGGTGTGCCAAATGGGGTACGGGTCGGGATGGGGGTTGCCGTTACCGCTGGCTCAGGGGTGGCGGTTGCGGTGGGGGCAAGGGTCGGACGGGGGGTAAACCCAATCACCCTGGTTGGGGTTGGAATCACACCGGCGGGTACCCCGGCTGGGGGTCTGCTTACGGGTGGGGGCGCCGCGCCGCGTGTGGCGTTGGCGCTGGCGGTGCTATTGGGCAAGATGACCTGATTACTGATCATCACAACAGTGCCCACGACAATGCCCAGCGCGACAGTGAATGCGCCAAATAGCGCAAGTACGACTGCACCGATGATGAATCCTAATTTGGGTCCGTTCATGATTAAATGTATTTAAGCACATCGCGCAAGTGGCGTACGCGAATATCATGCATACCAACAAAACAATTACGGGGGTCAATCAATACGGCATCCATGCCAACGCCGCGTGCGCCGCATACATCGGCAAAATAATTATCACCGACATATAGCGCCTCTGAGGCCGGTACGTTGCCCGCTTTGCTTAAGGCTATTTGAAATATCTCTGGGTTGGGCTTAAAGCTATTGGCCTGACCACCGGTTAAGGTGAAATGGAAATATTCATGAATACGCAATTTTTTGGCATACGTATCGACTTCGCCGGTGCGGTTGGTGACGAGGCCAAGCGTAAACCCATTGGCCCGCAATTGCTCTAGCACCATAAATGTATCGGCAAACACCACATCTTGGGGGTCATAATGGGTGTCAAACAGATCTTGAATATGGGCCTCGCAATTGTCACACGGGGGCGCACCCACCGAAGTGAGTAAGGTTCGGTTGTAATTGACCCAAAATTCGCGTTTATCGTAGCGCATTAAATCATTGTCAACTTTTACCGCATTGGCCCAATAACGATGTGCTTCGCGTTCGACGGCTTTCATTTGCTCATCATCGAGTTGAATGCCGACCATTGCGGCATATTCAACAAAAACTTCGAAACCTTCGGGTAAATTTGCGCGTAATGTGCCGTCTAAATCGAATAAAATTGTTTTGTATTTTGACATGTTTATATTGGGTAGAGTGCTAAAATCATTATAGCGGTGTACTCGTCATTTCTTAATTTGATTATGCGAAAATTGTAACTTAGAGTTGAGGTAGGGTGGCAAAACTCGCAACCTTGAGTTTGAGGCCGCGCTCCGCTTTTAGGAATTTGCGCTGTTATCTAAATAACTAAATAATAGACAAATAAAATAAAGATCGCGTATATGCCGTATGATCGCGGCAACTCTGTTTGCTTATCGTCTAGCGCAGGGATTAAAATCCCGCGCTGGGCATACAAAGCCTGCCTTCGCGGTCTAAATTCTTAGCCTGCGAAGGCAGGCTTTGTATGCCCAGCGCGCCATTTCTAATGGCAGCGGTATCTTACCGTAAATATGCGATGTTTAATTTGTTTGTCTATAAGAGGGTATTTTATGGGTAATATAAGCCAGAAACTGAAATATGTGGTGATGACCTGGGTGTTAATATTGTCGGGCTGCGGGGCCGCCCGTTCGTTAATTGGCCCGGCGACCGGCACGGTGGCGACGCTTTGGCCCGATGTGCCAGCCTTTGCCGCCGCTACCAAAGCCGATCTTGGCTTGCCGGTTCCAGTGCAATTGTTGATTCAGTCGGCTACTGGCGGGCGGTTTGATGTGATTGCCTTTACCACGCCGCGCCCCCCGCCCGAAATTGTGGCGTTTTATTCGGTTGACCGTATGAAAACCTTGGGTTGGGCGGCCAATTCAACCGGCTGTATTGGTGATAAAAATAGCCCCGATGGCGGCATTTGTGTCTTTAGCCGCAAAGAGGGCGTAAAAGATATTACATTGGCAATTGTGATCTCGAAAGATGACCCGCCGAGTAGGAATACCTCAATTTATTATGCAAGGGCCGATACTACGCTATCATTAGCTACGCCTAGACCTTAGTTAATAAATTAGATATCAGGTATCATCTTAATAAAATAGGGTAAGTAAAACAAATTTTCGTCGAAATCACTATATGGCCTTTGGGTGCAAGGGCTTTACCCCTGCACCCAAAGGCCATATAGTGATTTCGACATTACATATTTGGGGTTTACCCCCAATTATTGAGAAGATACGAAAAACAGTATAAAAAATTGTGTGTTATATGAAAACATATCGCTTTCTCCTTGCCGGACTTGGAAATATTGGTAGAAACTTTTTAGAGATCGTGTGTGACAAAGAAGCCATCTTGCGTGAGCGCTACGGGGTGCAGTTGCTCTGTGTGGCTGTCACCGATTCATCGGGGTCAGTATTAAACGCTGATGGGGTTGATATGCGGGCAATCGTTGCTGCCAAGAAGCATAAACAACCCATTACCGCATTGGCGGGCGGCGTTGCTGGCATGAATGCTGTCGCGGCTTTGGCGGCATCGGCTGTTGATGTGGTGTTTGATTCAACCCCAGTTGATTTAAAAACCGGCGGCATTGGTTTGGAACTGACACGGAATGCGCTGGTGGCGGGCAAACATTTGGTGACCGCCAATAAAGGGCCGCTGGCCTTGGCATTTCAAGAATTGGCCGCTTTGAGCGACTTGACTGATCTCAGCAAGCCGGGCTTGCGTTTTAGCGGGGCGGTTGGCGGCGCTATGCCCACCATCAACGTCGGGCGCAGCGATTTGGCGGCTGCGCATATTAGCCGGATTGAGGCTGTGCTTAATGGCACCACCCAGATGATTTTAGAGATGATGGCCAATGGCAGTGGTTACGACGAGGCCATTCGTGAAGCCATCGACGCTGGAATTGCCGAGACTGACCCATCGTTAGATGTGGAAGGTTGGGATGCTGCCAATAAGTTGGTTATTTTGGCAAATGCGGTGTTGCGCCAAGCCACCACTTTGGCCGATGTCAGTGTGACGGGGATTAACAAATTACGCGCCGATGAGGTGCGAGCGGTGCGGATGTTGGGCGAGCGCATGTCATTATTGGCAACGGCAGAATGGATCGATGACCATTACAAATTAACCGTTGCGCCAACCGCCTTGCCCGAATCCCATCCTTTTGCTCGGCTTGCGGGGCAAGCAATGGCCATTCGTTACGAGACAGATATTTACGGAACCCAAACTTTGATTACGCACGAAGAAGGGCCAGTTGGCTCTGCCGCCGCCATGCTGCGTGACTTTTTAGATATTGTGCGAAATAATTGAATTTTAATTAAAAGACTTAATGCCGAAACCACTACCCCTCTATCACCTAGAGTGATAGAGGGGTAGTGGTTTCGGCGAAAATTTACTGCTTAATTTTGAGAGGACACGTATTTTGTGTTACAAGCGTGATTGCGCTGGCACACCGCCATTACGAATGGCATCGAAGCGCTGGTCGATAAGCGGCATCATGTTTGGGTGTGTGAGAATATAAAATTGTTGCTGCTCAATGGCTTCAAACACCCGTTGTGCAATTTCGCTAGCCGGAATGCCCGTTTGGATAAGTTGCTTTATCACATTCATACCTGCTGAAAGACCGGGCCGTTGCTGTTTTACTGCTTCTGGTTGCGTGATGGCCCGATTACGCCCTGAATCCCATATTTGGGTTTGCACCCAACCCGGACATAGCACCGATACCCCAATTTTTGAGTTAAGATCGGCCAGATCACAAAATAACGTTTCAGATAGGGTGACAACTGCATGTTTGCTGACCTTATAGGCACCTAAGCCAGACCCTGAAATTAAACCTGCGATCGAAGCGGTATTAACGATATGACATTCAGTGTTTTGCTTAAGCATGATCGGCACAAAGGTGCGAATGCCATGAATGACACTCCAGACATTTGCACCCATCACCCATTCCCAATCAGCAATTGAGTGTTCCCAAATACGTTTGCTGGCGGCTACGCCTGCATTATTAAACAATAAATGCACTTCACCAAAGGCAGCCAGGGTGTTTTGTGCCAATTCCTCAATCGCTTCAGCTTTGGCTACATCGGTTTGCACGGCTAATACGGTTGCGCCTTGATCAACAAAATAGCGCTCTGTTTGTGCCAAGGCATCGGCCTGAATATCGGCCAGTACCAGTTTCATGCCTTGATTTGCGGCATATTCAGCCAAGGCGCGTCCAATGCCGCTGGCGGCCCCTGTAATAACGGCGACTTTGTTTTTGAAGTTCTGCATTGTTAGTATTAAATTGTAACGCTAAAGCAATACCTTCGCCAATTTGCGCTTGCTTGCCCGTGAATTTCACGGGCGAGATGGCGAAGGTATTGCTAAAGGCGAGGTTTATAAGATTTTTGTGTATTTTCTCAATAATGAGAGGTGTTCCCAAAAGACCTAATGCCAAACTCACGATCACTTCATGTTTGACGAGGGTTTTGCCCTCGTCAAACATGAAGTGATCGTGAGTTCGGCGAAAATTTGTTTCACTGGTTTATTTCTCCGAGATGATGCCGAATAATGTATATGCATTGGTGTATTTGGCGATAATAGAGACTTCAATTCTAGGATTGAAAAGAGATGAATAATTATGGGAATTTTAGATATTAAACGACCTTCAAAAGAATTGGTGAAAGCGCTTGCCGAAATTGGTAGCGCAACCGCGAGCGCGGAATGCAGTAAAGTTGGCGGTGTGCGTAATGCCCATATTGTTGGCCCAGTGTCATGGACCAAAGGTGTTGCGATTGCGGGTCCAGCCCTGACATTACAGTTTATGCCAAAGCGCGAAGATTTGTATGGGCAAAGCGAATATACCGACCCAGAAAAGCAATTGCATCGTCATGTGATGTATTTGGCACAGGAAGGTGACATTATTTGCGTCGATGCGCGTAGCGATATGAGCAGCGGTATCTTTGGCGAGATGATGCTGACCTATTTTAAGGGCCGAGGCGGGGCCGGTGTGGTCATTAATGGCTGTATTCGTGATTACCCCAAAGCCAAAGATTTGGGCTTGGGCTTGTGGCTACAAGGCACTACCCCCAACTATCACACTCAAACAAACTTGATGCCTTGGGCTGTGAATGTGCCTATTGCCATGAATAACGTCACTGTGATGCCGGGTGATATTATTGTGGCTGATGATGACGGCGTGGCCGTTGTGCCGATTGGGTTGGCTGAAAAGGTGCTCGAAAACGCGAGCCATCATGCTGAATGGGAAGAATTTTCACGCATGAGATTGTCACAAGGCGGTGATTTGCGCAAATATTACCCATTGCGTGCCGATGCAGAAGAAGAGTATCAGGCGTGGCGTAAGGCCAATGGGTTGCACTAGAAAAGGTTTGCCAATTTCAGCATCTTTTTTATAGATAAATGCCGAATGAAATCGCCCCCCGTAAGCTGTGCTTACGGGGGGCGATTTCATTTGGCGAAAACCGTATTTTATTTTAATTACGCAATTACACCAGTGCGCAAAGCATCTTTTACTTCACCAATGGTCTTAGTGACCTTAATGTCGCGTGGGCAAGCCTCGGTGCAGTTGAAGGCTGTGCGGCAGCGCCATACCCCATCAACATCGCTGAGAATTTCGAGGCGCTCTTGGGCGGCTTGATCACGGCTGTCGAAAATGAAGCGATGGGCTTGAACAATTGCGGCAGGGCCGATATATTCACCACGTGCCCAAAACGATGGGCATGAGGTGGTGCAGCAGGCACATAAAATGCACTTGGTCGAATCGTCAAAGCGCTGACGATCTTCAGGTGATTGTAAACGCTCGCGTCCATTGGCTGGCAGCGGGGTATCGTTAACCAAAAATGGCATAATTGAGCGATAATGGGCAAAGAAAGGGTCCATATCCACAATCATGTCTTTTAGCACCCGCATTCCCAAAATGGGTTCAATGACGATTTGACCATTTTTGATCTCATCTTTAATCAAGCATTTGCAGGCCAAGCGGTTGCGGCCATTAATACGCATGGCATCGCTGCCACATACGCCATGAGCGCAACTGCGACGTAGGGCCAATGTGCCATCTAACGTCCACTTCACCTCGTGCAACGCGTCTAATATACGGTCGCCGGGTTCAACATCGAGATCATACTCGCCCCACCACGGCTTCTTGTCGTGTTCTGGGTTAAAGCGTTTAATTTTTAGATGTAGTTTCATAGCTTCAAATCTCTAATTCTTTTCTATCAACTTTAATATTTCCGCTCGACAGGTTGATGCCGTGTAATGCGTACTGGTTTCATCTTGATTTCAATTTTGCCATTTTTCCAAACAATCGAATGATTTAAGAATTTTTTATCATCACGGTTAGGGAAGTCCTCACGGTAATGACCGCCGCGGCTTTCTTCGCGCCATAAGGCGGCGGCAGCGGTGACTTCGGCCAAATCAAGCAAGCAGCCCAATTCCCAAGCTTCCGATACATCTGTGTTCCACTTCATGCCGCGATCATCAATCTTCAAGTTTTTAAAGCGGGCTTGCAAGTCTGTAATTATTTCGAGCGCTTGGCGTAAGCCAGCACCGGTGCGATACACACCGACTTTTTCATCCATCATCACTTGCAATTCTTTGCGAATGGCGGCTGGGCGCTCTGTGCCTTTGCTATTGCGAATGGCGTTTAAGCTATCTTCGCTATATTGATGGACTGTTTCTTTGTTGATGGGGTGGAACGAGGCGTTTTTGGCATATTCGGCCATCGCAATGCCACCACGTTTGCCGAATACGACCAAGTCGACTAACGAATTGGTGCCGAGGCGGTTGGCCCCGTGCACACTCACACAGGCTGCTTCGCCTGCTGAATAGAGGCCTTCGACCAAATTTCCACTTTCATCTGCCAAGACTTGTGCATTGTTGTTGGTGGGGATGCCCCCCATTGCATAATGGGCGGTTGGTTGAATGGGCACTGGGTCAGTGATCGGATCAACCCCAAGATAGACGCGGGCAAATTCGATGATGTCGGGCAAACGGGTCTCGAGGTAATGGGCATCGATGCGTTT
>CAMDWA010000173.1 GCA_945877855.1 Thermoflexus hugenholtzii JAD2 | reverse complement strand
GACCTAATGCTGAAATCACTATCCCACTACCCCGTACGGGGTAGTGGGATAGTGATTTCAGCATTAGGTCTTTTTAAATTGACACTGGCAAGGTAAACCAAAATGTGGAGCCAACCCCTAATTTGCTGATAACCCCAATGTGCCCGCCCATGCCTTCGATCAGGCCTTTTGAAATGGCTAAACCCAAACCGGTGCCGGGATAACGACGCGCCATTGAGCCATCAAGTTGGGCAAAAGGTTGAAATAAACGCGGCAAATCTGTTTCGGCGATCCCAATACCGGTATCAGCAATTTCAAAACGAACACAAGGCTTATTTTCGATGCTATGGTCACATTTAACCGATACCGTAACACCACCCTCATGCGTAAATTTGGTTGCATTGCCGACCAAATTGAGCAACACTTGGCGAAAGCGGGCACCATCAGTCATAATGAATTGCGGCACATCATCGGCAATAAAAGTGTCAAATTTTAGTTTGCGATCTTTGGCATGGGCAAACATCAGTTTTGCCACGTCGGCAATGGCTGGGCGTAATTCAAATGAGGTAGTTGCAATATTAATACGCCCGACTTCCATTTTTGCAAAATCCAGAATATCATTGATGATGGTCATCAAGGCCCAGCCGGAATCTTGAATGATTTGAGCCAAATCACGCTGGTCGTCCGTCAATTCTGAATCGAGCAACAACTCTGCCATGCCCAAAATGCCATTCATCGGGGTGCGAATTTCATGGCTCATGGTCGCCATAAATTCAGATTTCAGCCGTGATGACTCGCGCAGTGACTCCTCAACCATTTTGCTGGCGGTGATATCAGTGGCAATCCCATCAATACGCAGTGGCTTGCCATCAGAATCACGCACAATCCAAGCACGAACCCGCATCCAGCGCGGTTGGTTGTCGCCTAAAATGAGCTGATGCTCACCGTCGTGTTTGCCGGTGCGATAAAGTTTGCGAATAGCGCTGGTGACGGCTTGTGCATGAGGCAGATCAAACAAATGCGGCCAATTTTGAGGATCGTTTTTGATATCACCATAATGCCCACCCAAGGCTTTTTGTCCGGCTGGGTTTAAATAAAGTAGTTTTAGTCCCGGCACCTCGGCAGAAAACATCACATCTTCGAGCGAATTGAGAATGCTATTGATGCGCTCAGTTTGTAGCATCAATTGATCACGCGCATATTTCAACTCGGCCATGTCACGAATCACATTGACCGAGCCAACCCGATTCCCTTGTTCATCAAGCAAAGGCGCAACCGCGTCGCTAATATAAACGGCGTTGCCATCGCGGCGGATGTGAAATAGCTCGGCTTGTGAAATGCCGCCACGCTCAATACTTTGTTGGCGTAGTTTTTCTTGTTGTTCGGGGCTAATATAACGGCGGCGAATGACTTCTGAGATCGATTTTCCAATCACTTCTTCCGCTTTCCAGCCATACAAACGCTCGGCAGCTTTGTTCCAAGATTGAATGATGCGGCGGTTATCGTAAGCCACAACTGCATCAAAAATGCTATCGAAGATTTGTTGCGTAAAGTTTTGGTTTTCGCGCAAAGCCCGTTGCACTTGATGCCTATCGGCCAAATCGTGCCAATGCAATAACACACCCGTGCATTCTTCGTTTTCAATCAATAAAGCCGCCCTAAAACCACCTTCAATAATGCTGCCATCACGTTTAACCAAACGCAATTCTGCTTGAAAAACAGGAGAAGGGTCGGCGGCTTGTCGGGTTTTAATCGCCCCTAAAATATGATTAAAGTGGGCTGTCGCTAACGCTTGGTCATCGCGGTAAATAAAATTTAAAAAAGTATTGCCAACTAGCTCAGATGGGGTATACCCTAAAACATTTTTTACCGACGCATTGACAAAGCGCACCACCCCTTCAAGGGTGACGGCCATAACGACATCAGGCGCTGAGTCAATCAGCATCTGATAATCAGATTGGGATACAGAAATATGAGTATTAATCACCGATTAGTTAATTGCGATGCATGTTGTTGATATGAATCGGCATATTCCTTAACTCAAATTTTATCAGGTCAATGGATGCAAACATCCTTTATTTCTTCGTAATCAATCATTAGTATGAGTTAATTCAGCCATTAGATGGGGTAAGCTTGAGTATCTTCTCAATAGTTGGGAGAGTTAACAAAAGACGTAAGGCCGAACTCACGATTGCTTCGTGAGTTCGGCAAAAATTTGTTTTAATGTCTCGTTTTTACTCAAAAGATACAATTTATACATATATTATGCGAAAACTGCAATTTAGTAATATGGGCAATATCGCCCTCTTGGTTCTTATCTTATTAAATCCCCTCTTATGGTTTCTGTTTCCGCCCATGCCGTCCGCACAAGGTTTGCCTAATGTGGGCCAAAGAATGCTAGCAGAGATCTGCTCGACGACGGCGATGGCCCTCATGACATGTTCTATCGTCTTATCATTGCGTTTGCGTTTTATTGAGCCGTTTTTTGGTGGGCTAGACCAAATGTATAAAACCCACAAAACGGCTGGCATGTTGGCCGTCGTGATGTTGATCATTCACTATGCCCTTGTTTTGCCGTTTAAATCGTCATCAT
This sequence comes from Thermoflexus hugenholtzii JAD2, assembly GCA_945877855.1. Lineage (GTDB taxonomy): Bacteria > Chloroflexota > Anaerolineae > J036 > Brachytrichaceae > AQU-03. The sequence goes on along the minus strand of CAMDWA010000173.1, from coordinate 5,636 downwards.
TCGGGTTGCAATTGGGTGTAATTGCATTTTCTGGCATTTTGTTGCTGGTTTTTCTTACGCTTGCGCCGCGCATCCCCACGCTTGGCGGCTATTTCCAGCTTGGGTATCATCAATGGAAATGGACGCATAAGCTGATTGGGCTATTCTTTATCATAGGAAATTTACACGCCACAAATGTCAACACCTTGCTGATCGATGCACCCGTTCCGGGTTGGTATTGGAAAATAATGACCAATATCGGTATGCTGGCCTATCTTTATCGTGAATTGGTGCAACCTTGGCTACAACGTCCACACCATTACAAAGTTGCGGCGGCCAACGCGCTTAACCCCTCAACGCTTGAGCTAACCCTAGCACATGATGGGCGTAAATTGTCACATCGGGCTGGTCAATTTGCGTTTATTCGTCTGCCCAGCGCCCAAGGGCTGGCCGAATCGCATCCTTTCACCATCAGCAGCGCCCCCCATGAGCCAAATTTGCGATTTTCGATCAAAGCGTGTGGTGATTGGACGAAGCAGTTACATAAAACGGCCAAAGTAGGCATGACGGTGAAGGTGGAAGGGCCATATGGGCATATGAACTATAAACATGCCAACGGTGGGCAAATCTGGATTGCGGGTGGCATTGGGATTACGCCATTTTTGAGCTGGGTGCGTGATTTTGGCGCGACGCTAGACCGTGACATTTACTTTTTTTATACGGTGCGGGCCGAGGCCGATGCTTTGTTTTGGGATGAATTTGCGCAGGCGGCAGCCCAACACCCTCGTTTTCATGCGGTGCTGAATGTCTCATCGACGGGCGGCAGCTTGACTATAGATAAGATACAAGCACATTGTGGCGATGTTCGCGATAAACATGTTTATCTGTGTGGGCCGCTTGCTATGACAATGGGCTTTGTCTCAAAATTTAAGGCTTTGGGTATGCCTGCTGATCAAATCCATTTTGAAGAATTTAACTTCCGTTAATTAGGGCATTGCAAGTAAAATAAATCTACGCCGAAATCGCTATCCCTGCTCAAGCTACGCTTGAGCAGGGATAGCGATTTCGGCAATTAATTTGACATTGTCAAATTAATCAATCGCCTCTAGCGCAGCGGTTGCAGGCACATTGGACTCGCGGGCAAAACTGCGCACATCGCTGGCCTGCAAGAAATAGATACACACCAAAAAACCGATGGCTTCGAGGGTAAATACAATGCCATAAGCGGCGCTGGGGGCAAAGCCAGCAGCACGGGTTAGGTCATAAATGATGCCCCCCAAGGCAATGCCAATGCCACGTGCCAATAGTTGTGCCATACTCCATAACCCCAAATAAACACCGGCGCGGTTATCAAGCGCCATCACCATCAATAGCGGCGATGCCCCAGCGGTATAAATACCAAATCCCAAACCAAACGCGGTGACAGAGGGGATAACCATGCTTTCGTTTTGGCTAAATGTGGCAAAAGCCATCCATGCCATGCCAAACGATGACAAAATTAAACCGAGCAAGGCGATTTTAGTCTGTTCAACCGTTGCCCATTTGCGCGTAAGGCCAATGCAACCGATTAACCCGACCAATAGCCCAATCCCCCAAAAGCCAGTTGTAATGGCAGATTGGCTAAAACTATAGCCAAATACTTCGCGCAGGCTCGGCTCTAGCACGCCATCTTGCCCAAAGCCGCTCATGGCGCCAATGGCCAACAGCATAAAAAAGCTACGCATACGGCGGTCGCCGAGAATGCTTCTCAGCACACTTTTAAATTGCGCTAGATTATTGGCTGAATTATTGGTCGCTGCGGCTGATGATGCTTGTTGCGCGGCGGCAAGGGTGTGATTTGGTTTTTCAATCCCGACGACAGACACAATCCATGCAATTAATGAAATACCCATCGCCACAGCAGTGGCCAGCCAAAATAAATCGAGGTTATATTGGGCCAAACTGCTGCGATTATTTTCATAATTTGGCAAAAAGGCTTGGGCTAGACGGGCATAGATAAGCGGGCTAAAGGCAAAGGCCGCCACCAACATGGTTTGCACAATGGCATAAGCCAACCCTTGTTTGGCTTTAGGGGCGCTATCGCGCACCAATGCAATAAATGGGCTACCCGAGGTTTGCGTGCCAATGCCATACATGACAAAGGCCAAAAACGCCAACGCCCAACCCAAGCTATTACCGCCCAAAATCAGCGTCGTGGCAAGGGGCAACAATGGCAGCGAAATCAACATTAGCCCGCGCCCGATCCAAATATAAGGCAAGCGATGATAGCCCCAAATGGGATGGGTGTCTGACAAATGCCCGGTAAAAATGGTGAGCGGAACCAACAATTGCCGCATCGCCAATAGCAGGGTGACTGGTGTTGCCACAAATCCGCCTAGCGCCATCATGCCATTTGCCATCACATAATTCCAGATCGATGAGCCTAAAATATCGGCAAACGATGAGCCGATGTGAAAAGTGCCCAATCGCATTGATTGCAAATAGCTGAAGCGGGGTTCGTTAGGTGTTGCGGGGAGAGTTGCCATTAATGGGTGAAGTGTACCCTGATTGGCTGAATTTTGTCATAACCTAGGTTAAGTGCCAGCCAATACAAAGCAAACTCCTAAAAAACGAAGGGCCGATTGTGCTATCTATCCCCTTCATTTTTTAGGAATTTGGAAGCTGTGCTAAGCATAGGTAATGGCTTTAGCCCGCAAAAACGCCGCCAACTCGGCAAGGGCAGCGGCAGTGGCGTGTTGAATATCGGGCGTGGGCGCAACATCAGCTTCGTAATAAATGCGATTCACCTCAAATTCGCGGCTGCGGTGGTTCATTTGCGAATCAACCCGCCCAATTAATCGGTCGCCATGCAAAATAGGCATAACATAATAACCATATTTGCGTTTGGCTTTTGGCACATAAATCTCAATCGTGAAATCAAAATTCCAGAGTTGTTTCGTGCGTTTGCGGTCGCAAATGAGGTTGTCGAAAGGCGAAAGCAATACCGTGCGAGGTTGCCAATCACCTATCTCAATTCGCTCTAGCACCGCCACGTCATCGCGATGCAAATACCATGTGCCGGGCAATTTGCACTCGCCCACCATTTGCACTGGCTCAATCACACCCGCCTGCTGCAAATCGGCCAATACTTCGGGCAAATGCGCGTAGCGCCCACGAATAAAATGTTGTTTGATTTGTGATGGCGTGGCCACCCCCAAGGCACGAATGGCACGTTGGACGGCGGCATGAGTCACTTCACGCGGCGAAAGGGCGTGGCGCGGGGTTGATTCGGGCAGACAGCGCTCGCTTAAATCCCACAATTTCTGAATGCCGCTGCGCCCAGCTACCATAAGTGTGCCTTCCATCCACAAAAAATCGAGCATTCGGCTAACATTGCGGCCCGAATTCCAACCGGTTGACCACCAATCGGAAATTTGTACCTCTTTGTTTTCAAACATGCGTGATGGTAACGGCCCGCGCTCACGAATTTGGCTTAAAATGTGCTCGCGCAAGGGCGCGTTAGCGACAATCCATTCGAGCCGACGCTTGCCCCATGTGCTTGTAGTATTGCCATAGTCACGCATCATCAAGTTGTGAATGGCGTAATCACTGGTGGGAACAATGGCAGCACAATGCGCCCAATATTCAAATAACATATGATCGCGCCACAACAATTGGTCGAGGTGGGCTGGGTCATAATTGCCGAGACGGCTGAACAGCACCAATGAATGCGAGCGCGCCACCGCGCTGATCGGGTCGAGCTGCAAACACCCAAGGTCTTGCACCAAATTTAAAATTGCATTGGGCGAACTGAGATGCGGTGTGCCACTAAGGGCTTGCTTGTAAATGGCAAGTTTACGTGTATTTTCTAAAGTTAGTTTCCGCACATAGTTTTAGCTTAGGGCGCATCTCCAGACACACAGGTATCTGTGTGTCATGTTGTCAGCAGCTTCATATTCAACTCATCAGCCAATTTGCCATGGCGCATATGAATGACCGGATGGGCAAATTGGCTGATGAGCGGGTCGTGGGTGACATAAACAACCGTTGTGCTACGCTCTTTATTGAGGCGCTGCAATAATTCTATCGCATCAAACGAGGTTTGGGTATCGAGATCGCCATGATCTCGGCTATCCCCGCCCCTACGATCAGAATTTCGGCTGTAGATCAAAACTGTTGGTTGTTAACCACCCCGCCCGTGCTAGTCGATGATTCCTGCTGCGGTCTTGATGCTAGAGTCATATTTCCAACCAGCCGCCTTTGATTTCTCATTCGCAATGGCATAAATCATCAGCCCGTAGCCTGCTTTTGCCGCAACATCAGCGATACAGTATCCGACCTGAACGGCCACGACGGCAGCGGCGCCCGAAACCCCCAAGATTGGCAGCAAGTAGACAATTGGGTAGAAGCCCCATGTTGCCAAGAGGAGCAGGCGTGTGTTGCGAATCAGAACGCGTCCATGGGGGGTCTGCTCCTTCATTGCTTCGCCCAGACCTGTAAACAACGTATACACGATGTACACAAATGGAATGGTGCTGAGGAAGCCCCAGAGTGCACGTGTTCCATTATCGGTGGCGATTTCGCCGGGATACCCGAGAATCACCATCAGCGCAGCAGCCGTTGCAAGCGTGAAGGCGAGGCGACCACGATTGCGCGGATTGATCACGTAGATGAGTTCCGTGACAAGCAGGGGCACAGTGAGAAGCCAGTCAATATAGCGATAGGCATCGTTAAAAGGTTTGCCGCTAGCGATATAGCGGCCCCCAGACAAGGTAAACGCCGCACTCCAGCTTTCGAAAATGCGGAAGTAATGGTAGCCCGCCACGGCAACGACCAGTGCCGACATGATCATCGCTCCGCGGTACTGTGGCGCGAGTTGAGTGCGCACCAACACGAAGAAGATGAAAGCGGCGAACATGGTCGCGAAGCTGAATGAGAATGCGTTATAGACAAGATCATATTGGGGGATTGATAGAGAAGGCATTTATTTGAAACTCCTTTTGTATAAAATTTTTGTGAACAAATTTTAGCACATATTCAATGCGGGAGTGTATAAAATAGAAAGGATAAGATACTTAAAATTTCAAAGAGACAATACGATTAAAGATGGACATCATCGGAGTGGAAGTGAAAAGTATGATTGTAAAGCCTGTAGTTGTAATTTCACACCTTGCCCCAAACCAAAAGGCTACGATGCAGCAAAAAAACAAACCGCGATTGAAATGTATATCGATGGCACAAATTATTGGCGAGTGGCCCGTTTCTTAAAAGTGGGTCATCAAAGTATCTCAAATTAGGTAACCCAAACAGCAAATCAAATTAAAACAGAAGAGGCAAGCTTTCCCGCTGTTGGGCCGGACAAAATAGTGGAACTGGATGAATTATTCACATTTTTAGGCTCAAAAAAACGAAATTGATTTTGTAACGCAAGTTCATCGAGAAACACGCTGTTTTATGAGTTGGTTGGCTATGACTGAGTGCAGCACGGACAATATGCAAGAAATTGTTGATGAAGTGCCAATCGCATTTTAATATTGTACTGTACTAGATAGTAGATTACATTCCAAATAGTGGAGAATAGGGGAAATGATCTGTCGATATAGCAATCTTAAAACACGTGCAAAATTGTTCTTGGTAATGACCGGTTTGCAATTGCAAGAATTTGAGATTTTGTTGGA
>CAMDWA010000172.1 GCA_945877855.1 Thermoflexus hugenholtzii JAD2 | reverse complement strand
GTCACTTACGAGACAGAGAGATAGTCATTGCGACGACATTACCTCCTTATAAATTGCCACTACTTTTTAAGCCTTTAATCGTATTTATAATGTGCTTATGGTTGTAAAAATAGCAACTGTGATCAAAAGCAAAAATTAACAGAGAAGAAGAGAAGAACCCATGAAATTAATTCACAATTTGAGCGCAATTTGCGCCACCGCGCTGGTTTTGGCGGCATGTGCCCCAGCAGCGACCCCGGCCCCCAAGCCAACCGAAGCCCCGAAGCCGACGGCAGCCCCGACGCAAGCCCCAGCCCCAACCGCTGCCCCCAAGCCAACTGATGTGCCCAAGCCGACGGATGCCCCCAAGCCAACCGATGTGCCGAAGCCAACAGCCGTGCCCGCCACAGCAACGCCATCTGCCCCCCAACCATTGGTGGTAGACAAAGCCAAGTTGACCAAGCAACTTAACATTTATTCGTGGTCTAACTATTTCAAAGACAGCCTTGTTAAGGCCTTTGAGAAAGAATATGGTGTCAAGGTTAAGATCGATACCTATGAGCAAAATGAAGAGATGTATGCCAAGTTTAAGGCGGGTGGCAATCCGGGCTATGACATCATTGTGCCAACTGACTATATGGCTGCCAAGATGATCAAAGAAGCATTGGTTGAGAAGATGAACTATGAGAACATCCCGAATATCGCCAATGTTGACCCTGCATTGCGAGCCTTGAATTATGACCCGAAAGGCGAAAATGTTATCCCGTTTTTCTGGGGAACCACTGGCTTTGCCTACGATACCAGCAAAGTTAAGCGTGAGCTGACCAGTTGGAAGGATGTTTTGGAGGCAGAGAAAGATTTGCAAGGCCGGATTGCGATGTTGGCCGACCCTCGCGAAGCACTAAGCGCCGCTTTGCGTTTTAAAGGGTATTCATCTAATACCAGCGATGCCAAGCAAATTGAGGAAGCCAAAAAAGTATTGATTGCGCAAAAGCAGAGCATAAAGGCATATCAAGATAGCCCAGAAAATGCTAAGTTGTTGCTCAACGGGCAAGTCTGGGTGGCTCAGGTTTACACTGGTGATGCCATTCAAGTGATGCGAGAGAAGGCAACCTTGAAATATGTGGTGCCAAATGATGTCAGCACGGTGTGGGTCGATAATATCGCCATTCCCAAGGGTGTGAAAAATCGCTACACTGCCGAAGTATTCATTAACTATATGTTGGATGCAAAAGTGGGCGGCGAAAATGCCAATGAAACTGGCGCCCCTAGCTCAAACATGGCTGCGGTGAAGAATGGTCTTATCGACAAAGATTTGCTCAGCAACCCAGCCGTTTATGTTGATGTTGCCAAAATGGGCAAGAAGCTCGAATTGCTCGAAGTGCAAGATGCCAAGACCGAAGAATTGTTTGACAAGGCTTGGACCGAGATAGGCGTTAAGTAAAGGATGAGGGATGAAGGATGAAGGATAAAATTTTTTTTCATCCTTCATCCTTCATCCCTCATCCTTTTCTTAGACCCGCTCGTGCGGATCGAAGAGCCGAGCGTGTTCATCGAGTGCAAAACGGTCGGTCATACCAGCAATGTAATCACAAACCACGCGCTCAACTGGCATGGTATCAAGCTTAATGCGGGTGCTGTCGGGTAGCATACGCGGATCGGCGTTATAGGTGTGAAAGAGATCTTCGAGCACCCGTGCCGATTTGGTATGCATACGCAACACCCGCCAATGTCGATACATATTTTCGTATAAAAATGATTTTAATTCGCGGTTGAGCCGCTGAATTTCGGGCGAAAACGAAACGAGTAACGAGTTTGCTCGTCGCACTTCGTCTACACTATGCACATCGGCGGCCTCAATTAGCCGCGAGGCCTCGTTCACTAAGTCTGTGGTCATTTCGCCAATCAGTTTGCGAATGACGCGATGCCGAACTAAATCACTAAATGGCTCATTTTGTACTTGCGCCAACTCACATGCGCGTCGCCACCAGCCCACTTTTTGCAATTGCTCCATTTTGATCAAGCCCGAACGTAGCCCATCATCGAGGTCATGGGTGTTATAGGCCAATTCATCTGAAAATGAGGCGATTTGACACTCAAGCGATCCGCGTAATTCTGGCTCAAAATCGTGTTGGTTAATTACATCGTATTCGGTTTCATGCTTGACAATGCCTTCTCGAAATTCGTAGCTTAGGTTTAAGCCCGGAAAATCGGGGTAACGGCGTTCTAATTCGGCAATAATGCGATAACTGTGTCGATTATGGTCAAACCCGCCATAGCCTTGCATCAATGAAGCCAAGGTTGCTTCGCCCGAATGCCCAAAGGGGGGATGACCGAGATCATGGGCCAAACAAATACCCTCGACGAGATCTTCATTTGCCCCCAACGACCGCGCAATGGTGCGCCCAATTTGCGCCACCTCAAGCGTATGCGTAATGCGGGTGCGATAATAATCGCCCTCGGTGACGACAAAGACTTGGGTTTTGCCCTGCAAACGACGAAACGCGGTGGTATGTAATACACGCTCTCGGTCACGCTGAAATCGGGTGCGGTAAGTTGGTTCATCTTCGTCATAAGCCCGTCCGCGTGATTCAGCACTTTTTACGGCATAAGGGGCCAATGTAAATATTTCGGTGTGTTCTAGTTGTTCGCGTGTGCGCATAAGGGCTATTGCCATGAGCCATGAGCTTTGAGCCTTGAGCTATGAGCTATCAGCCTTGAGCCATCAATTATGAGTCTTGAATCAAGACTCATAACTCATAGCTGGTAGCCCATAGCTCATAGCTCAAGGCTCATGGCTCATGGCTTAATTATTCGTGCTTACGCACTATTCCTTCTATCCCAGTCATTTCAATCACTGGCTCACCATTTTGTTCCACCCAAATGCCACAAGCGCCGCCGCCTTGGCTGATGTTGAGTGGGAGTGGGCTGCCGTCCATACGTAGAGCTGGGTGATAAAACTGGGCGACTTGCTCCGCTTGGCCTTCGATATAGTGCCCGATGAGTGAGCGCCGAAAACGATTGCTGGTGGTGTTTGGGTAGCTGCCATGCACAATTTGGCCGTTAAAAAAGAGCACGTCACCGGCTTTCATCACTACTGGCAATACTTGTGCCTCGGCGGGTATCGGCACAGTGACGTCGGTGAAGCTAAGACGGGTGTCGGCCTTTTGGCTGCACAAAAGCGGCCATGCGTGGCTGCTTGGCACAACTTGCAGGCAGCCGTTGGCTTCGTCGCAATCATCCAGCGCCATCCAAGCCGCAACACAGGTGCCGGGTTGTGCTCGCAAATAAAAATTATCTTGATGCAAGGCTTGCCCGCGTGCGCCGGGTGGCTTGAAATAAAGCATGGTTTGCACGGCAAAGGGCGAGCGCCCCAAAAGTGCGCTCATACAGGTGTTCAAACGTGGGTCAATTAACCATTTTAACGAGGTCTCATCCCAGCGGTGCATATGAATCATACGCGGGTAAATTTTAAGCGGGTCATTGCTTTTGGTGTCAACCCCCGACAAATCACCCGGGTAGCTGCCGTTTTTGCGCAAGTGCATGTAATGTTCGCGATAGCGCTCAACTTCTTGGGACTCAAACAGACCTCGGGCGACACAATAGCCTTGCTCATCGAATTGGGTTTTATGTGATTGATTAATCATGAGATTTCCTCGATAAGATGTATTGTAACTTCTTGCACAATATAAAAATTTAGCGAGATAATTGATTTATTAACCCAATAACTGACTCTCCCTTAAACCGTACCGGTAATGCGCTACAGCGGCATTGGCTTGCCATGATCATCAGCGGTATGATGCTTTATTCGTTGTTGCCATTCTTAGCGCCATTGTTGATGAAGGTTGGCTATACAAACGCCGCACAATGGATTTACCAGCCCTATAAATTGGTGTGCCACACTTATGCTTTTCGCTCGGTGTTTTTGTTTGGCGATCAACCTATTTATGCTCGTGGCAATAGTAATGGCGAATTTGAACAAGCTTCTGGTATCAACCTTGGGCGGGTTGATGGCTTATTTGCCGCCCGAGATTTTCAGGGCAATGAGCAAATGGGTTATAAAGTGGCGTTGTGCCAGCGCGATGTCGCCATTTATTTGGCGCTTGCCATCAATGGTATTTTTTATGCCTTGTTGCGGCGACGTGGTGTACGCAGTATTCCATTTTGGCTGTTTTTGCTAATTGGGGTTGTGCCCATTGGGTTCGATGGCTTTTCGCAATTATTTAGCCAGCCGCCGTTTAATTTAATCGCTTTTCGTGAAAGCACGTGGTGGCTTCGCATCTTAACCGGCAGCTTGTTTGGCACCAGCGTCGCGTGGCTCATTTACCCCTTGATTGGCGGGGCGATGGATGAATGGCCTGCTGCTAAATGATGACAAAGGGTGACCAAAGGTGAAATCAGGATACAATCGGCGCGTTTATGCTGAAATATGACGACAAAGGGCTGATCCCAGCCATTATTCAAGATGCCATTAGTGGCCGCGTGTTAATGATGGGCTGGATGAATGCCGAATCATTGCAAAAAACCCACGCAAGCGGCGAAGTTTGGTTTTTCTCACGCAGCCGCAACGAGTTGTGGCACAAAGGTGCGAGCAGCGGCAATGTCTTGCGTGTGCGCGAAATTCGCACCGATTGCGATGCCGATGCCTTGCTTATTCGGGCGGTGCCAGCTGGCCCCACTTGTCATACTGGGCAAGAAAGTTGTTTTCACAAAGAATATGTGGCTGAAGACGGTTTAAATGATTTTGTTGATCGCAGCGGTCAAGTTGCCTCATCACCTCGCGCTGGTTTTTTAGATGCGCTCGAAACCGTAGTGGCCTCGCGTCGTGATGCTTCGCCTGAAACCAGCTACACCGCCCGTTTATTTGCCAAAGGGCGTTTTAAAATTGCGCAAAAAGTCGGTGAAGAAGGACTTGAAACCGCAATGGCTGGCGTGGCCCAAGATGATGAGCGATTGATAGACGAAGCCTCAGACATGCTCTTTCATTTACTCGTATTGCTCAACGAGCGCCAAATTCCGCTGCGCCAAGTGTTACAACGTCTAGATGATCGACATCAATAGGTTATTGTCAAAAATATCGGATGTCTGAACGCATAGCTTGGCTAAACGCACAAAACCTGTTCAGACATCCGATATTTAAGCTCAAATCATGCAGCTTAGCGTGCGTCCTCAGTTGCACATTATGCGCGTCTGGAGACTATTTTCATCAATACAAAATCTCTCACAAAGCTCGCAAAGAACACGAGGGTTTATAAAAATAGCTTCTTTGTGAGCTTTGTGAACTTCGTGAGAGGCAAATAGCAGTGTTTTTATACAACCACTAAGCGTCTAAAGCGCCAATACAACCATCTTGCCCGCGCCCAAATGCAGCCTGCGCTTAAATATTGCCTCGCCGCCGCCCGCTAATTTGAAATGCCGCAAGGCCAAGTTGCCGCCCAGCACTGTTAACTTAACGTGCATGGCGTTGCCTGATTGCGCAATTTCACATTGCCCCCACGCATAGCCATTGGCCCAAAAATGGGTGCCGGGTTTGGGCGCAAACGTCATTGATTGCGCAACCCCCGAATAATGAAACCCAGTTAAAGCCAAAATACTGGCCCACGCTGTCATTGCCCGTGCATAATGATGCCCACATTCGGCCTCATCAAACGGATTGCGCTTTAGCCCATCATAGCGTTCACGAATCGCCGCGATTACGTTTAGCCCGTCGTCGGTTTGGCCTTCGTAAAGCATATGCACGGCGGCGGTGTATTCAAAGCCGGTCATGACTTCGTTGTAATAGGGGAATGGGCGCTTGGGCCGCCGCCCACGTGGGTAAGTTGCCATGAGCAAGGCGCTCTCATCACCCATCACAAAGCTGCGCAAATGATTGAAATGGTCGTTAAACCCACGCTTAAAGTTGAATTTCATGATGCTTTGCAGCGTTTTGCGCACTTTGCTTTGATCTAACAAATAACCCAAACCGCACACATGGGCAAAATATTGCCCCACCAATTGATCAACCAAACAGCCCGCACCCAATTGCAAATCGGGTTCTTGCAAATTAAGCGCCCCCATGCCGACCCGCAAGCCATCTAACACCAAATCGGTGGGTTGGGGTGGGCGTATCTCATGCTCATAATAATCGCCATTAAACAAATGCGCGTCCATCCATGCGCTGCCGTGCTTAAACAGGCGGTCACATTTGGCGGCAAACTCAGCTTCACCCACATAGCGTGCCATTTCAGACATGGCCCGCAGTGCGCCCAAATACCATGTGCCCATTTGCGGGTTTGGCCCATAATATTCCACGTCCATCGTGTTATGTTGGCAACCTTCCATCACGCCATCTTCGTCGGCATCCCAGCCGCCGGGCCGCCAACAAAATTGTAAGGCGCGTTTGGCACTCGGCCATAGCTTATGCAACATGGCCTCATCGCCACTCAATTGCCAATCGCGATAGAGCTTCATCAAACAACCCATTTGCCCATCGGCGGCGGCATTTATCCATTCGGTAGCGCGGCTCAACCCCAAATCGGCGCGAAAGGCCATCAGGCCATCGCTGCGTGTGGCGTAACTAAATTCGATGTCACGCATGGTTTTGGCGAGATCGCCAAACAAAAAGGCCGTCGTTTGCTCATAATTCCACACATGCGTGCAAGACCCCCAACAACAGCCAGCCTTGTCGCCGCAACCCTCCCATCCCATCAAATGCCCACTTTCGATGCGAAAAGTGGTTTGGGTGCGCAAAGTGCTGGCGTTATACAGCGCGGCCTCTTTTACACTGGTGGGCAGGTCGCTTTGGCAGATGGCATTCACGAAGGTCACGGTGTCGCGCTCAAGCGCGGCCAATTGCGGCGCGGTGTGCAGCGCCACATCCCACGCATCGGCAAATTGGCCGGTATAAAAATTGCCGGCGTGGTCGGGCTGGTCGCGCAAGCCAGTGCCATAACTCAATGAAGGTTCATTGCGCACCCCCCAACCCAGCCGATTTGGAAAATGCCAAGTCAACAAAAAGGTGATGCTTTTGGTGGCGTGGGCTGGCAGCGCAATTTTGACTGCCAGTGAGCCGATCGGGTTATCGACCACATCATGGCGGTTTTCTAGCGCGCCATCGTCGGCAAAATCATCCCAATAATCGAGCAACGAATCACCCCAATTTAAATTGGCCCAAGCCGTGCGGTGGGTAATGCCGGTTTTAGCGGTGGTGCTCAAGGCCAACGTGCCCCATTGCTCGGCATCGGGCGCAACGCCTTGGGTTTGGTAAATGAGGCCACGCACGGCTTCGGTTTCTTGATAGTCAATGCTGTTTTTTGCGCCACCTTGCACCCCGGTGTTGATTCGGCCATCCACCACCACACTGCCATCTTGCCCAATAAAATTTTCGAGATTGCCACACACCGCTGCTTCGACCCGCTTGTCGCTGGTGTTTGTCAGCTCAAATGTCAATATCGCAATCGGAATACCGCTGCGCTCAGCATCGGTTGGGATGAATGGATTCCACGCTTTGATGCGCACTGAGACCGGCACAGCCTCATCTGCCAAAACCACCTGACCCAACGGATAAGCCGCCTCGAAGTGACATTGGTGAAAACGTGGCAAGCCATGATTTGGCACACTGCTGCCAAACGCACCTTCAAAATCACGCGGGTCGATCACGCCTTCGAGCGCGCGTGTCACGGCTGGTTTGCCTTTGGCTTTGGCAAAGAGCGCAAAAAAAGTTTGCTTTGGCTTAAATCCTTTTGCGGGGCGATTGACAATCTCCCAGTCTCGCAGGTCGCCGCGCCCGCCCAGCGCCACGCTGCCCGTGCCGATGCCACCCAACGGCATGGCGATGCGCCCCAAATGTTGTTGGTCGTAGCGGGTAAGGGTGGGCCAAGTGGGTGTTGGTTTTTTTGTGTTTTGCTTGCTCATTAAGCTGATTAAAGCATAAATCTCAAAGAAATGTAGAAATTGGCGAAAGCCAGATTTTTTTATCCTTTGTCAAACGTCAATATCTTCGCCATCTCGCCCGTGGGCCGCAGCATTAGAGAAACTAGCGCAATCAGATATTGTTACCAATGAGAATGTACAGATATGGGAGCGTGAGTGGCGAATTGACAGACCATTGCCGGGGCGAGATTGATGATAGCTTGACAACCCAAAACGATGGCTGCGAAATCTCGCAGCCATCGTTTTTATTGTTACACATTACATAATAATACAAAAACTTTAATCCCTAATCCTCAAATCACCACATTCACCAAACGACCCTTC
>CAMDWA010000171.1 GCA_945877855.1 Thermoflexus hugenholtzii JAD2 | reverse complement strand
TCCTGCTCAACCCAAGTCCACTCACCCTTCACTTCTTCCACCAGACTTTAAACTTAAGCCTGCTACCCCTTGGTGTGATCAACCTATTGGTAAAGCTAAGCTTAATTCAGCATTACGACAATCTTCTGCAAAATAATGACCCGCACCCCGGCGTACCCTAAAAATTGAAAATGTAAAATTGAAAATGTAAAATTACCTTTTCAATTTTACTTTTTGCATTTTTAATTTTCACTTTTTAAAATGGGTATTAAACCAGACCACTGGATCCGCCGCAAGGCATTAGAAGATAAGATGATTGACCCCTTTGTCGAAGGGTCAATTCGTAGCGGGGTGATTAGTTATGGCATTTCATCCTATGGCTATGATATTCGGGTTAGCAATGAATTTAAGATTTTTACAAATGTGCATTCAGCGGTGGTAGACCCCAAGCATTTCGTGCCAGAATCATTTGTCGATTTTGCTGGTGATATTTGTATCATTCCCCCAAATTCATTTGTGCTTTCGCGCACGGTCGAACATTTTAAAATTCCGCGTGAGGTATTGGTCATTTGTGTTGGAAAAAGCACTTATGCTAGATGTGGCCTGATAGTGAATGTGACGCCTTTAGAGCCGGGCTGGGAGGGCTATCTCACACTTGAGATTAGCAACACAACCCCGCTGCCCGCCAAGGTGTATGCCAATGAAGGGATCGCCCAATTGCTATTTTTTGCGGGTGATGGTATTTGCGAAACCAGCTATGCCGACAAAAAAGGCAAATATCAAGGGCAAGTAGAAGTAACCCTGCCGCGTATTGAAAAATAGGGAATTACGGTTGGTTGAATGGTAGATTAGTTTATTCATTGGTTAGTTGATTTGTAACTCGTGAGTCATGAATCAACTAATCAACCAATCAACCAATCAACCATTCCACTAATCAACCAATCAACTTAATCAATGTATATTACGCTCGACCTGTCGCCGGTGGTTCATCGCAAAGCAGGGTTAGCGACTTACACCAAAAATATCGCCGCGCATGTGTTACAGGCTGCGGTTGAGCAGGCTTTGCCTGATATACATTTTTCAGCTTTTCATTACGACCATATTGTAAAAGAGCCATTACAAGCGCCGTTGAACCAATTGCCGTGCCAAACGGTCGCATGGCCGGCGCGGCGCTGGCGTTTAACTGTAGCTTTGCGCACATTTATCGGCATGGCGATGGATGAAATTGTTTTTGGGCAGGCCAATTTTCCCACACAGTCGCGGGTTTTTCATGCCACCGAGCATTTGCTGCCGCCATTGGCACAGGCCAAAAGCGTATTTACATTTCACGATGCTATTTTTGCGTTGTTCCCCAAATATCATCTGCCGATGAATTTGCTGTATTTGAATACAATGATGCCGCGTTTCTTAAAACGCGCTGATGCGATCATCGCGGTCAGTGAATGTAGTAAACGCGATTGTGTGCGGTTATATAACATTAACCCCGACAAAATTCGCGTCATTTATGAAGGTGTAAACCCACGCTATCGCCCCATTCACGACCCAGCCACCCAAGCCCAAGTGCGCCAAAAATACCATTTGCCACCCAAGTTTGTGCTTTATTTAGCCACGATCGAGCCGCGCAAAAACTTGGTGGCGTTGGTCGAGGCTTATCATGCCCTCATTAACACGCCCCCTGAATCGCTGGCGCATAGCGATGCACAAACACCCGCCGAGCAATATCATTTGGTGATTGCTGGTAAAAAAGGTTGGCTTTTTCAACCGGTATTTGATAAAGTGCGCGAATTGGGTTTAGAAGACCGCGTGCATTTTACCGATTGGGTTGATGACGATGACGCGCCGGTGATGATGAGCATGGCCGATGTTTTTGTTTTTCCATCGCTTTATGAAGGTTTTGGCCTGCCGCCGATCGAGGCGATGGCATGTGGGGTTCCGGTGGTATGCGCCAACACATCGTCATTGCCAGAGGTGGTGGGCGAGGCGGGTTTGTTATTCGACCCTAACGATAGACTTGGGCTTACTCAGGCATTGACGCGGGCGTTGTTTGACACGTCATTGCGTACAGAATTGCGTGCTCGTGGCCCGATTCAAGCCGCCAAATTTAGCTGGGCCAAGGCTGCACGTGAAACACTTGAGGTATATCATTATGTCAACACCCACTGAGCCGCATGACCCATCAAACAGGGCCGCGCCCGATTTGCCGCCGCCATCGCCGCTATATTTGCTGTGGCTATGGTTAAAAATTGGGGCGCAGTCGTTTGGGGGCGGCGCCGCCACGTTTTATATGATCTACCAAACGTTTGTGATGAAAAATGGCTGGATCACGCCCGAAGCCTTTACTCAGATGCGGGCGATGGTTGAAATTGTGCCGGGGATGAATATTTTGGCGGTCACGATTTTGATCGGGTGGCGGTTTTATCGTGGGTTAGGCGTGTTTCTTACATTATTTGGCTTGCTTTTGCCCAGTGTTAGCATTACTTTGTTGATGACAGCCCTTTACTTGGGTGTGCAAGATCGGCCTTTGGTGCAATCGGCGGTGCGTGGTGTGGTGCCAGCCTTGGTTGGGGTGAGTATGTATACGATGTGGCGTACAGCACAGCCTGTGTTATTGGCAGGCAAACGTGCGGGTTGGGCGAGTTTAGGGTTAAGTGTGGCGGTCTTGTTGGGGTGCGGTTTGGCTTTGGTCATTTGGCCGGGTTTTCCGGCTTTTGGGTTATATTTTGTGGCAGGGTTAATTTTTGTTGTGCAAACAAAAATACAAAGCCAAATGAAGACTGGGGGCAAACCTTAAATGGACTGGTTAACCTATTTCGCCATATTTCTTAAGGCTACCTTGACCTCGACTGGCGGGTTTGCGCCATTGCCTAGCCTCCATGCCGATTTGACCTCACGCGGTTGGGCCAGCGAGCATCATTTTGCCGAATCGATTGCGGTTGGGCAGGTTAGCCCGGGGCCAAATGGGTTGTGGGTGGTGAGTTTGGGCTATATTACGGCTGGTTTTGCGGGGGCAGGCTTGGCACTGATTGCTATTTTATTGCCACCGTTGTTGGTTTTGGCTGTGCATCGGGTTTATGATCGCGTCGGTCATTTTCCCAGCACCCACGCATTTTTAAATGGGGTCAGTTTAGCCATTTGTGGCATTGGGGTGGTTATTTTTACCCGCATTTTGGCACAATATGGCATCAATTTACCGGCTTTGGCGTTAATGGGTTTGGGGTTGCTGATGGCTTTTCGACGTTTACCAGCGATTGTCATTGTGAGTGTAGCCGCGATAATTGGAATGTTGGTGTTTTAAATTATTCCAGTGCCCGTTTTGCGGCCACATAATTTGCATTTAAACGCAATGCCGTCATGTAATCTCGACGCGCTGCCTCGGTATTGCCCAACCCACTATAGGCACGCCCACGCCAATAATAACTTTCTTCAAGATTGCTTACAATGGTCAAAGTGGCATTGGCCAATTTAATCACTTCGTCGTATTGTTTTTCGGCGGTATAAGCCTCGTAAGGGCCAAATTGATACCACAACATGCGCCAAGGCAAATTGAGCCGTCGGGCACGGTTATAAGCTTGCACCGCACCTGCCGTGTCACCCATTGCTAACAAATTCGTGCCAATATTAAACCAAGCAAATTTGTCTTGTGGGTTTGTAGCGGCTTCGGCACGAGCGACGCTGAGGGCATTCGCGACCATTGCCGCGTCGTTGAGGTAATCATGCAATAAGCCATTAACTATTTCTTCTTGTTGGCGGGTCCATGATACAACTGCGACACGGTTAAATACTTTCCATAGGCTATCAAATTCGGCTTCTTTGATGCGTATATTTGGGCCGTTGTATGAATCGTAGAAAATGAGGGTGTCGCCCTCATAACCAATTAGCAAGCGATAATGCCCCATTTCATCATTGATATGTGGAATAAACCATGTTTCAACGATGGGAGATATCCCATTTACCAGCAAATTTTTGAGCAGTGGCACAGTGCCCCCAACGATCATTTTTGAGCGAAAGCCAATCGATTGCACATAGGCTGCCATTTCATAGGGGCTAACATTGCGGTCATCTTTGTCGGGGCGTAAAAAGGGCTGAATTTGATTTTGGGTTTCTTTGCGCCCAAAGGTTGAAAGTTGCATGGCAACCGTCGCCGGGCCACAGTTGTTCATGCTTTGGGCCTCGTGGCGCACGGTGGGCACACGAAAAGAAGCCGGTAAATCTGGCAGCACAACATTGGTTTGTTTGGTTGGCTGGGTTGGTTCAGGCGATGGCGTGGCAGTTGGAACAATTGTTGCAGCCGTGGTCGGTGTGGCGCTGGGGATAGATGTGGCAGTTGCGGTGGGTTGTTTGGTTGGGGTTGTAATTGTGCGGGTCGCTGTGCCCCGTTGCGTTAGCGTTAACGTGTTGGTGGCAACAGGTGTCGCGGTGCGTGAAACCATCCCAGTTATTATTGGCGTTGGGCTGGCTTGTGGTTTCGGCAGCACTGTAAATGTTGGAATAACGGTTGGCAAAGCTGTCGCTGTGGCTTCAATTTCAACCTCAACCGGTGGCGGTGGCAAAAAATGGGCTTCGGCAGGTGTAACTGTAACAGTGGGAGCGGCGGGAAAAATGCGTGAAACTTCGCGCTGTGCCTCGAGCAAATAATTACCCAGCGAACATGCAGGTAAAAACGTGCCAAATACAAGCATTGCAAGAAAAGAGCTTAATCGTCTGCGCCACATATTCTTAAATTTTACGTCAAGTTACTAACGATACACTGAAAGTTTATATTTTTGCATCAAGGCTAAATGTCGCCGCACCTGCTCGGGGTCATGGCTTACTTGACGTAACACCGAATCATTATGATTGCCTAAGCTAATTTGGCTACGGGCGGCAGCCAAAGGCCATGACCGTAAAGTTAGCCCAAGGTAAAACCCACCGATTGAATTAACAAGGCTAAAGGCCAAGATGCCCAGCACAAGCAACGGCGCGAATTGACCTAATTTCTGGGCAATGGAGGCGGTGGGATGCTTGAGGACTTGTGTTTTGATCACTAAATAGAGCAGCGTTACCAAGCCGACCCAAAACCATTCCGACAAAATAATATAACGAGGGCTAATGGCTTGCCACCAACCAAATTTTAAGCGCCCAATGCCAATAAGCAACCCAGTGCCTAATGAATAAGCCGCCAGCGCGACATAGGGCAAAATAGCCAAAACTGGAACCCCACGGTGCCGAAGCAAGATATGAATTGACACCATCATCGCAATGATGCCAATGAAACCAAGAATAGGCGCAACATAATATGTAAGCATCGGCGCACCAATAAACGCCAAAACATACAAGGTATACTCCACCGGGTGCAAAACCGGTTCATTGAGAATGGGCGCTTGGGCGGGATGAAAATCGTAAAAATACGTGCTAAAGGTTACGATTGCAACTACAACCCAAATACAAACCATAGTCCAATGCCACGACCGCACAGGTGACAACAGCAACACCACCAACCCCACCGCAAAATAGACAATGCCCGCCGCAATGGTATAGGTAGCAATCACCCCAAGCGCCGCCGCCAGCAATACGCGGCGTGGCGATGGCAATTGGCGGGTGATAAGACTTAACCCCGTTACCACCGCTAACACATGCAACCCATATACCAATTGATCGCCATTCAACCAGTTTTCCCACTGGTTTAGCGAAAATACAATCAGTGCAATTAACGGCAGCACCCAATTAGTAGTGGGCAAGCCAAGATGATGCATTGTGCGTTTTAATTGGCATGCTACCACGATCAATGACCCCAATGCCGATAAAACCAACACCGCGATTTCGGCCAATACATTCCAACGGGTAAGATAAATGATGGGTGTTGCGACAATACGTTGCACCACCACGCGATGTTCATTATTAAGCACCAATAAGTCATTGAGCGTTAGCGTGCCTTGCATGACCTTGTCATAAATATTCAGCAAATCCCATTGATCATAAAATGGAATATCAACATAAAAAAAAGCAATATAAGCAACAATAATAAAAAAAGATAAGACCGTAATCCCTATTTGCTCAATACGAGAGAGATTTTCAAGCCGGTTTATAAAAGTGGATTTGACGACTTTGATATTCAAGATGATCGTAAGAATTTATGTCAAGTTTTTTAACCAGAAACACACGCTCAAAGGCTGGCGATGATAACATTAACCCCTATGCATCCAATTTACCTTGACCACTCGGCCACAACACCTGTTTGTCATGATGCCGTAACCGCTATGTTGCCCTATTTTTACGAACATTTTGGCAATTCGTCATCGCTACACGCCTTTGGGCGCGATGCCGCCGCCGCCCTCGATGCCGCTCGCGCTGTGGTTGCTTGTGAATTGGGGGCACGCCCAAATGAAATTATCTTTACAGCCTGTGGCACAGAATCTGATAATTTAGCGCTGCGCGGGGCTGCATTTGCCATGCGCAAACGCAACCCAAACAAAAACCATCTGATTACGGCCCATGCCGAGCATCATGCGGTCGAAGGAACCTTGCATCAACTGCGTGACTGGTTTGGTTTTGAGTTAACCGAATTGCCGGTCGATACCTATGGGTTTGTTAACCCCGATGACGTACGACGGGCCATTCGCCCCCAAACCGCCTTGGTAAGTGTGATGGCAGCCAATAACGAGGTAGGCACATTGCAAGCCGTAGGCGAAATTGGGGCTTTGTGTCGTGAACACGGCGTGCTGTTTCACACCGATGCCGTGCAATGCCCAGCCTATATGGCGATGGATGTCAAACAACTAAATATTGATTTGATGGCCTTATCAGCACATAAATTTTATGGCCCCAAAGGCGTGGGTATTTTGTATATGCGCGATGGCACGCCCTATTTGCCCACCAATACCGGCGGCGGGCACGAGCGTGGGCGGCGGGCGGGCACAGTGAATGTGGCTGGGGCGGTTGGCACAGCCGCTGCGCTGAAATATGTAGCAAAAAACCGAGATGTTCAATCGGCCCGTTTGCAAGTTTTGCGTGATCAACTCATTGCTGGTATTTTGGCCGATGTGCCCGATGTGCGGCTGAGTGGTCACCCGCAGCAACGTTTGCCACACCATGCCAGTTTGTTATTTAAAGATGTCGATGGCGAAATGCTGCTCATGTCTTTAGACGTTGAAGGCATTGCCGTCAGCACCGGCTCGGCCTGCACCAGCGGCAACCCAGAGCCATCGGGGGTGTTGGTGGCAATGGGTATTGCACGCGAATGGGCGCTCGGTGGCTTACGCATTACCTTGGGTTACGATACAACCGAGGCCGAAATCGATTATGTCATTCAAACCTTGCCAAAATGTGTGTCACGGGTGCGTAAAGCCATGCATTACATTGGTTGATTAGTTGATTCGTTGATTGATAACCTGTGATTTGTAAGTGACTAATCAACCAATCAACCAATCAACAAACCATTATTTCATCGCTCGACCGGTGAGCCAACCCCACCGCTACAGCGTGCGCCTTTTTCAGGGGTTTGGGGGCCATTGGCGTGCTTGCTTATAAATAATGTGATACGCGGGTCATTCACATCAATCAGCCGCAATTGCAGCCCCCACGCCGTTAACACCACCGCATGAGACAGCCCGGGGTAGGGCGACATTAATACGTAGGCATTGCCACGTGCATAGCTACGCAATTTTTGCACCGCAGGCAGTGCCAAACTGGGTTGATATGCAATCCAAACCGCGCCATGTTCCATTGAATGCACTGCTTGTTCGTCGATGACCGGTTCTTCATAAATGCCACAATTTTGCCAAACTGCTACATGATCGCCCCCAACCGGTGGGCGCATCGGGTAATTGACCGGAAACGGCACATGATTTTGCCCAAGCCCGCTAAAACTTTGCACACCTGCAATATCGCTGGCGGCGGCAGGCGCACTCGATGCACTGCGGGTTGGGGCTGGTGGCATGGTGGCGACGACACTTCGGGTGGGCGCAATTGTTGGAGGGGCAGGAGCCGCCGCCGCAGTCGCAACAGCCATTGATGTTGATGTAGGTGCGACGACCGCAGGTGATAAGGTTGCTATGGCTGGCCTATTGGTTGCTTGCAGAATTGGGCTTGGCGTGGCGCTTGCAATGCTAGTTGCAACAGCAGTAATAGATAGGCTTGGGGGCACTGTTGGTGCAGGTGTGGGCGATACGATTGCTGTGGCACATCCTGACAAAAGCAATAGCATCGCACTGAAATGCATCCAACGACATGGGTAAATCACTTTATTTTGCTCTTTCACACAAATAATGATGCCACAAAATTCGCGCAGCAGTGGCGCGATGGGGCTGCCAAGCC
>CAMDWA010000170.1 GCA_945877855.1 Thermoflexus hugenholtzii JAD2 | reverse complement strand
TTGCTAGCGTTGCTATGATTGCTTCGACTGTTTTGTATACTGCGGGGGGATGTTGTTCTTCTTTTTTTTCATACCCTCTGTTTTACTACAGGTTTGAACAACATCCCTACTTTTAGACTAAACTACTGTATAATTGTTATATACCTTTTGCAATGTGAATGCATTATGTCCAATATTTGCAATATCTTTACATGCCGCTTGATGTAAATTACTTTCAGGTGGCAAAATATTACTAACTGGTGTGGGAGGCGTTGGAGCCGGCAGCGTAACAGTAACCGAAGGCAAAGTCGGTGTTGGCAAACGCGGTGTTTCAGTCGCTATAACTAAGGGTGTGCCTGTGGGTGTTATTATAGGGGGTGTCGCACAAGATATCAAAAGCGTTACTGAACATAAAATTGCAATGGGTTGAAATTTAAATATATTCATAATCTGTTTAAAGAATAGCATGGTTTGGTTTAGAAAAGTTGACAAAAAATGACACTTTGTTGACAAAAAATTAAACTTGTTGGGTTTGAAAGTCATTAGCATTGGTTAAAAATCACTAATACCTTTGCCAGTTTGCATTTGTTAGACTGTGAATTTATTTGCAAGCAAATTGGGAAGATATTGAGTTGCTTTTAGAATCACTTGAATGAAGCTACTCTTACGCGCCAGTCACATGTTATCGGTTGCATTATTGCTGATGGCTTGCAGCGCTGCCGAGCGGCTTCCTGCCGATTTGCAAATGCCAGTTTGGCTTGAAACCGCCCAAAATTATGAGCCAGTGTGCCCCATTATTAACGCCGAGCAAGCTGCGCGCGCCGCGTTACGGCTTGCGCAAAAAGATGGGGCCTTGGTGCGGGCTGGGGCGCAGCGGGTGGTTGATGTGAGGCGCACGACTTATGCGGATGGCTATCACGTCATTTACGGCGATAGCCATTCTGCCGCCATGAATGAAGCCGCTGAGGCCGCGATTTGGTTGGTGACGCTGGATGGCTTGTGGCAAATTGCCCCACCCGGCGCACGTGCCAGTTATACTGCGCGGCCCAATCGGGTGAAAGTGGCGCTTATGGCCGAGGGTGGGTGTGGGTTGACGCTTGGCTTTCAGGCCAAAGAGATTGTGGTAGCCCCAGATTAGCAGCTGGCCTCGGTATAATCTCGCCATGTCAATTCGCCTCATCATCCGCCTGAGCAAGGCCGTGCTGTCATTGTCAATGGGTTTATTCGCCGCGATTGTCGTATTTGACAATTTAACCGATTACAAAACCAATTATCGCTTTGTGTCGCATGTCTTGAGTATGGATACGACTTTCCCTGACAGCAACACACGCAAACGCGCCATTACGTCGCCACGTTGGTATCATATTTTTTACGGGTTGGTGATTGTCTTTGAGGCGGTGGTGGCGGTATTGTGTGGTTTGGGTGGCTTTGCCATGTTGTTTGCGGCTAAGAAAGACAGCCAGACCTTTCACGAATCGAAACGTCTGAGCATTGCTGGGTTGTTTAGCGGGTTGATGGTATGGTTCACTGGCTTTCAAGTGATTGCCAGCGAATGGTTTGGCAGTTGGATGTCTAATGACTGGAATGGCTTGCCGAGCGCCGCCCGCTTGACCCAGATCATGAGTGCTTTGCTGGTGTTTATCAGTATGAAAAATGATGATTGATGAAACATTGTGCGCTAACGCACAAACGTTAATACAACTTCACGGAAGATGGTATTTACCCCGCAGCGGGCCATCAGCCGAAAAGTGGTATCGCGGTTAATCAACACATTGCGTTCGCCCGGTGTCTTAACGGGGCCAAACCCATTGTCCAATTCGACAATATCGGCGTTGTTTACCGCACCCCAGCGCAAAGTAAATATATTGCTGCGTGGGCTAACCCGTTGTGCCTCAAAATTGCCGAGATCAGGAACCCCATCGCATGGCTTGGGTGTTGCTGTCGCATTAATTCTGGGGACGGGTGTCTTGTTGCCAAGCGCGATGGGTGGGGTTGGGGTGGCAGTAGGCTTGTTTACCGGCTTTGCCACAGTAATATTTACAGACAACAGCGGCCCAAATAATTTCCCGGCCGGGGTGCGTAGCCGCCAAAAACCGGTATAGCTGCCTGCGTTGGTGGGGGCTTGCATTTGCAAAGCCAAATCTGAGGTGGCCCCTACCGGAATGTTTGGGACAACGGCGGGCTGATTAAGCCCAAAGGTGTTGCCACTGACCGGCACTAAGAGATACCCACTTTCCCAGCTACAAGTGCCTGTATTGCGCACTCGCCATATTTTGGTGAATGGGCTTTGGGCTGGCATCGTGCTTGGGTTAGGGGTATTGACATCGCCAACAAAAGCCGCGTTGGGCACACAGGCAGTTCGGGTGCTTGTGATGCTCGCATTCGGTTTTGGCACGCTGGTTGCGGTGATGATTGCAGGCGGAATGCTGGTATTCATTGCCTGTGGTTTTGCTTGCTCTGTTTCAACTGGGGTCGGGGTGAGTGTAGAGGCCGCAAAAATCAGGGGCCGCCCATTAATATCTGAGCGGGTCTGCAAGGTGCGTTCATAGGCAACTGTTACACATTTGCCACTGGCATCTGGGAACAGACCAAGCGCAAAATCTTCAAATTCAACGGTGACGGTAATTCGTTGTGTATTATTGGGTTCAATTTGGATAAGATTGGTGTTAAACACCCCTGTATTTGTTTCAATACGCAATCCACCATTGGGGCCTAAACTGGCGCTGCTGGTAATAATCGTTGCCCCTTGAATTGTGTTTGCGGTTTTTGATAGACGTATATCCAGCGCATACTCTGAAGCGGTAATTTGGGGCGGTATTGGTTGCACCAACAGATAACGTGGCGATTGTGTGCTAATCGGGCAGGGTGATGGTGGTGTTGAGGTGAGCGTAGCAATGGGGAGGGGTGTCATGCTCGTGGCATTGGTACAGGCCATGAACACGATCATCATTAGCCCGCTGAACCATAATTTAATTTCCCCCCTAAATGTAGACACGACTATCTCTAGTGTACTCAATATTCTTAAGCATCTCAATAAATCAAGGTAAATAAAATAAATTTTCGACATTACGTCTCTGGGGTTTACCCCCAATTATTGAGAAGATACTTCTAAGTGCCTTAAATCTTTCATTAAAATCAAATATGCGTCATCCGCCCGATGTCGCACTACAACATATCTGTTACACTTGCATCAGCATGAGTGATGCCGATTTGTTGCGCCGTATCGCCAGCGGTGACGAAGATGCGCTTATCACGATTCATCGCAGTTACGCCAATCTCGTTTTCTCTGTCGCTATGCGCGTCCTTGGTAACCAAGCCGACGCCGAAGAAATTTCTCAAGATGTATTTATGACCTTGTGGAAAAAAGGGTCTACATACGAATCCGATAAAGGATCGCTATCTACTTGGTTGGGTGTAATTGCCCGACGTAAGGCGATTGATCTTGTACGCAAACGTGCAGGCCGCGAAGATCATACCTCGTTGGATGAGTATGCTGAAATATTACATGTCTCCCCAAATGGGATCGCGCCTCATACCTCTGACGTTGCTGCCGATATTGATTTGTCGGTTGCGATGAAGGATTTGCCGGGCGAACAACGCGAGTGTGTTGATTTGCTTTATTTTGGTGGGTTAACCCAACAAGAGTTATCCGATCATCTTAAAATCCCATTGGGCACGGTTAAAAGCCGTGTGCGGTTGGCAATGGACAAATTACGCGAAGCAATGGTTGTGCGCCAAGGCGATGGGGAGGGCAATCGTCCTCCGGCAATTGTGCGGGCACTCAATTCGTGGCTGTTTGGCACTCTATTTTCATTGGCGTAGCAAATTAGCCGCTGACATGAACTAAAAACAGCTTTTTAACGTATATTACTTTATAGCTGTGCATAAAAACACAAAGCGATACAAGACATGAGTGAATTGACTGAAGCCCCGCCCCCTCAAGCTGACGACTGGGAAGACTTGCTTGGCTTGGCGGCGCTAGATGCGCTTGCCCCTGCTGACCGTGAGATTGTAAAGACGCGGCTAAAAACTGATGAGGCAGCGCGTAAAACATTTGCCGAATATCGACAAATTGCCCATTTGTTGGTTCACACTGCGCCCGTCCTACAAGCGCCTAGTCACCTCGAAGAAAAATTGCGTCAGGCGGTGCGAGCCGATGCGGCGATTTCTGCCAATCGCGCCCGACAGGTTGTCAGCCAGCCTGCGCCGACCCTCACCAAGGTGGCCTCAGCTGCTGCAAATGGCGATACGATTACATCGGCACGACGGGTCACGACACCAATTCCGGTTATTAAATCGCTGCCGAAAACGACCAACAAACCCAATCCTGAATCGGGTTTGCTGCAATTTATCAAGTCATTTTGGCTGCAACCCTCACGTGGGTTGGCCTTGGCATCGCTATTGGCGGTGTTGGCAATGGGCACAGTGAATTATCGTTTGTCACAGACCATTGGTTTGCAGCAAGGCGAGTTGTTGCTTGAACAACAACGAACGGCGCTGGTGAATGATATTTTGGCTTCGCCTGATTTAATAAATGTCAAAATTGCATCGGCTGACCCAGCCAGCAAAGCCAGTGCGCGTTTGGTGTGTGCGCCGGGTAAGCCCGGCCTATTTACAGTGACTGGGTTGCCGCCCACCCCGCCAGATCGCCCTTATCAACTGATGTTGACCCGCAAGGAAAATGGGGTGTTGGATCGCGTTGCGACATTTACGGTTGATGCGAATGGCAACGCGAGTATTGTGGCACGTGCGCCGATCCCTTGGCGACAATATACCAATGCTTTGGTTACGGCGGCAGATGCTGCGGTTATTTTAAATGGCAATTTTTAACAGGGTGAGCTTTGGCTTTTAGTTGCTGGATGAAGCACTTTTTAAGTGCCTTCTTCATTCAGGTAAAATCACCAAGCAACCCATGTTTAAGAAAATTCTCATTGCAAACCGCGGCGAAATTGCCGTTCGCATTATTCGGGCATGTCAAGAACTTGGCATCGCTACCTTAGCCGTTTACTCAGAGGTTGATCGTAACGCCTTACATGTGCGCTATGCCGATGAAGCCTTTTGTATTGGCCCAGCGGCATCCCGCGAGAGTTATTTGCGCATCGATAAAATCATTGATATTGCGCGTAAAAACGGCGTAGATGCCATTCACCCCGGCTATGGCTTTTTGGCTGAAAAAGAAGAATTTGCTCAAGCTTGTATCGACGCTGGGATTATTTTTATTGGCCCATCGCCCGACGCAATTGCCAAAATGGGCGATAAAGCCGTGGCACGTGCCACTGTGATGCGCAATGGCGTAAGTGTGATTCCGGGCACCGAGGCCGAAACTGATTTGACCAATGATGAATTATTGGCATTGGCTCCGCAAATTGGCTTCCCCTTATTAATAAAGGCGAGCGGCGGTGGCGGTGGCAAGGGGCAACGCGAAGTGCGCAAGATTGAAGATATGCCCGGGTTGCTTGCAGCGGCACGACGCGAGGCCGAATCGGCTTTTAATGATGGGCGTTTGTATTTAGAGCGCATGGTCGAAGGGGCGCGGCATATTGAATTTCAATTGTTGGGCGACCAGTTTGGCAATATTATTCACCTTGGTGAGCGTGAATGTAGCTTGCAGCGCCGCCGCCAAAAAGTGGTTGAAGAATCGCCCTCGGTGGCCTTAGATGAAGCGACCCGCCGCAAAATGGGCGAGATGTGTGTGAAAGCGGCGCAGTCGGTCAATTACACCAATGCCGGCACCATTGAATGTCTATATGACAAACAAGGCAATTATTATTTTATGGAGATGAACACGCGGTTACAGGTAGAGCATCCTGTGACTGAGCGTGTGACCGGTATCGATATTGTTAAAGAGCAAATTCGTATTGCGCGTGGGCGCAAATTGCGTTACAAACAAGAGGATATTAAGCAAACAGGCTGGGCGATTGAGGCGCGGATTAATGCCGAAGACCCCTTCAATAATTTTATCCCCAGCACCGGCAAAATCACCCATGTGCATTTTCCCACTGGGCCGGGGGTGCGTATCGAAAGCAGCGTTTATGAAGGCATGGAGATTACGCCCTATTACGATTCGATGATCGCTAAATTGGTGACATGGGGTGACACACGCCCAGAGGCCATTTTGCGGATGCGTCGTGCTTTGGACGAATTGCGCATCATGGGAGTGCATACCAACACCCCGTTCCATCAACAATTGTTTAACAGCTTGCGTTTTCAAGCTGGTAATTTTGATACCCGTTTTATCGAAGACCGCTTTTCGATGGAAGGCCAAGGCTATCCCTTGTGCGATATCGCTGCAATTGCGGCTACGTTTGTGGCGCATCAACATGATCAAGCCGCTTCACATATTGGCGGCGATGTTGCACGCGGCAACACGCGGTCAAATTGGAAATGGAGCAGTCAGCGTTTTTAGACTTGTATTTTGGGATTTACGATTGACGGAGCGCCGCCAAATGGAGCGCCGACATCCTGCCGGCATTTTGATGAGAGGTTTTGCCGATTTCACTATCTAGCCCCAAAAGCGTAGCTTTTGGGGCTAGATAGTGAAATTGGCCCTTCATCTTTTAGAAATTTACTATAAGGTTGAAAGGTCATCAAAGAGCCGTCAAGATGACGGCGCTCCATTATTTGAAGCGTGTTTGTAAATTTCGATAAAATCGTAAATCCAAAATGAAAAACTCCCCTGAACGGTTAGCATGGCTCGTATTGCTGACGGCGTTTATTATTTTTTGTGCGTTGGTCATTGGTGTGCCAACGACAGTCTTGTCGCTGATTAATAACGCGACGTTGCCGGCCTATAGTCATATTCGTTTGCAGGCGGGCAAGGTGCTTACGCTTGAACCCAATGCATTGCGGGCAAGTTTTGTCGATTTGAATGGTTTTCTGGTCGAAGATGGCACTTTGATTACGGTTGATGACGATGGGCAACAATCGGTGGGGTTGTTGGTATTTGCGGTTAGCCAAGACAGCGGGCCATTTGCGACCATGAATTTGTATGCTGGCACACAGGTGCGGGTCGTATTGGCCCGCACCCCACGTTTTTGGCGCAGTGTGCGCTCACCCCAAGTGGTGGTCGAGATGTTAACCGGTCGGGCCGATGTGCAAATCTTTGATGCAAATGATTTTCGGCTTGAGGTAAACACGCCATACGGTATGGCCCGCTTGGATGAAGGTTTATATAGCTTAAATGTTGATGCAATTTCGGCGAACCCGACACGCCTTGAACATGGCGCAGAAGCTACGACGGTTCAAGTGATGACTGGTGCGGCCCAAGTGCAATCTGTATTGACCAATACAACGAATGCGCTTGTAACCGTTTTGGCCGGGCAACAGGCCAAATTGCAGATTGGACAGGCAGCCCAATTGCAGCCTCAAGCGTTCCGCAATTTGGTGCGGAATCACCATTTTGAGCGCCCATTTTTTGACGATCAATTGGATTGGAAATATGCGGCAACGACGGCTTTGATTGATGATAAACCCGGCCAATTATTGGTAACACGTGGCGATAAGGCTTCGTTTATCACGATTGAGCGGGCGGGTATTAACGCCAGTAGCACCAGTTTGTCACAGCAGATCGATGCCTCGATTGAAAATAGCCGCAAAGTGGTATTGCGCACCGAGTTTGCAATTGCTTATCAATCTTTAGATGTGTGTGGTGGGCAGGGTAGCGAATGCCCCCTGATGATTAAGATTGTGTTTCAAGAGAAAAATGGCAATCAGCGCGAATGGATTCAGGGGTTTTATGTGCGTGGTATCCCCAATGCCCAATTGCCTGATTATGTGCGCACCAATGCCCAATTGCGGCATTTAAAAAAGCGCCCGGGTGAGCGTGAGGTGTTTGAGTCTGAAAATTTGTTAAATGCTGTCCCAAATGCCCAAGCCATCAAGTCGATTAGTGTTGTTGCCGAAGGCCATTCGCTCAAGCTAGATGTCTATTCGATTGATTTAATTGTGCTTGATTAGCGCTCAAGCTCGGAGATCCTAAAGAACTCCGAGCTTTGAAATTCGGCGCGGCATTAAGCATTAGGGGAAAAACCCAAAGATGTTATTTTTGCCTAACATCTGTCATTTCTCGCTCTGCTGTTCATGAGTTTGAATTTATTGTATATCATACTTGTCATTCCGACCCTTCGACAAGCTCAGGGTAAACTACGAGGAGGAATCTTTGCGTAACTTATAGGCGAGAAAATTTAATATCACATATATTAAATTTGTTGAGGAAGTCTGTGGTTCGTCCATAAATACGAAAATAAGGTTTAGAATTTATTTTTTAGCATAGATTTGCGTATGCCTGCCCGTGAATGAATTCACGGTCTGAAGCAAACAAATGCGTTAAAACGCATTAAGACTGCGGCGAACGTGCTTTAGCACGTTTGAATTTATCAGACCGTGAATTCATTCACGGGCGGG
>CAMDWA010000169.1 GCA_945877855.1 Thermoflexus hugenholtzii JAD2 | reverse complement strand
GCTAATTTCTTGCACTCGGTTTTCGCCACCGCCTTTGCCATCTTTCGAATCGCCTTGCATCAGTTGCAAATAATCGACAATGATCAGGTCTAGCCCATGCTCTTGATAAATGCGCCGCGCCTTTACACGCAAATCGAGCGGACTAAGCGCAGGCGAATCGTCGAGAAACATCGGCATTTCCGACATTTGCAAACACACTTGCGACATGCGCCCCCATTCGTCATCTGATAATGTGCCGGTACGCAGCCGTTGCCCCTCAATGCCGGTTTCGGTGCTGACAAAACGCTGCACCAATTGCTCATTACCCATCTCAAGGCTAAAAATCGCCACCCGTTGCCGATGCCGAAATGAGGCGTTGTAACCCAGATTCAACATAAGGCTCGTTTTTCCCACGCCCGGCCTGGCCGCAATGATCAATAAATCGCCACGTTGCAAGCCACCCAACATGCGGTCAAGCTCATTAAAACCAGTGGGAATGCCCAACGGTTCGTCTTTATGCTCGTGCAAATATTCGATGCGGGTGAAAAAGTCATCGACCGCCTTTTTCATCGGCACCATCTGCCCGGCCATACGCTGCTCAGACACACCAAAAATTGTGGCTTCGCTTTGCTCAATCACCTGCTGAATGGCTTTGGTGGTGTCATAGGCGATCTTGGCGACATCGCCTGCCGCGTTCAACATACGCCGCCGCAACGCCATGTCTTCGA
The DNA here is from genome assembly GCA_945877855.1 of Thermoflexus hugenholtzii JAD2. Lineage (GTDB taxonomy): Bacteria > Chloroflexota > Anaerolineae > J036 > Brachytrichaceae > AQU-03. The sequence goes on along the minus strand of CAMDWA010000169.1, from coordinate 7,843 downwards.
CCAAATGCCCATAGGCCTCGACATTAAGCGCCGTCGGCACCGAGGCCATAATTTGGGTGAGATAGCTTTCGCCGCCCACTTCTTCTAGCAAATTTTGGCTGGCTAAATTGGCTGCCACCGTCAGCAAATCGGCTTCTGGCCCGCAAGTTTGAATGGCGGTGTAAATCCAGCCATGTTTGACCACATAAAAATCGGCTGCCCGCAAAAAGGTAGCCACACGCGGCGCGGCGCTGGGGTCAATCATCAATGAGCCGAGTACCGCCTCTTCAGCTTCAATATTGTTAGGAGGGAGAACATCGGCCATAGGAATTCTAGTAAAGGATAAAGGATAAAGGATAAAGGATAAAGGATGAACGAATAGGGGTTAAAGACTAAGAATGAACAAGTGATTATACAATTCCATATTGTGCGCCGATTATTCACCCTTCATCCTTCATCCCTCATCCTTCATCCTTCATCCTTCATTCTTTTAGCGGCTTTTATTTTACGCATCATTAATATTACGGGTGAGAGCCTGTGGCGCGATGAGGTGGACTCGATCCGGTTTGCATTTGCGCCATACAGCGACATCTTTGCCAATTTTGCCAAGCCCGGGCAGAATGGGCCGCTCTATCATCTCATGCTGCGTGGCTGGCTCAGCCTGACCGGCACAAGTGACTTTACGCTGCGCTATTTTTCATTGTTGTTTGGGGTGCTTTCGGTGGCGTTGCTGTATGTTTTGGCGCGGCGTTTATTGGGTCGTCAAATGGCTTTATTCGCCATGTCGCTCATCACCCTTGCCCCCACCCACATATGGTATGGCAGCGAGGGCAAAATGTATGCCCTACAACTTGCTCTATTATTGATGGCATTGGCAAAGTGCAAAGCACAATATGGCAAGTGGCGAGCAGCCGATGCCAGTATTTTTGTAATCTGCACCACCCTCAGTTATGGGGTGCATTTACTTAGTCCGCTTTTCGTCCCCATCGCCCTGCTCTATACGCTTACTTTTCAATCTCCCGTCCAAAATCTAAAATCCAAAATCCAAAATCTAAAATTCCTTTGGCCTTTCGCCCTTGTCACGCTGCCCTATTTGCCATTTTTGCTTTGGCAAATACCGCTCATTCGGGATGGTATGCATACCGGGCATATTCAATACAGCGCCGAAACCGTGATGCTGACCTTGGCGCTCAATTGGTCCTATGGTTTGCTCGATGCCGCCTCGTTTAATTTGCCGCCCGCGCTGGTGTGGGCCGCACCGTTAGCGCTTGGTCTAATGGCCTTAGTTGGCGCATGGTGGCTGTGGCAAACCCGTCGATTTGGGTTGCTGTTGGTCTTGTTCACCTGGCTCATTTTGCCCACCGTCATGGTGCAGTTGATCTCGCTGCGTGTGCCGTTATTCGAGCCGCGTTATGTGTTGTGGTCGTCACCTGCGCTTTATTTATTCGCCGCCGCCAGTTGGCAAATGAAAAGCCGCCTCATCCCAATTTTGCATTTTACATTTTTAATTTTCAATTTGCTCGGCCTCATGACCCAATTTACCCAACCGCTGCGGCCCGACATGCGCGGCGCGGTGGCATGGGTGCGGGCGCACTGGCAAAGCGGCGACGCGCTGATATTTCAAATGCCGTATGGTCGCCATGCCTTCGCCTATTACGGCCTCGGCGAGCCAAACAGTGCCAGCGCCTACCGCAACCCCGATGGGCAAACCGGCGTGGTCTTCGAGGCCCCGTTCACCAACAGTGTCAGCAGCCCCGAATGGGTGGCGCTGCAAATGGCTGGCACACAAGCGCTCTCGCAACGCCTATGGTTTGTCGAATCGGAGGCCGGTTTGTGGGACGAGCGCGGCTGGGTACGCGATTGGCTATATGCCGAAATGCCGCCGGCGCTCAGCCGCCAATTTCATGGCGTAAGCGTCAGTTTGCACACGCATGAGCGGCAATTTTGGCGGGTGTACTTGCCGATTACACAGCGTTAGGCTAAAATTACCCCATGCTCACAATTCGCGACCTCTCCCCCGACCTAATTCTCTACAACGGCAACATTCACACTTTCGACAAAACTGTGCCACAATGCAGCGCCATCGCCTGCAAAGATGGGCACGTGATCGCCCTTGGCGACGACAACAGCGTGCGTGCCCTCGCGGGCCAACGCACCCAACAAATTGACCTTGCAGGCAAGACCGCCGTGCCCGGTCTGAATGATGGGCATAACCACATGCTTCAGCTTGGGATAAAGATGACGCGCATCCAGCTCGATTTGGTCAAATCCATCGCCGAAATGGTTGAACTGGTGCAGGAACGCGCTAAAACCACCCCGCCCGGTCAATGGATCATCGGCGAAGGCTGGAACGAATCGACCTTTGCCGAAGGGCGCTTGCCCAATCGTCACGACATTGATGTCGCCACCAGCGAACATCCGGTCATCCTCCAGCGCTTCTTTAATATGGACGTGGTGAACAGTCGTGGCTTGTTGCTGGCGGGCATCACCCGCGACACCCCCGACCCGCAAGGCGGCAAAATTGAGCGTGAGGCCAACGGCGAGCCAAGCGGCATTTTACGTGCCGCCGCCAAACAGCCGGTGCGCAGCCTATTGCCCAAGCCGACGATGGACGAATGCATTGCGGCGCTCGATGCCGCCAGCAGCGAATATTTGACCTACGGCATCACCAGCGTGCTTGACCCCGGCCTGTATCCATACGAGATACAAGCCTATCTGTTGGCGCACAAGGCCGGGCGCTTGCGGGTGCGGACCAATCTGATGCCATCGTGGCACGGCTTCCGCGAAGACGAACATGAGGCCGAGCTAGACGACCGCGCCGCTAATCTCGGTGTGTTTAGCGGATTGGGTGACGATTGGCTGCGTTTGGGCGGTATGAAAATGGCGGTTGACGGCGGCACGACCAGCCATACCGCATGGATGTTTAAGCCCTTTGTGGGTGAAACGGTGGTGCGCGACTATAACCGGCTTGATCCAGCCCAATTGCGGCGCTATTTTGCGCGTGGGCATGAATTGGGTTGGGATATCGGCATTCACGCCATCGGCGACCGCGCCCATCATGAATGTGCAGCGGCGTTTGCCGATGTGTTAGAGAAAGCGCCCAAACGTGACCATCGCCACAACCTCATTCACAGCTATTTTGCCACCGAAGAAAGCCTGCAAAATATGACCGAGTATGGCTTGGGCGCGGTCATTCAACCTACCTTCATCTATTTCGAGGGCGATGATTTGTTCCGTGATGTCGGTGAGACGCTGGCCCATCAATACAAACCGATGCGCACGTATTTGGATCGCGGCATTCGCGTCATCGCCACCAGCGACATCCCAAGCACCGTGCATTACAACCCCTACATCAGCTTATATGCGCTCGTCACGCGCAAAACGCACAAGGGCACGCTCATCGCCCCACAAGAGGCCGTGACCCGCGAAGAGGCATTGTATGCCTACACCTGCACTGCGCCTTGGCTCACCCGTGAAGAAGATCACAAAGGCCCGCTCTCGCTCGGCTACTTGGCCGATATCGCTGTGCTTGATCGCGATTATTTCACCTGCCCCGCTGAGGAAATCAAAGACATTATGCCGGTCATGACCATCGTTGATGGTCGGGTGGCTTGGCAGAAGTAATGGCAAACAAAAAATTGGGTTTCTTCAAGAAACCCAATTTCTTGATTTAAGCAGTAGCCCTTAACCGCCACGCCACCAAGATAAACCACGCCATTACGCCAATCAAAAAGCCATAAAACAACACGCCCTTGAAAATAAAGGCCGGAATGGCGAGCGCCAAAATGCGCCAAGTAGCGCGGCTGTGCCATTGCCACAACGGAATTTTGCCAAAGGCACGCGCCAGCAAGATCATGGCGGGAAAAAGTGTGAGGCCGAGCAAAATATAGGCGAGGTCATGCAGATTGCCAGCCAGAGTGGCAGGCGTTGTTCGATAGGTCGGGTCGGTTGGCAAGACCAGCATTGCCATTGCCGCGCCCGCCCACATCAGCAGCGCCGCCCCGCGGGTGGGCGATTGTAAATAGCGCAAATGTTGGCGCAGCCCCGCCCCAAACAAACCGATGAGCAAGCCTGATAGCACAAACGTGGCACTCATCCACCCGCCCAGTGGCCCTAATGCCAGACCACTCGGCCAATCGGTGGTGGGCGCGTTGATAGGATGCCAGCGCAAGGAGCGCATAAAGTCATATTCCAATATGCTCAGCACAATCAAGGCCACGCTGAGGGCAATGGGGCCAATCAGCCCCGCAAAAGCGGCAAATTTAATTAACCCGTTCTTCATACATCATTTACAATTCTTGCATGAACACACAAACACTCATCCACAATGGCACGCTTATTGACGGCAACGGCGGAACACCTATTTTAAATGCAGCTGTGCTGGTCGAAGGCAATATCATTAAGGCAGTTGGTTCAGCCAACGCGGTGCGGCAAGCAGCGAACGGGCCGATTGCCGAAATTAACGCCAACGGCGGCGCAATTTTGCCCGGCTTTATCGACACGCATGTGCATGTCATGCTCGAAGGGGTGAATATTGCCCGCGACATGCAAGCGCCGTTTTCGCTCAAGTTTTATCGCGCCATCGCGCATTTGCGGCGCACACTTGACGCGGGCATTACCAGTGTGCGAGACGCGGGTGGGGCTGATCTTGGCGTAAAGCAGGCGGTCGAAAGCGGTCTAATTGCTGGGCCGCGTATGCAAATTAGTATCAGCGCCTTGTCGATCACCGGCGGTCATGCCGATGGCTGGATGCGCAGCGGTAACGCCTTTAATCTATTCTCGCCGTATCCGGGCTTCCCTGATCCGATTGTGGATGGGGTTGACGCGGTGCGTTTGCGGGTGCGCGAGGTGCTGCGGGCTGGGGCCGATGTCATCAAAATTTGCGCCACCGGCGGGGTGCTCAGCCCAACCGATCACCCCGAATTTATTCAATTCTCGCCCGAAGAGTTGGATGTGATTGTGCGCGAGGCACGCTATCGGCGCGGCATTAAGGTGATGGCACACGCACAGGGCTGTGAGGGCATCAAACAAGCGGTGCGGGCGGGTATTCATTCGATTGAGCATGGTATTTATCTCGATGATGAAGCGATTGACCTGATGATTGAACGCGGCACATTTTTAGTGCCAACCTTGCTCGCCCCGTTATCGGTGCTAGAGCAAGGCGAAAAAGGCGGTATGCCCGATTACGGTATTCGCAAGGCCGCTGAAACCATTGAGATTCACTCGGACTCTATTTCACGCGCCTATAAGGCGGGGGTAAAAATTGCGATGGGCACAGACGCAGGTGTGATGCCACACGGCACAAATCTGCGTGAGCTTGGCCTGATGTGCAGCGTCGGTATGTCGCCGATGCAGGCCATTGTCGCCACTACCAAAACCGCCGCCGAATGCCTCGGCTGGCAAGATCGCGTCGGCACGCTTGAGGTTGGTAAATTCGCTGATGTCGTTGTTGTTCGCATCGACCCAATTAAAGACATTCGTTCCCTCGAAAACACCACTAATATTGCTTTGGTGATGAAGGATGGGGTGGTGGTGAAGGGTAATTAATGTCATCGGTATGAGACAATCATCAAATTATGATATATATTGGAAATGCCCCATGCTCATGGGGCAATGTTGAATGGGAAGATAAAAGCGGCAGCAAACTCACTGCCGCTGGTATGTTGGATGAATTGACCGAGGCGGGCTATAGCGGCACCGAATTGGGCGATTGGGGGTTTATGCCAACTGACCCTGTTGCTTTGAAAGCCGAATTAGCGGCCCGTCAATTGACCATGACCGGCGCATTTGTGCCGATCAATTTTCGTAACCCAGCCGACCACGCCGCTGGTGAGACGTTGGCGCTAAACACCGCCAAATTGATTGCCGCTGTCGCCGACCCGGCCTTGCCGCCTTTTGTCGTCTTGGCCGACGATTGCCCCGATGACACCCTGCGGATGCAGGTGGCTGGGCGCGTCACCCGTGACATGATGTTGAACCCTGAGCAATGGCAAATTTACGCCGAGGGGGTTAACCGTGTGGCACGAAATGTGCATCAGGTAACGGGTTTGCGTTGTGTTTTTCATCATCACACCGGCGGTTTTGTCGAAACCGCCGACGAGATTGAGGTGTTGTTGTCGCTGACCGACTCGCAAGTAGTTGGGTTGGTGTTTGACACCGGGCATTATGCCTTTGGCACTGGCAACCCGACGGCGCAAGGGGTGATAGCAGCGCTTGCGCGTTTTGGTGAGCGTTTATGGTATGTGCATTTTAAAGATTGTGATGCGAGCGTAGCTGCGCAATCTCGCGCCCAACATTGGGATTATCACACTTCAGTTGCGCATGGTATTTTTTGCGAATTGGGCAAGGGCTGTGTGCCATTTGCCGAGGTAGCGGCGTGGCTACGCGCCCGCGATTATCACGGTTACATCACCGTCGAGCAAGATGTGTTGCCCGGCATGGGCACGCCCAAAGCCAGCGCTATTCGCAATCGTCGTTATTTGCGCGATATAGGCCTGTAAAGTAGTGGATAGTAGATAGTAATTTTTTACTGGCTTCTATCCGCTATCCACTATCCACTATCCACTATTTATAAAAATGACAACCCTAAATTTTGCCCTGATTGGGGCTGGTTCGATTGGCAAAATGCATGCCAAACACATGGCGCGTCACATTGATGGCGCAAAATTGGCCGCCATTGCGGATGTGTATGCCGATGGGGCGCGGGCCTGTGCCGAACAGCACGGCGTGCTCCGTTGGACCACTGATTACCGCGAATTGTTGGCCGACCCAAAGATTGACGCGGTGATGGTGTGCAGCGCTACTGCTACCCATGCCGATATTGTCGAGGCGGCGGCCAAGGCTGGTAAACATATTTTTTGCGAGAAACCTATCTCCAAAACCCTCGCCGATGCCGACCGCGCCTTAAACGCGGTGCAAAATGCTGGGGTTCAGTTTCAAATTGGCTTTCAGCGGCGTTTCGACCCACATTTTTTGCGGGTTAAAAATGCCATTTTGAATGGCGAAATCGGCAAGCCCCATATTGCGCATTTGGTCAGCCGCGACCCGGGGCCGCCCGGCGTGGGGCCAATTGGCTTGGGCGGCGGCATTTGGTTCGATATGAGCATTCACGATTTTGATGTGGCGCGTTGGCTGATGGCGTGTGAGCCAGTGTCGATTTATACCCAAGCCGATGTGTTGATTGCACCCGGGCTTGAGCAATATGGCGAGGTGGATGTGGCGGTCATGGTGCTGCGTTTTGAGAATGGCGCAATTGTCACGATTGATAATCACTGCGATTCGGCCTATGGCTATGACCAACGGGTCGAGGTGATCGGCAGTGCGGGGGCGATTAGCATCGGCAACCAAGCCAATGACAATGCCATCTTAAGCAATACCCATGGGTTACACGCCGCCAAGCCTTTGCCTTATTTCTTAGAGCGTTATGATGCGGTTTACTGTCACGAAGTGCAGGTTTTTGTCGATTGTATTCGCAATAACACCCCCACGCCGGTTGGCTTGCGTGATGCGCGTATGTCAGTCATCATGGCCTTGGCGGCGCGCCAAAGTCACGCCGAGAAGCGTGTGGTGATGATTGGTTAAGCAACGCTGGTCGGAGGGCCGGCATCCTTGTCGGCGCTCCCTGTTGGCGCTTTGTTCTCCTTGATATCTGCGGCATAATTGGCCCCATGCGTGTCAACATCATTCTCAATGGACAACCTAAAGAACTTATATGTGAAGCCGATGAACGACTAATGACGGCGTTACGGCGCAGTGGCATGTGGAGCGTAAAACATGGCTGCGAAACTGGCGAATGTGGGGCCTGTAGCGTGCTGGTGAATGGCAAATTGATGCCAACTTGTATCATGCTGGCGGGGCAAGCCGA
>CAMDWA010000168.1 GCA_945877855.1 Thermoflexus hugenholtzii JAD2 | reverse complement strand
TGTTCCTTTGTTGATGCTTGCTAGCGTTGCTATCATCGCTTCGACTGTTTTGTATACTGCGGGGGGATGTTGTTCTTCTTTTTTTTCATACCCTCTGTTTTACTACAGGTTTGAACAACATCCCTACTTTTAGACTAAACTACTGTTATCTGACTTGTAAGTCTACAACCAATTCTGGGCGCAATTCTAACCGCCCGTTACGCGCCTCAACCCATTCGCCTTGGGCTGCTAACACATCACCCACGCGCAACGTGCGCGAGAAAGGCAAACTGTGCCACACATCAAACAACTGTATCGGCACACTATTGCCCTGATCATCTTGCAACTCAATGCGGGCCGATTGGGCAGCGCCGCGAATATCGCGCACCGTGCCACTCACGGCCAACCATTGCGCCGGGGCCTCTTTCGCCATCGCCGCAATCGGGCGAATCTCGAAAGCCCGCGCCACCGGCAACAATTGGGTGCTAGCGGCCCGCAAGGCCAGCAATTGTTTGCGCCCACGAAATTCGGCGACACTGCCCTCAAGCCGCACCCAATCACCCACTTGCACATCGGGCGGGCGACCAAAGGCGGCTGAATTGAGCGGCATTACCAGATCGGCGGTGGCGTTATCTTCACGCAAGCCAATAATTCGTAGGCTATTGCCTGCATCACGGCTGCGGCGCACTTGGGCTACCACGCTCACCACATCGCCTATGGCGGCGGCATCTAGCGTGCTCAGATGAATAGGTGTTGCGGTGGGGGCCGTAATGCGTAATTCATCGGCGGCGTTGATGGTTAAAGTCGCCTCATCATCTCGAATCCGCAACGTGCCTTCAACCGCCACTTGATCGCCGGGCGCTGGAATAGCTTTACGACGCAGCAATTCACCCACCACCGCCCGATACGCCTGCACCCGCATCTCGCCGCCACGATCACGCAATCGAAACGACAAATAGCCATCGGCCTCAGACAAAGTGGGGTGATCGGTTAAAACGCCTTCCAGCCGCACATAAGCAAAGTTCATGGCGGGTTGAATGGCTGTCGATGAAATCGTGGTGCGGGGTCTGGCTTGAGAGGCGAGAATGAAGGCGGCGGTGCTGCCAATCGCCAAAAAAACGAGTAATATTTTGGCAACACGCATGAAGAAATTTAAAATTTAAAATGGAAAATTCAAAATTGGAGTCAAAGCCTAATTAATTTTCCATTTTAAATTTTCCATTTTTAATTTCACTAGTTGGCTGGAGGTGGGACGGGCAGATCAGCGACAGCGGTCTTAATCCATTTGTCGCCTTCTTCGATCAACATAATGGGAATACCGTCTTTGATCGGGTATTTGCGCCCAAGGGTTTCTTCGATCAACCAGCAATCTTTATAGAGGGTTAATCGTCCGGGGTCATCGCCGGGTTGGCGGGTTGACCCTGAAACGCAATAGGGGCAACGTAAAATATTGAGAAGCTCTTGGCTGATAGTGTGTGCCATGTATTTTGTCCTTTATAGATTTAAATTTTGCTCATTTTATACCGAGAATGGGTAAAAATAAGGAGAGGCCGATTTCACCATCACTTGCCAAGCTATGCTTTGCAAGTGATGGTGAAATCGGCAAAAATTCACATTTTTAATGCTTTTATGAGTATAACTTACGCGCCGCGCAATTGGCGCACGCGCTCGCTCACCACTTGCACCGGGTCGGCAGCATCAAACGAGGCCCGCAACAAGGCGCTAGCAACAATGGCCCCATCGGCAAAGGTGCCGATCTCGCGCACATGGGCGGCAGTGCTAACACCAAAGCCCACCACCACTGGTTTGCCTTCGGCCTTGGCTTTGACCCGCTCAACATATTCACGCAGGCCGGCGGCAAGGGTGTCGCGTGCGCCTGTCACCCCCGTCACCTGCACCACATAAATAAAGCCGCTGGCATATTTGGCAGCCAATTCGAGGCGGGCGGCGGTGCTAGTGGGTGCGGCAAATTGCACCAAAGCCAAATTGTTTTGGTCGCACAACGCCCCCAATTCGCCGCTTTCTTCGGGTGGCAAATCGGGCACAATTAGCCCGTCAACGCCAGCCTTGCGCCAATCTTCAACATAACGTTGTTCGCCATAAGCAATCAGTGGGTTGAGGTAGCCCATTGCAAAAAGCGGCACAGTCACGCCTTCGGCTCGCACTCTGGCTGCAATTTCCATACCTTTGCGCATCGTTATGCCATTTTCTAAGGCAATTTGCGAGGCTTTTTGCACCACCACACCATCGGCCAACGGGTCGCTAAAGGGAATACCCAGTTCGATCATGTCGGCGCCTGCGGTTGCAATCGCTTTGATGATCTGCACGGACATTTCGACCGTCGGGTAGCCGAGGGTCCAAAACGGCATCAATGCCGGGCGGTGTTCGCTTCGCGCTTTGGCAAAAGCTTGGTCAATATCATTCAAGCCCATCAGTTTGGAAATTTAGAATTTAAAATGGAAAATGGAAAATTAGGCAGCAATTTTTGAGGGCATCCCCAAAAGACGTAATGCCGAAATCACTATGGCAACCTGTTTGAATTGGGCTTTGCCCAATTCAAACAGGTTGCCATAGTGATTTCGGCGAAGATTTATTTTACCTGCCCCAATTTTTCATTTTAAATTTTCAATTTTGAATTTTTCGGTAGCTGCCGTTGAAATAAATTAAGGGTGAAGCCTCGGGTTGTTGCACTTTAGCAGCCAACACTTGCCCAATAAAGATAGTGTGATCGCCCCCCAGATGCCGCTCGACCACTTTGCAATCGAGATACGCCAAGGCATCACTCAACACCGGCGCACCAGTGGCCGCCACATGATGCGCCAAGCCAGCAAAACGCTCAGTGTCGGGCATGCGCCCCGCAAACCGATCTGAGATCGACTGCATTTCTGGCGTTAGAAAATTGACGCAAAAAATGCCGCTGGCATCGATGAGCGGGTGAGTGCGGGTTTTGGTGTTGATACACACAAATACCATCGGTGGGTCTACGGCCAACGACGAAAACGCCGTTGCCGTTAACCCATAAATTAGGCCATCGTGTTTGGTAGTGATGATGGTGACGGTGCTGGCCCAGCGCCGCATCACTTGCTTCATATCATCGGGGGTCATCTTTTGAAATGTAAAATTGAAAATGTAAAATTGAAAATTAGCCCATGACCTCAATTTTTAATTTTACATTTTCAATTTTTTAATTTTATTTAGCCGTGTTTTTGCATAAAACGATACATACGCTCGAGCGCAGTTTCAATTTTTTCATAAGATTGGGCGTAGGCGATACGCACATGATTTGCGCCAGAAGCACCAAAAGCGCTGCCGGGCACCAGTGCCACTTCTTCTTCTGCCAATAGCGTATTCGCAAATACGTCGCCATTCATGCCACTGGCACTGACATCGGGGAAACAATAAAATGCGCCGCGTGGCTCAAAACAGGTCAAGCCCATATTGTTTAGCTCACGCACCAATAATTTGCGCCGCCGATCATATTCACCCACCATGTGCTGCACATGTTCTTCACCTTGCTCAAGCGCCGCCACCGCCGCAGCTTGGCTCATGGTAGGGGCCGACATGATAATGTATTGATGCACCTTTTTGGCCGCCGACACCAACGCCTCTGGCCCACACATATAGCCAATTCGCCAGCCGGTCATGGCGTAATCTTTGCTAAAGCCGCCCAAAAGCACGGTGCGCTCGCGCATACCCGGCAACGATGGCACACACACATGTTGCACGCCATAAACCAACCGGTCATACACTTCATCGCTCACGACAATCAAATCATGTTTTTTTGCCACTTCGCCAATGCTGATTAGGTTATCACGGGTATACACCGCACCGGTGGGGTTGCTGGGCGAGCCAATTAAAATGGCTTTGGTTTTAGACGTAATATAGGGCGCAATCACATCACCGCTGGCCTGAAAACCTGTGGCGGCGGTCAAATCGACAGTCACAGGCGTGCCGCCCGACAACGCCACCGAAGCCGAATAAGCCACAAAACACGGGGCCGGAATGACCACTTCATCACCCGGGTCACAAATGGCGGTGAATAAATCGGCAAAGGCCTCGCTCACCCCAACCGTCACAAAAATCTCGGTTTCGGGGTCATAGCTCACGCCATAACGCTTGCTAAGGTGGGCGCTGATAGCACGGCGCAGTTGAATGGTGCCAGCATTGCTGGTATAAGCGGTTTCGCCGCGCAGCAATGAATCGACCCCCGCCTGCAAAATAGGGCGCGGGGTGACAAAATCTGGCTCCCCAATCGCAAGTGAAATCACCTCGGGGTTGGCGGCGGCGATGTCAAAAAACCTGCGTATGCCCGATGGGGGAATAGCATTGACACGCTGTGAGATAAAGTTGCGCATTGGGCTATTTTAATCGCAACTGGCGCTTCATTACGTACAATCTTGCCATGACAATAATCCCGTTCCCCACCCTCTCACTGAATGAGCGCCTCGCACGGCTTGCCTTGCCGCCCCAAATTGGGCGGCTGCCGATTGTGATTGATACCGACCCGTATAACGAAATTGATGATCAATTCGCAATCACCTACGCCCTCGGCTCACCTGATCGATTTGAGGTAAAGGCGCTCTATGCCGCGCCATTTGCCAATGAGCGCTCTGGCTTTGATGAAGGGCGCGGCATGGCCACCAGTTTTGAAACAGCCCAGACGATATTGGCGAAATTACAGACGCAGGGCACATCAACCCCGCCGGTTTATCGCGGCAGCGCCCGCTTTGCCACCTCGCCAACTGACCCATCCGGCTTTCAGGGCGAGGCTATTCATAGCGATGCCGCCGCGCATCTCATTCAATTGGCCCGCGCCCAGCCCGATGATACACCGCTGTATGTGGTGGCGATTGCGGCCATCACCAATATTGCATCGGCCATTTTGCTAGCGCCTGATATCATTCGCAAAATTATCGTGGTTTGGCTGGGCGGGCATCCGCATAACTATCACGATACCAATGAATTTAATTTGCAGCAAGACCCCTTCGCCACCCGTGTCATTTTAGATTGCGGGGTGCCATTGGTGCTTATTCCATGTATTAACGTCACCGAGCATTTGTCGCTCACCACCAACGAGGTACAAACGCGGGTGGCACCGCACGGCGAAATTGGCGCATATTTGGCGCACGAGTTTGTTAAATATGCCGCCGAGCACCATGCCGACTCGCGTGCAATTTGGGATATGGGGCCATTTGCTTGGTTGGTGAACCCCGATTGGGTCGAGACGGCGATTATGCCAACCCCCATTTTGGGAACCAGCCCCTTGCAAACCGAAGGTTACTCTGCCCCGCATTTACATAAAAAACGGCAGGCCAACAAAAGCCGCCCCGCGCATTGCGCATGGTCAATTGACCCACGACGGCACGTCATGCTTGAAGCATTGCGGCTCAATCGTGATGCAATTTTTGCTGATTTTTATCGTAAATTAGCGGGGTTTGCAACAAACAGTAGAAGTTAAAACATATTTTCGCCGCACTCACTATCACTAACCGGAAATAACTCGGGATGTACCCATACCTTCGCCATCTCACTCGTGAATGAATTCACGGTCTAAAAATTTCAAACCCGCTAAAGCGCGTTCGCCGCAGCGTGAGGTTACGCACGACCTCTTAATGCGTTTTAACGCATTTGTTTGTTTCAGGCCGTGAATTCATTCACGGGCAGGCAATCGCAAATTGGCGAAGGTATTGATGTATAGCAATTAGTTCGTCTCGCTTCTTTCGGAATACACCGCTGCTTTGATTGCAATTGTTATCGCAGGCTAATGTAATCAGCAATATAGTTCGTTTGCAGGGCTGTTCAAAAGTCGCCTCGTCATTCCCGCGAAAGCGGGAATCTATAACCAGACAGGCGTAGTTTGACTGGTTTGCCGCATTTTTGACCGACCTCGTTATGGATCTCCGCTTTCGCGGAGATGACAGGTTAAGTGAAGTGCTAACTTTTGAACAGCCTTAATTCGTTTGTTTACTTTTGAAACTTCACTTCGCTTTTTGTTATACTTGCGTTGGAGCGTTTAGCTTGATCTCTTTGGTCGGTTTTCATTCTATTTTGCCCTATTTTTTGTATTCTTTCAAATCCACAGAATCCGACAGAACTAGAAAGATTGAATCAACTACGCTACAAGATAAAACTATATCAAGCTTCATAGGATCAATAAAGCAATGAATACTCCAAAAACCTTATTTGATGTATTACAGGTTAGTCGATATGCTGAAAGCAAAACAATAGACGATGCATATCGATCAATCGCTAAACGCTATCATCCCGATATAAACAAAGATCCTCAATCAACAGCCAGAATGAAGGAAATCAATGAGGCCTATGAAGTATTGAAAGACCCCGTAAAACGCGAGCGATATCGAAATGAAATTGAATATTTAGAACAAGAAGCATTTAAGAATGCAACTAACCAAGCAGCAGAAAAGGCAAAAAGAGAAGCAGAACAAGAAGCAACTAACAAGGCAAGACAAAACAACACATCAAGAGATCAGCCAAACTATCCTTCTTACTCGGTAATGCTCGATGCTGCAACTAAATCATTTGAAGATGGGGACTATGATAATGCTCATCGAATTATTGAGTCAGCAATTGCTCTTTACCCTAATGATGAACGTGCAAATAAATTATCTAAAAATATCGCACAACGACGCGCTTGGATTATTCGCTATACACGACTGAGCGAATCATTCCAAAACATACAGTCTCAAGCACGCATATTACAGTCAGAATGGCCTAATAGTCAAAACAATAAATTTATTTATAACAAATTATTCAATCAAGTATTAAATAATTCTGCTTCAAACGAATCTACACGCAAAGGATTATTGATATTTATTTTGATTTCCAGCGCAGTTATGACTTATATTTATTCAATAGGAGCTAGGCAAACCGCTTTATTAATAAAACTTGATGAGGAAAATGTCCGAATTATTTCAAGACTTGTATACGTAAACATATCCTTTGCCATAAGTCTTACTATTGCATTAATCAGTGGTGGACTCTTATTATGGTTATTATTTAAAAAACACTGAAACAATAAAAAAAAGGCCTAACAAGTCTCTTTTTTACTACCTCAATCCCTTACCAGAAGGCCGATTCTATTAAGCAATACCTTAATTAAGCACACTCATTTACTCAACTTCAGGGATCCCTATTGCCAAAATCTGTGGAAGTGTAACAATGGCTTGTCAAAACTTTGGCTAACCTGACTACACTTTTACGAATCTAGTCTTTAGGGATCCCTCACCTTTTACCCTGAGCTTGTCGAAGGGTTTCGGGATGACGCTTAAAGTTATAAGCTTCTCCAACTTGCTGGACGCAAACCCTCAGGACAGCGTCTAAGAATTTCGAGATGACAGCGAGCAAGTTTTCTTTTACGAAACACTCTCTTGAGTCTTTGAAAACGCCCCAACTATTGAAACTCGGCTAAATTAACCACGCAAAAAACGAATGAGCGTATTGGTCGAGCTGTCATGATTGAGCGCCGCGGCAGGGTTTTGCAATTCGGGAATAATGCGCTTGGCCAACACTTTGCCCAACTCGACACCCCATTGATCGAATGAGTTGATGCCCCAAATGACACCTTGGGTAAACACGCTGTGTTCATACAGCGCAATCAGGCTACCCAAGGTCGCTGGGGTCAGTTGCTCAGCCAAAATCATGCTTGAGGGGCGGTTGCCCTCAAATAGGCGATGCGGGATCATGGCCTCGCTCACGCCTTCGAGTCGCAATTGCTCATAGGTTTTGCCAAAAGCCAAGGCCTCGGCCTGCGCCAGCATATTGGCCTGTAAAAAGGCATGATGGCTGCCCAGCGGGTTATGCGTATGCTTAAAACCGATGAAATCGCAAGGGATGACCGCCGTGCCTTGGTGAATGAGTTGGTGGAAGGAGTGTTGCCCATTGGTGCCCGGTTCGCCCCAATACACCGGCCCGGTGGCATAGTCAACCCGTTCACCTGCAAGGGTGACGCTTTTGCCGTTGCTTTCCATCGTCAATTGCTGTAAATAGGCCGGAAAACGTTTGAGATATTGGTCGTAAGGCAACACGGCGATGCTGCTCACGCCGAAGAAATTGACATACCAGACCGTCAACAACCCCATGATGACGGGCAAATTTTCTAAATAGGGGGCGGTGCGAAAATGCTCATCCATGGCATGAAACCCGTCGAGCATGGCGCGAAAATGGTCGGGGCCGATAGCGAGCATGGTCGAAAGCCCAATGGCGCTGTCCATCGAATACCGTCCCCCCACCCAATCCCAAAAACCAAACATATTTGCGGTGTCGATGCCAAATTCGCGCACGGCTTTTTCATTGGTCGATACCGCCACAAAGTGCTTGGCGATGGCTTCGGGGGCGGTCAAGGCCGCCAGCACCCATTGCCGCGCAAGGTCGGCATTTGCCATGGTTTCGAGCGTGGTGAAGGTTTTGGAGGCCACGATAAACAAGGTTTCGCTGGCATCGAGGTCGCGCACCGCTTCGGCAAAATCGCTGCCATCGACATTCGAGACAAAACGAAAAACCATGTCGCGGGCGGTGTAAGGCTTGAGCGCTTCATAAGCCATCACCGGGCCAAGGTCTGACCCGCCAATGCCGATATTGACAATATTTTTGATGCGCTTGCCGGTATGCCCACGCCATG
>CAMDWA010000167.1 GCA_945877855.1 Thermoflexus hugenholtzii JAD2 | reverse complement strand
AAACCGACACAAGCGTCACAATGGCAGGTCAAAATCTCAACTGACCTGACTACATATTTGCCCAATTTAATCTTCAGGGATCCCTCGCTCCGCGTCGGGATGACCCATTGAGACAATAAGTTTCTCCACCTTGCTGGACGCCACGCCTCGGCTCAGCGTCTATGTATTTCGAAATGACAGATGATAACCGGACAGCCTAAATATCACGCGGGTCATTCGTCATCATCACCACCTTGGGGCTAAAACGAGCCAAAATATCGACGAGGTCGCTTTGGGCATTGATGACCTCGTTGATGTTTTTATACACCTGCGGGGCTTCGTCTAACCCGCCGCCCAACAAGATAATACCGCGTTCGCGCAGGTATTCATCGCGCATGGTTTTGGTGATGCTTTTGGTGGCTTGGGTGCGGCTCATTAGCCGCCCCGCACCATGCGAAGCGCTGCTCAAGGCATCGGCTTGTCCGCGCCCGCTCACCACATAACCAACATCGCCCATGCTGCCCGGAATGATGCCCAATACCTCCGCACCGGCGGGCGTTGCCCCTTTGCGATGCACTACCACTTCGCGCCGCCCGTCTTGGGCTGAGGTATCGGCGACCCATTCTTTCCATGCAAAGTTGTGATGGTTTTCGACCACCGCGGCGGGTTTTAGCCCAGCGGCTTTGGCGGCATTGTGGTGAATGACGCGATGGTTGGCGGCGGCATAGCGTCCGGCCAAATTCATCGCTAGCCAATATTCTTGGCCGGGGCTGGTGTTGAGTGGCAACCAGCCGAGATGCGACAAATCGCCCCCAGCTTGTTTGAGTTCGGGGTGCATGTGTTTGGCGATGGCGCTAAAGTGCTCGCACACCCGCGCCCCAAACCCACGGCTGCCGCTGTGCGACAACAAGCCGAGGTATTTGCCGGGTTTTAGCCCCAATGGGCTATTGGCAGCCAACACCTCTACTTCGCCCCATTCGACAAAATGGTTGCCAGAGCCAGAGGTGCCGAGTTGTTTATGCGCCTTGTCTTTGAGCGCACGCAATAGCCCATGCGCCTCCCAATCTGGGTCATCCATCACCTCGTCATCCATCGGCGGCTTCCATTCAACCCCAGCCCCAAAACGGGTTTGCTCGCGCAATACCTTTTCAAAGCGGCCTTTTTGCTGGCCGATCATGATGGCGCTTTCGGGGAAGATGCTCAGTCGCATACGACAGGCAATATCGACCCCGACCGCGTACGGGATGACGGCGTTTTCGGTGGCAAGCACCCCGCCGATGGGCAACCCATAGCCGACATGCGCGTCGGGCATCAGTGCCCCCGCCACCGTTACCGGCAAGCGCATGGCGTTATCCATTTGTTTTCGCGAGTTGGCATCGATATAAGCCTCGCCATACACGGCGTAGGGTAATGGCTGCTCGCGCAGTTCGCCATATAAGTTGGTCTGAATGTGTGATGTATCCATGATAAAAGTCGAAAAAATAAATCACCCGCTTCGATTGCGTTGCTTTTATTAAGCTTGGTCGAAGCGGGTGATTAAAACTGTTGTTTCACCTATTGGCCTTGTTAGGGCGCGGCTTCGGGTGCTGAATGGGTATCGAACTCACCTGTTCGGAATATTTGCTTCGGCATGGTGTGTAATCTTAGCGGCGGTTTGGGTATTGTCAAGCATTTTTGCTTGACAAAATTTTGACATAGAGCAAATTCCTAAAAGATGAAGGGCCGAGGTCACTATCTAGCCCCAAAAGCATCGCTTTGGGGGCTAGATAGTGATCGCGTCAATTATGTTATTTGAGCATACGCCTCATTATTGAAAAGATCTAATTACGCACCCTAAGGCTGTTCAAAAGTCAGCACTTCACTTAACCCGTCATCTCCGCGAAAGCGGAGATCCATAACGAGACCGGTCAAAAATGCGGCAAACCAGTCAAACTACGCCTGTCTGGTTATAGATTCCCGCGAAAGCGGGAATGACGAGGCGATTTTTGAACAGCCCTGTTACGCACCCAAAACACCCTTGACAAATGTAAATATCTTCGTAAAATAAGAACAATTGTTCTGAACAAATGTTCTGAAATTAAAAATTATGAAAACATCAACTCGCCACAATAATCGACCTAACCTTATTTCAGCGGTTACGCAACATGGGGTGAAAGGTGTGCCGTCCGTTTATCGTCGTCATACGCGGCAACGTGTAAGCCACTGGTTACAAGTGCGTTATGTCATTCCCATCATTATGGGGGTCAATACGCTTGTTTATGCGTTGATGCGTTAACTTTACGGCTCAAATTTATAGCCGATGCCGCGCACAGTCAAAATCCAACGTGGGTTTGAGGCATCGGCTTCTATTTTTTCGCGCAAATGCCGCACATGCACATCTACTGTGCGGTCATCTTCGATCTCGCTGGTGTAGCCCCATACGGCTTCAATTAACGCATCACGGCTGATCGGGCGGTGGGGGTTGCTGACCAAATAGCGCAGCAATTTAAATTCGATGGGCGTGAGAATGACCGGCTGCCCGTCACGAGATACATTCATACTGGCAACATTCATCAACACATTGCCAAAGCGAATCTCATCGTTATTGTCATTGGGTTGGGCCAATTCACCGTAGGCCCGGCGCAGGGCGGCCCGAATACGCGAGATTAACTCGCGTAAGCTATAAGGTTTGACGATATAGTCATCGGCCCCCATTTCTAAGCCCAAAATTTTGTCGATCTCTTCATCACGAGCGGTCAGCATCAATACTGGCTGACGTTTGCCGGCGGCTCGCAATTGTCGGCATACCTCTAGCCCAGTCATGTCGGGCAGGCCAATATCGAGCAAAACAAGGTGAATGAGTTCGTTGTTTAATGCGGTTAAGGCGCGTGCACCGGTGTCGGCGACAGTGACCTCGAAGCCTTCGTAGCGCAAGCCATACACCAAGCCTCGCGCTACGGCTGGGTCATCTTCTACGACGAGTAAACGATAAGGCGTTGCCATAGTGCCCGAAGTTTACATCCGTCCAATGATAAGATTTGTGGATACGTCTTGGGTTTGGGCAAGGGCGACCAAGGCATCAGTTTCGCGGGCTTCTTTCTCGTTCAAATATTTCATCATATCGGCAATAGCTACTTGCGGCGAGACATCTGCGCCCGATTCTTCGTGCAAATAATATTGATGCTCCGACATCCACAAATATAAGTCGGCTTCGGTGCGATTGGGGAAGTGGGGTAGCACATTGGCCTCGCGGATGGCGACGATAATGGGGAGGTAAACATGATCATACCAATCCGTCACGGCTTGGTCTTCGCTGATATCACGCTTGAGGTCTAATCCCATAAAATAGCGATGTTTGGCGATATGCTCGGTCAGGCGGGTATAACCGCCACCGATTGAAAACCGCACATTTTGCTCTGGCCGCAACCGGTCGAGTTGGGTGCGCTCTAAAAAATCGCTATATTCCCCCAAAATTTCGAGAGTGTCTGAATTGAGATCGTGGTTGGTGATGGGGATGCGTGATTGTACTTCGATCACCTCAGCATCAATAAAATCGATGCCGTGTTGGCGTGCCACCGATACGCGATGGTTGCCATCTAATACGAAATACAAATCACCTACTTTATACAGTTGAATGGGCGGCAAATTTTTGCTTTCGTCAAAGGCGCGGTTGAGGCGCATCCAACGTTCGCTTAGGTTGCTGCGGGCGGGCAAAAATGCATCGTCAAAGTCTTGATAACGACCAACACTGCCCACAATTTGGCTAATGGCGATGGATTGCACCCCGCGTGAGATGCCGCCGCGCAAGCGTAATTTGCTGCTTACATCATCCCACGCAATCAACCGATGTGATTTGCCAGACAGCAAGGCCCAGAATGCGCGTAGCATCTCTTTGCTGCGGGCACGGCGAAAATCATGAAGATCTTTTACTGTGGTTGCCATTTAATTCGTGTCAATATTACACCATAAAGATGAAGGGTGGGTTAAGGAAATTACGAATTACGAATTACGAATTACGAATTGCTAATTCTCGGACAAAGATCATGAGTCATGACTCATGCTTGTTATGTCCCTAAAATTTGTAATTTGTAATTCGTAATTCGTAATTTACAATTGGCATATGACTGTCTTTGGCAATTACGCCCGATATTACGATTTACTTTATAAAGACAAAGATTATGCCGGTGAAACCGCTTATATGACGGCATTATTAAAGAAACATGCGCCAAGGGCCCAAACCTTGCTGGAGCTAGGCTGCGGCACTGGGTTACACGCGGCGCTATTGGCCGAGCGTGGGTATGCGGTGCATGGGGTTGATGTGAGCCACACCATGTTAGCGCAAGCGCAGGCGCGGGCCGCGCAATTGTCGCCCCTGCTGCAAACGCGGCTGGCATTCTCGCATGGCGATGTGTGTTCTGTTCGCATTGGGCGCAAGGTCGATGCCGTGTTATCGCTTTTTCATGTGGTTAGTTATCAAACCCGCAATGAAGACTTAAAGGCCCAATTTGACACCGCCAATGCTCATTTGGAGGCGGGTGGGGTGTTTTTGTTTGATGTGTGGTATGGCCCCGCCGTGTTGACCGACCGCCCGGCTGTGCGTATCAAGCGCCTCGAAGATGAGGCCATTCGGGTGGTGCGGCTTGCCGAGCCAGCCATGCGCCCGAATGATTGCTGTGTCGATGTGACGTATCACGTATTTATTACCGACAAAGCCAGTGGCGTGGTCGAAGAAGTGCATGAAACCCATCATATGCGTTACCTCTTTCAGCCCGAACTTGCGCTTTTACTCGCCCAATCTGGCTTCGAGCTTGTTCATGCCGAAGAATGGATGAGCGCCAAACCGCTCGGTTTTGATACTTGGGGTGCGTGTTTTGTAGCGAGAAAGATGACAGTAGTCAGTAATCAGTAGTCAGATAGGGTGCTTAGATCTGACTACTGACTACTGACTACTGACTACTGACTACTGAGATGACAAAAATCGGTCTTTACCTAGATGGCGAACCGGCTGGCGGGGCATTGCAGCATGACATTACGATGATGCATGCATTTGCGGCCTTGCGCGAATGGGGCTATGAGATTGTCATCGGCTGCGGCAGCGACCGTTGGATCGAGTATTTCCCAAATTGGGACCCCGCTTTCATTCGCATGACCCCCAGCCGCGTGGCGCGGGTGTTGAGCAAAGCATGGCGCACGGCGCGTTTGCCCATGCACCTTTGGCGTGCCATCACCCCCCATTTCGACACACCAGCCCGAGCCATGTTGCAGCAAAAATGCAATTTGTGGGTGTTTTCGTCGAGCGCGGCCTGGAGTTTTCAAACGCCAGTGCGTTCACTCGTTACCATTCACGACCTCATGCACCGTTACGAGCGGCGTTTCCCTGAGGCGGGCGGCGAATATGCATATCGTGAGGCCTTATTTAGCAATTTGTGTCGCTGGGCCACTGGCGTGTTGGTCGATTCTGAAATGGGCCGCCAGCATGTGGCCGAATCGTACGGCATGGCGCTCGACAAAATCCATGCTTTGCCCTATATCGCCCCCGCCCGCACCTTTAACCCCAGCGCTCCGGCTGATTTTGAGCAGCGTTGCCCATTGCCAGCCAAATTTGTCTTTTACCCCGCCCAATTTTGGGCGCACAAAAACCATGCGCGGCTGGTCGAGGCCATTGCCATGCTACGCGAACGTGGCTTAAGCGATATTCAATTGGTGCTGGTGGGTGGCAAACAAAATGGCTATGCCACCGTGCAACAAGGGGTCGATTCGCTCAATTTGCGTCAACACGTGCATTTTCTCGGTTATGTGCTCGATGAATACATGGCCGAAATTTACCGCCGGGCGCGGGCCATGATCATGCCTACCTTCTTCGGCCCAACCAATATTCCACCGCTCGAGGCGGCGGCGGTGGGCTGCCCGATGGCGCTTTCGGGTATTTATGGCATGCCCGAGCAAATGGGTGATGCGGCGCTATTTTTTGACCCCAACTCAACCGAGAGCATGGCCGATGCCATTGGGCGGCTGTGGGTCGATGATGCGTTATGCGCCGATTTGGCAGCCAAGGGCAGGGCTAAACATGTGGCGTGGAATCAGGTGCAGTTTAATCTTAGGCTAAAGGAGATTGTGCAAAAACTCATTTAACAATGCTTAAACGACCTTTGCCCGAGCCAACCCAACGCCAAATCATGCTCGATGGGCAGCCGGTTGATTATGTGCTGAAATTTTCTGCCCGCGCAAAAAAATGGCGCATTTCGCTTAACGACAAAGGCTTAAGCGTGATTCTGCCGGCACGCACTAAGCCTGATGTGGCTGAGCAGGCCTTGCGGCAACACACGGCATGGGTGTTAAAACAGCGTCAGCGGCAGCAAAAAATGGCTGCCCACGCCGCGGCCCAGCCCAGCCTTGCGCCCAATACGCTTTTGTTACGCGGGCAAACTCTGCCTTATCGGGTAGTGCCAGCGCCTATTTTAAAGGGTGCGGTGGTCTTTGCTGGGCACACCCTTAATGTCCAAGTTCCTATCGCCGCCGATGCATCAGTGGCGGCGGCAGTGCTGCAAGCTTGGTATCTTGAGCAAGCGCTGGCCGACATTCGTGCTTGTGTGCAGCGCCGCGCCGAAGCCATGCAAGTGCGCCCGGCCAAAATTTCGCTGCGCGACCAGCGTCGTCGCTGGGGCAGTTGTTCGAGCAAAGGCAATCTGTCATTTAGTTGGCGGCTCATTCTTATGCCGCCCGATGTGCTCGATTATGTGGTGGTGCATGAATTGGCGCATTTGCGTCACATGAATCATTCGCCCAAATTTTGGGCGCTTGTGTCGCAATATTGCCCCAATTACAAACAACATGCGGCTTGGCTCAAGGCCAATCAGGGGTTGATTGCGAGTGTGTAGCGTTTTTAAGATGTCGTCATCTCCGCGAACGCGGAGACCCATAACGATGCAGGTGCAAAATGCGGCAAACCCATCAACTTTGCACTTGCTGCGTTATGGATTCCCTCTTTCGAGGGAATGACGGGTTAAGCCGAGTGCTTGCATTTTCGCGGCAAATTGGCAAATTTAGCCGCGAAATTTAAGCCCTTTGTCTATAAAATACAGGGTGATTTATGACCCCACCCAGCCCCAATTCGCCAGATTTTTCCCAGCCTTATCCGGGCAATCCCTTTACCAGCCGTGGCATGATCACCGACCCGCGTTTGTTTGTCGGGCGTGAGGACGCGCTGGAGCGTATTTTCTCGCGTTTGGAGGCCGCCCAGCCGCAAAGTGTTTCGATTGTGGGTGAGCGCCGCATCGGGCGCTCGTCGTTGTTGTGGCAGGTGAAACACCAAGCCGCCCAACGGCTGCCGAACCCACAACATTACCGGCTGGCGCTGGTGGATGCGCAGGATTCTGTGGCCCATACTCCAGAGGGCGTTCGTGGCTTGGTGCTGCGCGGCTTGTTTGAAGACCACACCCTGCCCGATTGCGATGCCCGCGCCTTTGACGCGTATTTGTCTGCCCGCAACCCAACGCGGCAAAAATTAGTGGTGTTGGTGGATGAGTTTGAGTGCTTTTTGCGCTATCGTGATCATTTTGGCGATGAATTTTTTGACGGCTTACGCGCCCTTGCCAATGCCGGAATTGTGACATGGGTGACGGCCTCACACACACCGCTGCCCGAGATTGCCGTTGCCAATGGCTTCGGCTCGACCTTTTTCGGGCTGTTTAGCCGCGTCAATTTGGGGGTGTTTGATGAAGACGACGCCCGTATGCTTGTTATGCGCCCCAGCCCACACCGGTTGGGCGAAGCCGAATTTGCGCTGGCAAAACGCTTGACGAGGGGTGAACTGCACCCGCTCAAGTTGACTTTGGCTGCCGATGCGATGTATCGTCAGCGTGAAAGCCAGCGTGAAAAGGGTAGATGGGACGAAAAGCGTATTCGTGCCGACTATGCCATTGATCACGCCCAAGTATGGCCTAACCTGCCCAGCCGCAAACGCTGGCAGCGACTGGCCGAAAGGCTGGGTGGCGTAATTAGGACGACGCTAGGCAGCGCTGGCAAAGTCGTCACTTGGGGTGCGGATCATTGGCAATTTGTCTTGCTCATGGGGGTGTTGGGGCTGGTCGGGTTGGGGATTTACACATGGGACGATCTCAAACGTCTATTTAAGGAGATTTTTAATTGACGCTGTTTTTGCAACAAACCCTGCGCAATACCTTGCTGTTTTGGTTCAAGCCGCTCACCTTTCGCCGTTATTTGCGTGAAGTAGCGGGTAACACCGACTTAGACAGCAGTTTGCTGCGCCCGCATGTGTGGCGCGGGGTGTGGCAAAACCGTGCATTATTGCGTTTGTTCGCCCAGCTTGCTTTGGGGGCATTTGTGCTGCTGTGTGTGGGGGCAATTGCGGCAGAATGGCTTAACACCACCTTTTTGACCAATAGGATATACGATTGGGAGCGTGTAGTACGTACTGTGGCGTTTGGCGTGGCGTTTGGCGTGGCGTTTGGCGTGGCGTTTGGCGTGGCGGTTGGCGTGGCGTTTGGCGTGGCGGTTGGCGTGGCGGTTGGCGTGGCGGTTGGCGTGGCGTTTGGCGTGGCGGTTGGCGTGGCGTTTGGCGTGGCGGTTGGCGTGGCGTTTGGCAGTACTTTAATTGGGTTGCATATTTACCCACTGTGGACAATTTGGACATTGGCGCAGTGGTTACGGGTGCGCAACGACCCGCGCTATGCCGCCCGCGCCTTTGCCCACAGCGCCCTTCAATTTGATGAACTCATTCAATTGCCTTTGCCCTTGTTCGACCGCTTGGTGTTGGCTTGTGCGCGGGCGGGGGGGGGGGG
>CAMDWA010000166.1 GCA_945877855.1 Thermoflexus hugenholtzii JAD2 | reverse complement strand
ATTTAGGGTTGGTTTGAGGCGAAATAGTTTTATTTAAGGGTGAGAGGTTTCTTTCACGCTCGCTTTTGCTTGCCTTGGCTTCGAAGTGGGCTTTATTTGCCACTTACTGGGGTCGTTTTGTTAAATTTTTTTTAGCCTAAACTACTGGTTTTAGCCCATTTAATATGGAACACCCAAACGAGGACGTAAAACAAACTTGTGGATAATGAGCGGGTGAATCGGCCTTATCGATCATATTGGCTTATGTTAGTGCCAGCCCTCATTGGCGTGCTGGCGCTAGAAATCTTACCCGCGATCCTAACCTTTGGGTTGGCCTTTACCAATTACGATGCCCTCAGCCAACCCGAATGGGTTGGCTTACACAATTTTGTGCAGCTAGGGCAAGACCGTATTTTTAGCATTGCCTTGCGCAATACGCTTTATTTTCTGGGGTGGGCTGTGCCATTACGCTTGCTCATCTCACTTATCACGGCGCTGCTGTTAGAAAATAACACACGCGGCGTAGCCTTGCTACGCGGGGCCAACCTCGCCCCAACCATGATGCCCGAAGCCGCCTATAGTTTGGCATGGTTATGGATTGTCAACCCAGTATATGGCCCCATCAACCATGTGCTGGCGGCGCTGGGGTTGCCAACATCGGGCTGGTTAGCCGACCCAGCCGTCGCCGCCAATGTGTTTATCATGATGGCGCTGTTTCAAGCTGGCGAGAGTTTTCTCATTATTTTGGCGGCTTTACGCGGGGTGCCGCCCTCATTACACGACGCAGCCCAAATTGATGGCGCAAATTATTGGGCGCGTTATCGGCTGGTGGTTTTACCCATCACGTTACCTTGGCTAGGCGCGGCCTTGCTACGCGAT
This sequence comes from Thermoflexus hugenholtzii JAD2, assembly GCA_945877855.1. GTDB lineage: Bacteria > Chloroflexota > Anaerolineae > J036 > Brachytrichaceae > AQU-03. The sequence goes on along the minus strand of CAMDWA010000166.1, from coordinate 7,947 downwards.
TCGGTCTTGCTCATGTTTTACACCCTCGCCCCCACCCGCCTCATCACCGGCGGCGACCCCAGTTATGCCACTTTATTCTTGCCGCTTTATACATTTCAACAATCTATCGAATACTTACGCATCGGTTATGGGGCAGCCAGCACTTTGGTGATTTGGCTATTGGCACTATTACCTTGTTTGCTCAGCGCCCGTTGGCTTTGGTCGAGGTTAGATGACTAATCAACAAAGCAAATTTGTGCATTATGGGCTGGCGATCATCTGGACACTATGCGCCATTTTGCCGCTTTTATGGGTGCTTTGGGCTTCGTTTTATCCCATCGATACCCCTTTGCCCTTACAACTTGGGCCACTTAATGCGCCGCTCACCCTGCAAAACTACCCGCGTATTTTTGCAAATGTAGCCCTCGCGCAACAATTGCTCAATTCAATCTTCGTCACCCTCATCGGCGCTAGCCTAAGCGTCTTGGTCGCATCACTGGCAGGTTTTGGCCTATCGCAATTGCCCAAACACCCCCAACGTATGCTATTGGGGGTGTTTACCATCACAGCGTTCATTCCAGCAGGGGCCATTTGGCTTGGGCGTTTTCTGGTCATTCGGTGGATGGGGCTTATGAATACCCATACTGCGCTTATCTCATATGCTTTATTAGGCGGCAGCCCTATCACCTTGCTGATCTGTTGGGCTGCCTGCCGCCGTCTCTCACCCGATGTCATCGACTCAGCCAAGCTCGACACAGCATCGGCATGGCAATTGTGGTGGCATATCGCCCTCCCCATGATTCGCCCAGCCTTAGCCGCCACCCTCACCCTTGCATTGCTGGCATTTTGGAATGATTCAATCTCACCTGCCATGTATCTCAAATCGCCAGCGCTATACACTTGGCCGGTTGGGTTAGCCCTACTGCAACAATTCGACAAAACCAAATGGGCATTATTAATGGCGGCCTGCGTCTTAGTCACTTTACCAGCCCTTGCAGCCATCGGCGTAGTGCAACGCACCTTCCTCAATGATGAAATGGCAATCTAATCGTCATGTAAAGCAGCATCACTCCTTCTTCGCACCTTGCCCTATTGCTAACATGATTAATTGCTCACAGGTTTGTGGTTCATTGGCAACGCCCAAAACATAAATATAGCGGTTAGTAATGTCGCATAGTTTGGGGCGGCGCTTATTCGCCTCAATTCTCGCAATCTGTGAAATGCTATAACCAACTTGTTTTCCAAATTCACCTTGCGTCAAATTAGCGCGTTTACGCAATTGCCGCAACATGCCACCAAATGTGCCATCCGATTTCCAGCCATTTAAAGTCCTTGTCCGCATATCAATCTCCCATCAAACAAATCTTTGATAAGAGCTATCGCGCAACCTCCGCCTTTTCCTTCGCGAAAAAGATGACACTTTCAAAACCGTCATCATATACAATACATCGAAATTGACTATCATGACCCAAACTAAAAATCTATATACCCGCAGCGAAGCCATCGGCAAAAACGGCATGGTTACAGCCATGACCCCCGAAGTTGCCCAAATTGGGCGAAGCATTTTGCAAAATGGCGGCAATGCTATCGATGCCGCTGTGGCTATGGCCTTTGCGATTGATGTGGCTGAACCATGCATGAGCGGAATCGGTGGGGGCGGCTTTATGACGGTGCAACTTGCCAATGGCCAGGCCCATGTCGTCGATTTCTTTCCACACGCACCTTCAGGAGCCCCCCCCGATATGTATGAATTAACCGCCGATTTCAAGGCCGATAAATTAGGCTTTACCGGCGTTAAAGACAACGCCAACGCGGCTGGCCCGCGCTCAGTGGGTGTGCCCGGCAATGTGGCTGGGCCATTGTTGGCGCTCGAAAAATGGGGAACCCGCTCGATAGCCGATACGCTCGCCCCTGCCATTCAACTGGCCCGCGATGGTGTGCCGATTACATTTTACGACACCCTTCACGCCAGCACCGTCATGCCAATGTTGGCAAAACACCCCGACACTGCCCGCATTTATTTACCAAATGGCCTGCCGCCATTGCCAGCCCAAGAAGGCATGGCGCGAATCAAATACCCCGAACTGGCCGCGACCCTAGAGCGCATCGCCGTTGGCGGCGCCAAAGCCTTTTACGAAGGTGAGATCGCCGCCAAAATCGTCGCTGAATTAAAGGCTGGGGGGCATGCCATCAGCGAGGCCGATTTAGCCAATTACACGCCTATCATTCGCCAACCCTTAATTAGCCCCTTGTTAGGGCACGAGTTAGTGCTGATGCCCGGCCCAACCGGTGGCCCCAGCATCGCCGAAATCACCCACCTCATGGCGTTGGCTGATCTTAAATCGCTTGGGCACAATAGCGCCGACTATGTGCATCGGCTGATCGAATCATGCAAGCTCACATTAGCTGACCGTTTGGCCTATATGTGCGAAAGCCACCCTGATGGCCGCGCCATCCCTTGGCGCGAGTTGGCGAGCCTTGAATATGCCGCCCAACGCGGCGGCACCATTGGCCCCAACGCCAGCGCCAGCTATGCCGCAGGCAGCCCCAGTGGCGCCGTGCTCAACCCCTTTCCCGACCAAAGTTGCACGACCTTTCTTTCGGCATGGGACAAACACGGTAATGTTGTTGCGCTGACGCAAACACTCAACGGCCTGTATGGCAGCGGCATCACCGTGCCCGGCACTGGCATTCTGCTCAATAATGCGATGGTGCTATTTGACCCACGCCCCGGCCAACCCAACTCGGTGGCGACAGGCAAGCGCCCACTGAGCAGTATGAGTCATACCATTGTGCGCAATGCTGCCCATCAGCCGGTAGCATTAACCGGCGCACCCGGTGGGCGCAAAATTGTCGATACCACCGCCCAAGTGCTGCTGAATATGATTGCCTTTGACATGGGGCCACAAGCCGCCTGTGAAGCGGCTTTTATCGACCCCAGCACCGATGGCACGGTGATTGATCTGCGCATGGGCGATGATGTTATCGACAATTTACGGGCGCGTGGGCATAAGCTATATCCGCAAGAGGCCACATTCTGGCCGCGCCTCGCCGCCCGCCCTAGCGCGATCAAACGCATCGGCGATAGCTTGCATGGCGGGATCGAGCTATTTACCGTCGGCATTGCTGCTGGGTATTAATAGCGGCGCTTAGTGTGCGTCCCCAGACGCGCCCAAAATGCGGCTTTTGAGCGCCGCCCGACCCTCTGCCGCCACAAAACGAAACATCGTGTCAAAAAACACCAGTTCGGGTGGGCCTAATTCAAAATGGGGGGCTTTGGCGCACACAAAGCGCCCCCATTCGCCACAATCATGTTCTAACATGGCTTGCTCATCGGTTTCAAGCTCAATTAAACGATAAGCCAATGAAATATGAAAACCATATTGATCGTGATCTGGAAAACGCACCCCAGTGGCATTTGCCACCGCTGCACGATAATTGCGCAGTTCGTCGCTCGTGGCAACATCGGCGGGTTTTAGACGAATGCCAAGGTGTTTACCATTGATCAGTTGCGGACACATGCGGATCACTGTTGGCTTTGGCAATGCCGACACGGTATGGATAAAAAATTCGTCCGTCTCATTGAGCGAAGCCATCACATGTAGCTGTGACGACCATTTTTCGGGGCGACGAGTTTCATCACACAACAATTCCATCACCGTCATATGCAAACTTTCGGGCGGCAAAATGGCAAATTTATACCCATAGGGTGTGCACCGCAACGCAGCTTGGGCCGCGAGTGCAGCCTCAAAAATTGCGCTAGCAGAGGCAAGATGGCAAACAATGGTGTTACCAGCAAATTGCCGCACACTGCCATCGGCATTAAATTTGCGCCCAACTTCAGCCGTGTAACGAGGCATCATCGCGCTCATACGAGTGCGGCCTCTAGCGCTGCTAAATCCCACTGAATCATTCGAGCCACCTCTGCCAAACTCATGCCATTGGCAAGTAAGGTTTGGGCAATTTGTAGTTTCGCCAATCGTTCACCTTCTTGCCGGCCTTCCTGCCTACCTTCTTGTATACCCTCTTGCCGGCCTTCTTGTATACCCTCTTGCCGGCCTTCTCGATAAGCCAACTCACGCGCTCCGCGCTCATCTTGAATCCGAATGCCACGTAATTCATAAGCATCCATTTCGTCTGAAGTCCACGTAAATTGGTTTGCGACTTCATACGCGCTTTGCAAGGCCTTTTCCATTTCTGTGTTCGGGGCGATGGCTAAATCACCAGCATTTTTGATGAAAAATATCCATTTATCAAGAATATCAACCAATTCCACTTCTTTTTTATTGAATTTTGGCAACTCAATAAAATTAAACTCCAGGTCTTTCAATTCTTGTTTAAAGGTCGATGTATTAAGCAACAAATGCTTGGTTAAAAAATCTTCGCCTTCAAATTCATTAAAATCTAAAATCCCAATAAAAATCACCTGATTAAGCTTTGGATAATCATCGCCACGCGCAATTTGGCTGGCATAAGTCTTGCTCAGGTAATAGGTAAAGCGTTTGCGAATATGAGGCAAACGCGCAACCTGCATTTCAACAATGAATGTAACACCCAGCTTGTTTCGCGCACGCACATCTAAAATACTTTCTTTAAGTAACTCAATTTTTGGTGCTTGATAGGGATTCAAAATCGTAATATCATCAATCTCATAGCTACCGCTTAACCCTAGCACTGCATTTAAAAATGAGATCAAAATCTCTTTATGTTGTTCGTTGCCAAATATTTTACGAAAAGCAACATCGTTTTTTGGATCTGCAAATCGAATCATATCTCTTTTCTCCTGAAAAATATGCTATAAGAAGGCATAAAACGCGATTTTTGCCGATTTCGCAACCCCTTGTCAAGCTATATTTGACAAGGGGTTATGAAATCGGCATTCTCCCAATTTTTACCCTTTCTCGATATAACACCAGACAATTATATATCTTGGGGGTCTTCAATTGAGCACCGCTACAATCAATCATACAAATGAACATCACCTTTCTTGGCACGGCGGCGGCCAATGCCTACCCCGAAGCATTTTGCAACTGCGATAATTGTATACAAGCTCGCCTGCTGGGTGGCCCCAGCCTGCGCAAACGCTCAGCCGCCCTCATTAATGACGACCTGCTCATCGACCTCGGCCCCGACATTATGGCAGCGGCTCAAATTCACAACTGCCCATTAACACATGTCAAATTTTGCCTACAAACCCACCCCCATGCCGATCATTTAGACCTGTCGCACTTGCTCTCACGCAGCCCCGATTATGGGGTTGTGGGCGCGCCGTGTCTGCATTTTTATGCCTCGCCCCAAACACTGCAACGCGCCGCCCTCGCCTTTATCCGTGACTTGTCAGATGAAGAATTGCTGTTGCCCAGCACCCAACAACACCTCAACCTACAAATTCATGCCATTACCCCCTTGCAACCCTTCAAAGTTGGGCGCTATCGCGTCACGGCTTTTCCGGCAAATCACGCCGAAGGGATGGGGGCAATGCTCTACGCAATTGAATGTGACGGGTGCTGTATTTTTTATGCCACCGATACCGCCGCGCTATTTGAAGAAACTTGGCACGCTTTTCAGCAATTAAACTGTAAATTTGATCTCGTTATTCTCGATCATACCTATGGCCCCAATCAAGCATCAGGGGGCGATCATTTAAATGCCCAACAATTTATCGCGCATGTAGCCCGCATGCGTAGTGAAGGCATTTTGGCCTCTCAAGCCCGCGTCTTTGCCACCCATATCGCACACGAAGGCAATCCACCTCACCCAAGCCTGGCAGCTTTTGCCCAACAACATGGTTACGAAGTTGCCTATGATGGGCTGAGGGTTGGTTTGTTGGTTGAATAGGTTATTGGTTGATTGATGACTCATGACTCGTGAGTTACCAATCAACCAATAAACTATTCAACTATTCAACCATTCAACCCACCTTCCTTGGTATTCCCTCTATAAAAGACCTTGCCATCAAATATTTTGTGTGACAATAAGCGCATTATGAACGATATTGGCAGCGCCAAAAACAACCTCGATACCCCAGCGTTGTGGGTAGACCTCGATGCATTAGAACGCAATATTGCTGCACTCGCAGCGCATTTTGCTAAAGCCGGTGTCGGCTGGCGACCCCATACCAAAGGTGTCAAAACACCTGCCATTGTGCACAAAATGTTAAAAGGCGGAGCCTTTGGGGTGACGTGCGCCAAAGTCAGCGAAGCCGAAGTATTAGCCGCGGCGGGGGTTGGTGATATTTTGATCGCCAATCAAATCGTCACGCCGCACAAAATTGCGCGGCTGGTCAATTTGCGCCCACAAGCCGATGTAAAAGTGTTGGTAGATGATGCCGATAACGCCAGCGCCATCGGAGCAGCCGCCAATGCCAAAGGCGTGGTGGTGGGGGTGCTCATTGAAGTCAACACCGGCATGGAACGCAGCGGAGTGGCCCCGGGCGAGGCGACATTGGCGCTAGCAAAACACATTGCCAGCACACCCGGCCTCAAATTGATGGGGCTACAAACATGGGAAGGCCATAACTTATCGCATACTGACCCAGCAACCAAACAAGCTGGCATCGCGCATAGCATTGGGCAATTGCTCGACAGCGCCCAACTTTGCCGCGACCATGGCCTTGCGATTGAAATCGTCAGCGCGGGCGGCAGCGGCACTTACGCCGTCACGCCTTTCATCAAGGGTGTCACCGAGATCGAGGCTGGCGGTGCGGTGTTTTGCGACATGATGTATCAGGAATGGGGTGTGAAACTAGAGCCAGCCCTATTTTTACGCGCCACCGTCACCAGCCGCCCTGCCCCCGATCGCATTATTCTTGATTGTGGATTTAAAACCATGACCCGTGGTTTTGCCGCGCCCAAATTATTGGGGATCGATGGCGTAAAAAGCGTGGTGCTTTCTGCCGAACACGGCATTGTGAGTTTGAGCCAAACAAACACCACTCTAAAAATTGGCGATGGTGTCGACCTCATTCCCGGCTACAGCGATGGCACCGTCTTTGCCCACGATGTGATTTATGGCGTGCGCAATGGGCAAATTGAAGCAGCTTGGCCGGTCTTAGGACGCGGAAAATTTCAATAATATTTACGATTTTGTTTGTTGGTTGGTTGGTTGAATGGTTGATTGCTAACGCATAATTTGTGAATCGCTAATCAACCAATCAACCATTCAACCAACATAGATTTAAAGTGCGACCCAGCGCCGCTCTGCCGATGAAGTTAGCATAGCGATACATGCTGCCACGCCCGCCCGCCCATCAGATGCCGCGCCGACAGTGCCCGATTTACCGTTAATGGCATCGATAAATGAGGCAATTTGATCGGTGTAGGCCTGCATACGCACATCGCCAAACGCCGTATTCGCGCCTTCATGGCCCACCACCGGCTGTTTCGATACCATACGCCACCCATTTTCATCCGATAAATTTAGCTCTTTATACGGGTCAAGGTCAAGCAAGCCAGTGCTGCCGGTAATGCGAATACGAAAATCTTCGCCCGGAAACGAGGGCGCGGGCAAGGCGCGGCTTGAAAACAAGCTACAAATCGCCCCGTTCGACAATTCCATCAACGCCATTGTGGTGTCTTCGACTGGCACATCGGGCAAAAGCGTGCGACAAAATGCCGAAACCGTCACAACCTCAGCCCCCGTAAACCAACGCATAATATCGACAGCGTGTGGGGCGCTGTTGAGAATGTGGCCGAGGCTAGCGGGGTTGTTCCACCAATCCCAATTGCCGCCAAAGCCGCCCGCCTTGATAGTTCCAGCATAAGTTGGCATTGAGATTTGAATGGCTTGCACTTGCCCGATGGCATTTTCAGCAATAAGTTTACGCGCAGTTGCGTTATTGACCCGAAAACGCTGATGATAGCCGGTTGACAAGGTGCGCTGATTTTGTGCCGCAGCCGCCATCATACGATCACAATCAGCAACCGAGGTCGCCAAAGGTTTCTCGACCAAGGCATGTTTGCCTTCGTT
>CAMDWA010000165.1 GCA_945877855.1 Thermoflexus hugenholtzii JAD2 | reverse complement strand
AACACGCCGAGCGTTTGATCGAAGCGCCTGTCACCCTAATACCCGATAGCGAAGATGGCAGCCCGCACGGTGAGCAGCATATCGTTATCGTTAATCCGCCTGTCATCCCCGAACAAGCCGCTCAAGGGCTGCGCCGCAGCAGTTTATTGATTGCGCGTGATTTGGCGGCCCGCGTTATCAAGGCTGGCGCACAAACCATCTGCTTTGCCCGCTCGCGTCAAGATACCGAGTTATTGCTCAATTATTTGCGATTGGCGATTGATAAAGAGGGATTAGCAATTAAGAATTGGGGGAAAGAGCTTTCTAATCCTCAATCCATAACCCATAATCCTATCGATTCTTCACCCGCCATCGCTGGTTATCGCGGCGGTTATTTGCCCGAAGAACGGCGGGCGATTGAAGCTGGGCTACGCAATGGCGAAATTCGCGGGGTGGTGGCAACCAATGCACTGGAAGTCGGCATCGATATTGGTGATTTGGATGCTTGCGTGATGCATGGCTACCCGGGTAGCATCGCCAGTTTTTGGCAACAGGCGGGGCGGGCTGGGCGCAGGCGTAACGCGGCCTTGGCGCTGATGGTGGCAACTGGCAACCCGCTCGATCAATTTTTGGCGGCGCATCCTGAATATCTGTTTCGCCAAAGCCCCGAACAAGCCCGTATTGCGCCCGACAATTTGGGTGTTTTGGCAGCGCATGTGGCGTGTGCTGCGTTTGAATTGCCTTTTGTGCGCTCCGAAACCCTCGGTAATGCTGAAATTAGCGATTTGTTAGATATTTTAGCCGAAGAAGGGGATTTACATGCCAGCGGCGGCTCAGCCGGACTCCCATTGTTTAAGGATGAAAGACTGTTAAAGGGTGAAGGATTAAGGATTAAGGATGAAGATGCAGTTGCTTCATCCTTAATCCTTCACCCTTCACCCTTTCCAAACACTCGTTATACGTGGGTAGGCGATGGCTACCCCGCCGACCGCACCAATTTGCGCGGGGCAGGTGAACAAATTGCCATTCTAGACGAAAATGACAAGCTGATTGGGCAAACCGAGCGTAGCAGCGCGGCAGCGCGGGTGTATGTGGGTGCTGTTTATATGCATCAGGGCGAGCGTTGTGTGGTGCATGAGCTAAATTGGGAGACTGGCATTGCGCGGGCGCATCGCGCCAATGTCGATTATTACACCCGCGCCAGCGTTGTGTCTGAGGTGATTGTGTTAAGCGAATTTGACACAGCCGAGCAAACACATGATCCCTCAAAACCCTTTTTTAAATCGGGCGACATCGAGGTTGTTAGCCATGTGACGCGCTATCAGCAGATTCAATTCAACACCCACCATGTGTTGGCAACCAATGAATTAGATTTACCGGAACAACGTTTGTTGACGACGGGTTATTGGTTTTGGCTAACCGAGGCATTGGCAAAGCAATTATCGAAAGAAGGCGTGATCAAATTGCCCAATGACTATGGCCCAAATTGGCAAAAGCAACGCAACGCCGCCCGCGCTCGTGATGGCTATCAATGTGCCGTGTGTGGCAAACCCGAAGCCAGCGCCCAAAATATGACCCAACGGCAACACGATGTGCATCACAAAATCCCATTTCGCAAATTTGGTTATATCGCGGGCGAAAATGATCATTATTTGCAGGCCAATCAACTCGATAACCTCATCACCGTTTGCCCAGAATGTCATCAGCGTATCGAAACCGCCGACCGTAACCCAACAGGTTTAGATGGCTTGTGTTATGTGGTTAGTCAAATTGCGCCGTTGTTGGTGATGTGTGACCCCGCTGATTTGGCCGCTATTGCCGATTGGAATAGCCCCCACACCAAATTGCCCACCATCACCATTTACGAATTAACCCCGGGCGGTATTGGCCTGACCGAGACATTGTGTGCGCAGCATCATGAGGTGTTGGCCATGTGTTTACAGCGCATTAACGAATGCACCTGTGATCTCGGCTGCCCGGCTTGCGTTGGGCCGCCGGGTGAGCCAAGCCAAGATGCCCCGCGCAATTTGAAGCATGATACGGCACGTCTGATTGTCGCTTTGCAACGTATATATAATCAAGAGTAGTATATTTAAATTAAGCGAGGGAAGTTAATGCAAACAGTTATGCCACAACCATTGGTTGTCAATACCGCAACTGCGTCACCACGATCGTTAAAATTACACCGCAGCCAGCGCTTGAAGGTCAGCGTGCGTGAAATAGTAAGCGAGACCCTAACTGTTTTTATCACACATGCTTCGTCTATATTATGGTTTGCTTTTATTGGTTTTGCCTTGTGTATTGTGTTGGGGGCGGTGGCTGGGGCCGCGCTGTCTTACGCTTATTACAATAATACAAACTCTAGCACCCTCAACCTTAATAATTTTCGCAATGTCAGTTTAACCACATGGGTCGTGCAGGGCGGCGTCGGTATGTTTTTGATGGGTTTGGCACGCGGCGCAATGAGCTGGATGGCAACCCAAAACGAAGAAAATGTAAAGGTTACTTTTTTTGAGGCTTGCCTCGCTACATTGCGGCGTTGGCATGTATTATTGTTTAATGGCCTAATCTATAGCCTGATTATGACTGTTAGCACGTTGGGTCTCATGATGTTGTTGCGTGAACTGCGTTTGGACGAATCAAATATTGGGCAAACCCGCACTGTAACCGACCCCAGTTTATTGTTTCGCGGGTTTTATGTGCGGGTGCTCAATTTTGTTTTCCCTATCCCAGATTCGCCCTTCCGCGAAATCATTGCCTATATTCGTTGGGTTATTCGTCAAACCCCGAATAATTTTGCAATTTTTAATGCTAGCCCACCAAACACGGCTGTTTCTGTAAACATGTGGGCACTTGGCGCGGGCAGCGCCTTCAGCCTGATTTTGGGTGATTTGTTTTTGCGTTTGCGTGCAGTTACAGCGATGAACGCCACAAAGTTAACCCTGTGGGCTGGGCTAGGCGAAAGTTTGCGCTTGGCATGGCGGCATTTTGGTCAATTGTTGTGGCACACCACGTTTATTCGCATCATCACGACCTTGGCATGGGCGCTGTTTTACATCATCCCTACTGTCATTGTGCAAGCCACCTTATTCCCATTTTTGTTTAGCCGCGTTAATAGTTTTTGGATCTATACCGTTGGCAGCAACCTTATGGCCTCTGCTGGTGCGCTCATTATGATGTTGTTTGTCGCGTTTAGCATTATTTACGAAGGTCGTTTGTATTTGCGTTTGAAGAATAGTGGTCAGTAGCCACTGACGACTCCATTAAAATACAGGTAATGTCATTACCGCTCGTCAGCATTATTACTCCCTTATACAACCATGCTCGCTATATCGAAGAAGGCTTAAATAGCGTATTGCACGAGTGGGAACATCATTATCCTGAGATCGAAATCGTCATGATTGACGATGGCTCAAAAGATAATTCGTTTGAAATGGCGCAACGCTGGCGCGAGGCGCACCCCAAGGCATTTCGGCGTTTTCATTTGCTGCGGCAGCCAAATGCGGGCCTATGCCGTACGCTTAACCGGTTGGTGGCGGCCTCTGAAGGGCAATACATTACCCAACTGCAAAGTGACGATTGCCACTTGCCTCAAAGCATCAGCAAACGGGTCGAGGCGCTTGAAGCCCATCCCGAATGGCTGGCGGCTTTTGGCGATTGTCATTTGATTAGCGAAGACAGCAAATTGGTGCATAGCAGTGGGGTTGAGTTTACAGGGCGGCAACGTCCGGTGTTGTCATCGCCCCTTTTACCGCGTGAGCAAATCATTCGCATCGGTATTCCATTTCAATTTATGATGGTGCGTAAGACCGCCTACGCCATGCCCGATGTCGGCCCGTATGATGAAAACATCATCTACGAAGACCGTTATTTGGCGACGCGTTTGCTCGCCAAACCCAACCGCTTCGGCTTTGTCGATCACCCAGTGGTGGCTTATCGTATTCGTTCCGAACATACCTACAATTGGCCTTATCGCCCAGCCGACCTGCACACGGCCAAATCTGATTACAAAAATGCTGCGCTGTATAGCGGTCTCAACCGAATTGCATTGCTTGTTAATGCCAAATATAACGGCACGCGCAATTTCACTTCTACCCCCGATGGCCGCCCAATTTTTCATCAAACGCCAATGCATCGCGCTACCCATATTTTGTGGCAAGTGATCAAACGTTATCATGATTGGGATTGCAATCGTTTTGTGGCGCAAGTAACATAAATCAAGAAATCGGATTTCTTTAAGAAACCGGATTTCTAGCTGATTCTAGTCTGACTGATATTGATGAATAAACACGATCTTCTCGCCCGACACGACTATGAGCGACGTTGGTTGGCAACGCCGGGTTATGAGCACGAGGTGGGCGAAGTGATCTCGCGTGATATCAGCATTAACCCGATGTGGCGTAGCAGCGTTACATGGGCACATTTTGCCCCTGAGATGGCGAGCGAAGTGATTGCCGCCGAAGTGGCCTATTTTGCTGAGCGTGAGCGGGCGTTTGAATGGAAAGTGTTTGGGCACGATCATCCGCCTTACCTGTGTGATCATTTAGCTGCCGCCGGGTTTGGGGTTGGCCCCGAAATGGCGTTTATGGTGCTTGATACTTGGTCACCTGCTGCCGATCGTTGGCGTGCACCCATTCAAAAAGAGGTGCGCAAGGTCGATAGTTATGCGGCGCTTGATGATTATGTCGCGGTTGAGCAAGCCGTTTGGGAGGAGGCAGAGCGCCAGCGGTGGTTGGCGCTTTTGCACAACGCCCCCGAATACACTAGCCTATATGTGGCCTATGTCGATGGTGTGCCAGCCAGTTGCGCCCGTGCCAGTTTTCACCCTGAAAGCGCTTTTTGTGGGCTGTGGGGCGGAGCAACGCAAACGCAATATCGTAGCCAAGGGTTTTATACCACTTTGGTGGCGGCGCGTATTCACGAGGCCATATCACGCGGGGTGCGTTTCATCACCATCGAGGCAGCGCCCAGCAGCCGGCCTATTTTAGAGCGACGCGGATTTGAAGTGTTGGATACGGTGTATTTGTGTCGGCCTTTGTGAGAGGCGAGAATCAAGAACCAAGAGCCAAGAGTTAAGAATTAAGAGAAGAGATGTGTTTAGGCTTGTTGGGCTAGAAACATTTGCACTTGTGCCATTGTTGGGCAACCGGCTTGCCCACCGCGCTGCGTGGCCTTGAGCGCCGCTGTCGCCGAAGCAAGCCGAATACGTTGTATCAACGGCAACCCTAGCGCCAAACCATAGGCATAGCCGCTATGAAAACAATCGCCGCAGCCGGTCGTGTCTACCACATCGACTGTAAAAGCTGGCACATGTTGCACCGTGTTCGGTGCAGCGCCATCCACCACAAAACAACCTTGTTCGCCAACGGTCACAATGGTCACGGCTCGGCCTTGCGCTAGCATTTGCACCGCCTGTGCGGCATCAGGTTGATGGGTGAGATGCGTGGCAAACTCGTGCGAGAAAATTGCGTGATCAATCAACCCGTTTAACTCGCCAAAATATGGCGACTCATCGCGTTCTAGATCTGATACGACCGGAACCCCGACCTCACGGGCAATGCGGGCGGCCCGCGCTTGCCCCCGTGCCCCCATATGATCGACAAATAACACACGCGCACTGCGAATCACATCGGGGGCGGGCCAGTCATCGGGCGCACCATAATTGCCCGGACGATAAGGGAAAATGGCACGTGATTTGCCGCCATCGCTAATGACGATGGTGCTATGCACTGGTTTTGCGGCGGGGTCGTGTTTTAAATGTGTTAGGTCGATACCCCGCAACCTAAAATTATCAATGACGGTCTGCGACAATTCATCTGAGCCAAGCTGACCGGCAAAGGCGCAATGTGCACCCAGCCGTGCTGCGGCAACCAATGCGTTGGCGCTTAGCCCGCCACATTGGCGCTCGGCGTGTTGCACACGGCTTTTGCCATTGGCTGGCGGGTAAACATCGACATACAGCAAATCATCAACTGAGCATACACCGAGGGCGAGGATATCTATCATTTTGGCAAGTATGCCAGAAGATGTAAATTTGTTTTATTTGTTTAATTGGGGTGTAATTATGGCTTTCAAAACAGACGGGGTATTTTTATACCAAAACCATTGTTTATAAACTATTACAATATTGCTCAATATGAACTTTCAAACCACCCGCGAAAGCCATTTGCCCAACCATCTCTGGATTCGCCTTGTCTTGTTTGGCAGCATTTTGTTTATTATGGCGTGCATTCTTGCCGGTTCGGTGTCATTTGTCACCTTACGCATTATTCAGCGCAATGCGACAGATTTGCTCAGCGCCAATATGATTGCGTTGCTTATTTCGGGTGTGTTGATTGGCGCTTTTCAAGCGACAGTTGGGCAATCTTTGGTTGGTAAAGCCACGCATATGAACTCGGCTCGGTTAACGGCTTGGTGGCTTGGCACAGTGGCACTTACCTTGCTTGGGGTTGGGTTGAGCCTTGGCCCCTTCATTTTTCGGGTTAATGTGCCAATCTTGAGTTGGGTCTATAGCAACAATGGTTTTACTGCGCTTATTGCCTTGCCTGCATTACTGGTCGGTGTTTTTCAGGGTGTGCTTATTCGCAATGGATGGCGCGGGTTATTCACGTGGTTGGTGCTGGTTTTAGTTAGTTGGTTATTGGCTGCAAAATTATGCGAATGGCTATTCTTTTTCTTGATTGGGATTTAGAACAAGTTTTGTATCTTCTCAATAAAGCAGAGTAAATAAAATAAATTTCGTCGAAATGACTATGTGGCCTTCAAAGGCCACATAGTCATTTCGACATTGCGTCTTTGGGGTTTATCTCTAGTTATGGGTCAAGTAGATTGGGCTTTAAGGTTTTGCGCCAACACCTGCTTAAACACGGTTAATGTCTCTAACGCGGTGCGCTGCCATGAGAATTGGGCGGCACGCATCAGCGCTCGTTGGGCCAGCCGGTCGTGCAAATCATCTTCAATACAGGTCGCAATTAATGCCCCCGACATAGCGCGCGCATCAAGCGCATCGACCAACATACCGGCATTGCCCACGACTTCGGGCAAACTGGTAGCATTGCTGCCCACCACCGGCACCCCACACGACATGGCCTCGAGGGGTGGCAGGCCAAAACCTTCATAGACCGAGGCAAATAAAAAGCAGCGCGCCCCGGCATATAAGGCTGGCTTGTCGGCCTCATCTACTCGCCCAATTAAACGCACGACATCTTCTAGCTCTAGCGCCTTTAGCATCTCGCCTAGCGTGGTGGGGCTGCCATCGGCGGCAATGGCGCGGTCGCCGGGCAAGGCGTTCATCACCAAGGGGTATTCATCGCCGATGCTATCGCCACACCAGGTATAGACCTGCAACAGGGTTTCAATATTTTTGCGCATGTCTAGCCCGCCCAAATACAACACATATGAATTGGGTAGGTTATAACGTTCACGGGCGCGTTCAAAATCGGCATCGGGTACAGCAGGGGTGAAACGGGCTTCAGCCGCCAATGGAACCACTGTCACAGGCGGGGCGGTCTGTGAAGCAACTGGCATGACCAATCGCAAAATATCGGCCTTACTAAACTCAGAATCGGTGATAATCGCACTGGCATTGGCTGCCGCAGCCCGCGCCAAACTGCTATAGATACGATGTTGGATTTTGCCGCGATAGGCTGGCATCGCCAATGAGATGACATCATGAACGGTGCAAACCACCGGCACGGCGCAGCTTAAAGGCGGCCCCCAATAAGGCACAAAGGCGATATCGGCACCCATGCGTTTTGCGGCGTTGGGAAATTCAACTTGCTCGAAGCGCACTTTCGCCAGATCGCCCAGAATACCGCTAGGCACATGGCGCGGGTGCACTAATTCAATGGTTACATGCGGCGCAACATCGCGCAATGCATTGATAAGGTGATGTGTATATTGGCCTGTGCCGTTTGTCGGCATATTGGCAAACCAAGCGTTAATTGCGATTTTCATTGATAAATATTTCAGCGTAGAATTGCATACGATTATGCCTGACATGCAAGATGCTCAAGAGACACCTGCACCCCCAAGTAGCACCCGGGCGGCACTGGTGGGGGGTGCGATGCAACGCGCTCGTGAATTGGCCCGCCGCACTCGCAAAGAATGCGCCGAGGTGGTTGGCGTAACCACTGCCCGTATTGGCGCTTATGAATCGGGCGAGCGCGAGCCAACTTTGCCTGAGCTAGAGACATTTGCCACTTTTTTGCGGGTGTCCGCCGAATTATTATTAAAAGGCGATATTCAAGCCATCGAAGCCCAATTTTTGCCGCGTGATGACATTGCCGATGCCATGCAATTACGCACGCGTATCATTGGCCTCAAGTTGATGATGGCACGGCTCAGTAAAGGCGATTCGTTAGAGGCAACAGCGATGGCTGTTAACCTTAAACCACGTCGTTTAGAAGAGCTTGAAGCCGGTGAACGCGATATTCCCTTGACCACTCTTGAGAAATTGGGAGCATATTTAGGGGTCACCACGAGCGAATTGCTTGACTTAGGCGTTGATGAATCGCCTGAACAAATTCAAACAGCAGCAGTCATTGATCATTTGCCCTCATCGGTGCGACAACTGATGAATGACCCTAACGCCGAAGCCTATGTTAATACCGCTGTGCAATTACACAACCTGCCCGCCGATGAATTAGAGCAAATGGGGCTTAGTCTTGTGCGTTTATCTGAGATGATCTAACAGTAGTTTAGGCTAAAAAAAATTTAACAAAACGACCCCAGTAAGTGGCAAATAAAGCCCACTTCGAAGCCAAGGCAAGCAAAAGCGAGCGTGAAAGAAACCTCTCACCCTTAAATAAAACTATTTCGCCTCAAACCAACCCTAAA
>CAMDWA010000164.1 GCA_945877855.1 Thermoflexus hugenholtzii JAD2 | reverse complement strand
TTTTTCATACCCTCTGTTTTACTACAGGTTTGAACAACATCCCTACTTTTAGACTAAACTACTGATAAATGGCGTTCTAAAATACTGTTTCATCATGAGGTCTCCTTAGTTTTTAATTATTTTTCTAAATAATACAATAATATTGCAATAAGTCCTATCATACTACCCTTCAGCCATATTGAGCTAGCGACCACTCCCAAAATTGACTCACTGCTCCCAAATACAGCACGAAACAGACCCGAAACAACCTCTTTTCAAGTATAGTCAAACCATGTCAGCAAATAAATCGCCACAACAATCATCGGATCACCAGGCCAACAATGAATTTTTGGAGCATTTCAAAGATGCGCTCGAATATTGGAATGACGAAGATTGGTTAGAAAGTCAATCCCATTTAACAGCTATCTATTTAGTAGGAACAAAAAATCGAGCAAAAGCCTTTAAAGAGTTGATACGTAACGCACACAGTAATAAGCTTGCTTTGCAATTTAAAGATTATGATCTACAAGCATTATTAAATATTCGTTTTTTTGCTGAAGACAAAAATGGCGGCACCAAAGGCGAAGCGCTCAAAGCCATAAAAAAAACGCAACAAAAGCTTGGTATGGCTGGCGGCAATTATTACATGTTGCAAAAAAAAGCTATTGAATTATTAGCAAAAATGTTCTTAAAAGAACTAAAGCCAGTGCTCTTGCCATTGATGCCGATACAAAACGAGATTATTGGACGTAATAATGAAGAACAACTGATTTCAAATCATCTACAACAGCTCTTTGGAGATTATGTAACCCTGTGTGGCCCCAGCGGTATTGGCAAAACAAGCCTAGCTTCAGTCATTTTTTATCTATGGCAAAATGCATCTAAACCCGCTTTTTGGTATACCTTTCATTTAGGTGTCAATGATCAACTTGAGCAGCTTATCTTTTCGTTAGCTTATTTTTTGCATCAACAAGGTCACTCACACCTTTGGGCACAATTAATTTCCCAACCCAGCCATGCGTTTTATCGCAAACCCAATTTGGCATTGACCATGATGCGTCATGCCTTGACCGAATTACGTTTTCATCACCGTCCGGCCTTGCTATGTTTTGATGAAGTTGATCTATTACTATCACATGATCTTAATGATGCCCTAGAACATCGACGTATTCGCGAATTTTTAATGGCTCTTATTGAACAAACCAGCGGTGCAAAAATAATATTCATCGGACAACGTTTGTTAAGTGCTCCTATTACACCAACACACATATTGGTTGAATTAAAAGCGTTATCACGTGACGACATTACATCAGTATTAAACAAAGACAACCTTTCTTTAACACCAGCCGAATATACCCAAATACAACAGAGCACACACGGCAACCCGCTCCTTTTGCGGATGTTCGTTGCACTTCATCATAGTGGAGAAAACATTTCAGACACCTTGCGACGCTTAGGTAGCAATTTCTCGCTTGATTGGTTTTTAGCCCGTCTATGGCGGCATTTGTCTGACATCGAGCTGCAAGTCATTCAAGAACTTGCGACATTCGAAATTCCAGTTAACCGTCATATTTGGAACAACCCAGAGGTTAATCAGGCCTTATCACAACTTATTATCCGCAAACTAGTGGACGAGGATCTTGTAAAAAATTTGGTATGGTTGCCTCAAATTTTTCGAGAAAGTATTTATCGCCGCATACCAAGCCAAAACAAATTAGTTTTACAACTATGGGCGGCGGCACAAATGGAAAAAGCCTTTGAATTTACTCTTGCAGCGCAACATTACATATGGGCAGATCGTTTTGATTTAGCTGTATGGGTGTGGCGTGATCATGAAGAACAAGAAGCAAAACGAGGACGATCAGGTGCCGCCTTAGAAATATTACGAAATATTGAACCATCTCAATTGCCTAATGCCGATGATCGTCGGGTTTGGGCTTTATCAGTCAGCACATTGCTGCGTAATATTGGCGAAACTGAAGAGGCATTGGAAGTGCTAGAAACAGCAACTTGGCTTTCGGGGAAAACACCCCATATAAAGGCTCAGGAATTACGCGCCGATTTATTCATCAAGTTGGGGCAAATTGATAGCGCACTTGAAGAATATCGTAAAACTTTAAATAGCATTACGCTATTTGAATTACAAATAAGCCGTATTCGTGCTCACACTCAAATTGGTAGTGTCTACATTTTACGCGAACCAGACCCATCACAAGCACAAACAGCATTAGACAAAGCACAAATCGAAGTTGAAATTCAAAATGGACGGCTACAAGATTACCATGGCACACCGACCCAAGCCCGTCGACATCTATTACAGGCACTTAGCCTTGCTGAAGTCACAAAAGACAAACAAATTTTGGCGCGAGTGCATGAGCAATTAGGCGTGCTTGAGGCACATCAAGAAAATCTTACACAAGCCGAATTTCATTTGCAAGAATCCGGCAAATACTATCGCAACTGTGGATTAATTGCGGCTGCAATGGGCGGGGTAAACACTAATTTGTCATGCGCATATATTATGGCGCGACAATATGCCAAAGCCATCGAACCTGCCGAAGCCGCGATTCAATTTTTTGAGGCAGCCAAACAACCTTATTGGGTAGCGCTAAATTTGGCGAATTTAGCTGAGGCGCATTTTTATCTTAATCATGACGATCAAGCCGAACGATGTGCCTATCGTGGTTTAAATATGGAAGAAACCGTTGTGCGGGCCTATTGCCTATATGTCTTGGGCCATATTGAGCGCCAACACGGTCATTTTGAAGCTGCTGAAAAGAATTGTTTGGCAGCAATTCAGGCTGCACAAGAAACCCATGATTTATGGGCGGAAGGACCGGCCTACCGTGCTTTAGGAGAGGTTTATCGTGATTGGGGTAAAACCGTGGATGCGCAACAAGCATTTGACAAAGTGCTAAATATTTATCGCAAGTTGGGTGTTCAAAAAGAAGTTGATTACATCATCACGCATTACCCGCTTTCAAACTCAGAGCTGAAGTGAGTGCAGGCAAAGGTAACATGGCTCAACTGGAATTCAGGGGGTTGCAATCTATCGTAAAAAGATGTAAAGTAAAAGGTGAACTATAAAAGATGTCATCCACACTTTCAATACCATTTGATATACCCGATGTAATGATTCTAAAGAGTGAAATCACTTCAGATGAACAATTACACATTTACATAAGAAGCAAGCTGGAAACTGCGATATGTGGTCTTTGCAAAAATGTAATTGGATGTAGCGAAGGGTATGGGGATGAAATTAAATTACGCCATTTATCAGTATTGAATAAGGAAACCTATGTAATTTATCGCCCCAAAATTGGAAAATGCAAGCAATGCTTGACACAACCCAAAACAACTCAAGTGGTAAGTTGGCATAAACAACGCAGTCCACATACGCAAGCGTATGATGAATATCTGCTTAAACAACTTATTAATAGCACAATAGAAGATGTAAGTGAAAAAGAAAATATTGGCTACGATGCAGTTGTCGGTGCGCTCAATCGTCAAGTTGAACCAAGCATCAATTGGGATGAAATTGATAATTTACACACGATAGGTATCGATGAAATTGCATTGACAAAAGGGCATAAAAACTTTGCAGCCATTATTACGACCAAGCAAGTGAAAGGAAAGATTCGGATACTTGCCGTGCTTGCGGATCGAAAAAAAAACGGTAAGTGATTTCTTGGCTCAAATACCAAGGCGTTTATATAGCAGTATCGTGGCCTTTAGCACAGATATGTGGGAAAGTTATGTGACTGCGGTGGAAGAATTTATTGCTGCGCATAAAGATGTAACAGCCAAGCTAGTGATTGATCGCTTTCATGTGGCGCAGCAATATCGAGAAGATTTTGATGAATTGCGCAAGCAAGAGTTTAAGCAAATGAAGCAAAAATTATCAGCGGAACTATTTGAACGGGACTGTAAAGGAAGTTTATGGCTATTACGAAAGAATCACGCCAGCCTTACATTTAAGGAGCGTCAACGTTTGCGCAAGCTATTTGAATATAGTCCTAAGTTACACAAAGCCTATACATTACGCGAAGAACTGACCGCACTTTTTAATACACCATTGACGCAACTCAATGCTGAATATCGCTTTAAGCGCTGGATGAAAAAAGTAGAACGTAGCCAACTTACTTGCTATGACGGCTTTATTAAAACGCTGCAAAAATTCTTTTTGCCAATTTTGAATTATTTTATTGCACGAATTAATAGTGGTTTTGTCGAGGGGTTAAATAACAAGATCAAAGTGATCAAACGACGATGCTATGGTATACGCAAAATTACTTCATTGTTTCAGCGTATTTGGCTGGATTTAGAAGGATTTGAGCGTTTTGTCTTGTCAACCCCCTGAATTCCAGTTGAGCCGGTAACATTAGTAAAAAAATTCGCCGATCGCATATACAACCGGCGGATTCGCATCGCCCCTCATCACCGCCTCGGCGGCACACTGGCCCCATCCCCGACGGCCCGACGGCTAAGGTTGAGTGTTTCGGGCATATAGGTATAGTTTATCTAACTTTTATACCTTGCCACGCTTCTTTTGCTCAAATTCAAAACATCGCCTGTTTACTACGTATAAACCTAGCAACAGACATACCCCCTATGTCTGTTGCTAGGTTTATACGCCGGGAAAAATTGGCTATTGCAACATCAAGTATTTATTTCTCGTGATTTACAAGAACAGGCAATAACACTTGATAATTCCGTTGATTTACTTTGGCACTAACGAGGCGTAAATTGAGGCCGGTGGCGCGTTCGCCCGATGTGGTTGCAAGTCTGAGTGCGCCAGAAGGGCTGAGTGTGCTATTGCTCGGCGTATGTTCGTTACGCTCTAATACGAGCGTAAGATTTGCATCACGGACGACTTGTAGCTCATATTCGCTGGGGCGCAAGCCCGCAAACGAGTAATTGCCATTGGCATCTGTGACTGTGCTGGTGATAATCTTGCCATGTCTGAGCAAATTGACTGTAATATTAGCGGCATGGGCCATCTGCTCTGGCTCATAAAGGCTGTGCGAATATTGCTTATTATTCGATAGGTCTAGCCGTATATGTCCCGATATACGTGATTCGCGCCAAAATGAAATCGCTAAGTTGTTTTTTTCTTTTGCCGTTACCGTAAATCGCACCAAAATATCGCCATTGGCATTGGGTTTCAGCCCACTGAAATCATCATCACTGGTGCTGATTGAAAAGCCAGACGGTGGCGTAATTGCTAACACATAACTACCCGCTTGTAAGCCCCCCAACAGCAATCTGCCATTGACAATTTTGAGGTCAGCATTTATCAAATTGCCGATCTCACTATTGGGCACATAGGTGTCAAACAATTTGACGTTGATTATCGGTAAGATCGGCTCGTTTGGCTCTGATATTCCGTTCCCATTCATATCTTCAGTCAGTGGCGCGTCATTTGCACCAACGACGGCATCCCCTTGCGATTCGCTCGGATCCACATTCGGTAAAGGTGGATGAGGCTCATCATTACTTGGCGCAGGCATTGGCGTGGCGGTAGGTGTCTTAGTTTTGGTCGATGATGCTGTGGCGGTGGGCGTGTCCGTCGCGGTTGCGGTCGGCGATGGCGTGGCGGTGGGCGTGTCAGTCGCGGTCGCGGTTGGCGACGCTGTGGCGGTGGGCGTGTCGGTCGCGGTTGAGGTTGGCGACGGCGTAGCGGTGGGCGTGTCCGTCGCGGTTGAGGTCGGCGATGATGTGGCAGTCGGCGTGTCAGTCGCGGTTGAAGTCGGCGACGGTGTGGCGGTGGGTGTGTCAGTCGCGGTTGCGGTCGGCGACGCTGTGGCGGTGGGCGTGTCAGTCGCAGTTGAGGTCGGAGTTGGTGTGGCGGTGGGCGTGTCAGTCGCGGTTGCGGTCGGTGATGGCGTGGCGGTGGGTGTGTTTGGAATGGTTGCCAAATCACCATTTGCCACTACCTCTACATCATCAATTGCAATACTATACGAGGAAGCAGTTGTATTTGCGGCATCTGCCCAGCGCAATAAAACCTCTTGGTTAGGGGGGATCGTTACTGTAATCCGTGCTGTACGTGTGATACGGTTAGCAGGAAGGTTGCCATTTAGTGGTGTCTTAGTGGGACTGGTGATTGGAGAAGTAAATACCAAACTGCTGACTGGGGTAACAGTAACGACCAAATTGGTTAAATTAGTTCCTGTTATATAACCAAAAGTGTATGTTTGCCCTGCCCCTTGACCTACATACCATTGTTCGCCAGTGTATGTGACTGTAATCGAGGTGATTGGGCTTAATCCATCATTTTTCAATCTCAATCCGATGTAAATTAAGCCTGTGCCGCCTGTCCCATTTGTTGCACGTGACCCGAAAGCGCGATCAGAACTACCAGCCTCACCAAAACTATGCAGCCCGGCTGTGGTTGAAATACCATTGCTCGCGGTGTAACTGACAAGTGTGGTGGGAGAAATGATCCAACCCGGCAGGGTTGTGTTATTTACCCAAGGATTAACGCCGCTTATTGCCAGTGAGTTGAAGTCTTGCTGATAGGTGTTGGACACAAGCGACAGATTAACAGCTTCCACTTCAGCGGTTTTTAGGTGCAACCCGCTATCGGCGCTGGGCAGGGGCGTTACTGGCACTTGATCATTTAGTGCCCACAGACCGACGCCACTTAAAATTCCGACGGTGATGCTGCTGAGCACAAGATATAAGAATTGAGACATTTGTGTCCTTGCTACAAATGGATAAATGCTTGCATAACAAGCTATATCGCAAGCAGGTATAAAAACACCTGCACAGTTTTTATGTTGTGGCCTTGTGCAGGTGTTTTAAGTTTGACCTTGCCAGTGCATTAATTTAGCAAGGTTGTTAAAGGGATTTAGTGTTGGGGTTCCCCTTCCTCGCCCAAACTATTCACAAATGTCCATGTCTTGCCATCAAAGGCTGTAGCGACCAAGTGGTAGTCTTCGGTCTCACCAAAGTTATAGCCAGTCAATGGTCCACTGCCGTCTTTGTTCGCAGCCACAACGGGGATATCGGTCAAGCTTGCACGCATCCAAATTTCTTTTGCATTTGCATTTGTCATTAAATTTGCCGTTTTAAATGCTGGGGTTGTAATGATGGTGGTACATGTTCCAGTCGGGCAGGCTGGCAGCACCACAGCTTGATTCGTTACTGCACGCTCAGATACGGTTTGCGTTGCTCCAGATGGCAATTTGCATTTAATGCTATCGGCCCAATCCCCGTCACGAGTCAAATCGAACCACGCATTGAAGCGCAAGGTTGCTTTTTTGCCAGCGGTGCGAGTCACCATGTATCTAAAAGTGGTTGTGCCACATTCGGGCAATGCTAAACTTAGCTGGGTGGCGGGGTTTAGCACACCATCATCAAAACCATCACGGTTTGGCTGGTTGGCTGGCATGTCAATATTGCTCCTACCATCTGAGCCGGGGTCTGTGTCCGAATCACTCTCGTGGCTCGAATTCAGACCTAGCCAATACATGGGTTTGTGATGCAAAATACCATTCGGGCAAGCTGGGTTGCCGAAAATAGTGGGGAAATTTGCGATGATGCCAGCGCCATAAGCGCTCATTCCTCCCCATTTACAGGTAGTGGGTGCATCCCCAAGATCAGACCCCATAGCGCCAAGATTGATAGGGCCCAAATTGGAATAGCTCCGGCTCGCTTCTGTTTGGATGCTTGTATCGCTAACTGCGGCCTCAGCCATAATAAGGTTAGCTTCGGGGTCATCGGCAGCGGCAAAGGCGGTCAATGGGGCGAGTGTGAGGGCGAAGGACATTGCAGTGACTGCAATTAGTTTTTTTGATTTCATGATGTTTATTGAAGGTCACCGAAGAACGGGGTTAGTGTCGGCAGCAATTGTTCTTCGGTGGTTATTGATGTGTTTGAAATTGTTTGTTGGGGATTAGTTATAGTGATACATCACTTTAGCGTAATCTACATCCGTATCATCTTGAATATAGAGGTCAAAATACCGTTGATTAAACGCGGATGCTTTCGGGGTTTTGAGTGAATTGGTAATGAAGTCCAAATTGCCGCCACCTACCAGTGGCAAACTGCTCAGATTCAAGGTGATAACTTTTGCTGGGCCACCGGCACTCCACGATGGTAAACCAGTAAGGCTTGGGAAATCGCTCCCCCAAGAGGTTGTGCCTATTACTGGCGCAAAAACCGTGTTTTGGTAAACAGCTAACCCCACGCCATCATTGAATGTCATTGAGCTGCTTGATGGTCGAACATTGATCTCTAAAGTTATCTCGCATAAATTTTTAACCACGCCACCGACATTTCTTTTGAGATTGAGATCGAATCTTTGAATCAAAGAAGCATCAATTCCGAGATCATCGAACAAACGTGGTCTTTGCGCACCCGGGGGCAATGAGGCAATATAAGCTGGCATGACTGGGCTATGTGTGCCTTTGGGTGCGCCCTTAAAGACGTTGATGCCGCCTCGAGTTTGCGTAACAACCGTTGTCGTGGGTTGCCCCACACATGGTGCGGGCGGGCCAGACAAGGGGGCCGCCGCAACCGTTGTGGGCATAGCAAACATGTTGCTGGCAAAGGTAATGGTGGCGGCAAATAGTGCAGCCACTTTTTTAATGGTTAAGTGATACATTTTTTCTCCTGTTTGATGGGTTTATTTTTTGAGTTTTAATATTCATTCGCTGCATCGCAGCAGGGGGAAGAAGGGTTAGTTATGTGGCAATAGGCAAAAAGTCCTTATTGACAAACCACTCAACAGGGGTATACTTAACGAAAGCAGGGGCTAACGAAAGGGTATAACACCTTCGGGTGCTCTGTTTACTGCGAGAGACTCCGTTCAGGTCGCCAAACTTTTAGCGGGGTCTCTCTTGTTTTTCTTTGTGGTTCTAAATATACTCAGTAGTTTAGTCTAAAAGTAGGGATGTTGTTCAAACCTGTAGTAAAACAGAGGGTATGAAAAAAAAGAAGAACAACATCCCCCCGCAGTATACAAAACAGTCGAAGCGATGATAGCAACGCTAGCAAGCATCAACAAAGGAACAGAT
>CAMDWA010000163.1 GCA_945877855.1 Thermoflexus hugenholtzii JAD2 | reverse complement strand
ATGATTGTAGGATTAATTGGTTACCCAGTGACACACAGCCTGTCGGCAGTGATGCACAATGCCGCGTTTGCCCATATCGGCTGGCATGATTGGCGTTATGAGTTGTGGAACACCCCACATGATGAACTGCCCGCCCGCATGGCGGCCTTGCGTGAACGCGCTGATCTTGCCGGATGCAATATCACCATCCCACATAAACAAAATGTCGTGCCTTATTTAAATGAGGTCAGCGCCCATGCCCAAGCCATCGGCGCGGTCAATACCATTGTCAAAAAAAATGGCGGGCTGTATGGCGACAACACCGATTGGCTGGGGTGGCTAACCGACCTACGCGCCAATGGTTATACGCCCAATGCCGACACCCATGCCGTGGTGCTGGGGGCGGGTGGTTCAGCCCGCGCCATTGTTTATGCGTTGTTACAGTGCCACAGCCACATTACCATTGTCAATCGCAATCTGCAACGCGCCCAATATCTGGCCGAGAGCATCGGCGCGACGCGGCCCATCACCGTAGCGGCGACAGTGGCCGAGTTGCCGCTGGCAAGCATTGGCTTGGTGGTGAATTGCACCAGCGCCGGCATGTCGCCCAATGACGATGGCACACCTTGGCCGCCGAGCATCCCCTTCCCCCAACAAGCCACCCTCTATGATCTTGTTTATAAGCCGCGTATGACGCGCCTGATGCAGCAGGCCAAGGCCGCTAACGCGCAGGTGGTCGGCGGCATCGGTATGTTGGTCGAGCAAGGCGCGGCGGCTTTTGCCCAATGGACGGGCGTGCCTGCCGAAGCTGTGTCTGGCGTGATGTCGCAAGCGATTGTGTGATATTCCCGCAAAAAACATCGGATGTCTGAGCGCAGCTCTCAGCTTCGCCGCAACCCTTGTCAAGACATCCGATGTTTCGCTAGCGCAAACCCCAGCCACAGCCACGATTTGCGCTCAGGCATCCGATGTTTTGCTAACGCCCCACCCGCTTCGCCATCAAAATATCGGGCTTGCCAAAACCATTGGCATCGGGAACCACCCCAACGATCACAAAGCCCAATTTTTGATAAAACTCAAACGGGTGTCGGCGCAAATTACGAATATTCATGATTTTCTCGGCTACATTTGGGTAAAGATCAATCCCCGATAGCGTCGTCATGCCGTCTTCGTCATCTGTGCCCAGTTGCAACGTTAACCCACCGCGTTCACGCACTTGCGCCTCTAAATCCATCACCAAGACCCGCCCAAGGCCCTGCCCCTGCAAATCGGGCCGCACCACCAACGGGTGCAACTCCCACACATTGCCATCATAGCCGCTGATACCGCCGATCCAGCCTAACACCGTGCCAGCATCATCAACGGCAATGCGGCTGATGCGATCAGGCTGCGCCATTTCGGCAACTTCCTCAAGTGCGTCGTCAAGCTCAGGCCATGCATCGGGCCAATGGTCTTTAAACCCGGCCACCAACATCGCCGCCACCTGTTGCACTGCCAATTGATTGTCTAGCTGTAAATCAATGATTCGCATGTTTTCGTTTGGTATATGATGTCAACTATCATGAGCAGTACTTTGCCAACACGCGGCGTATTTCCAAGCCAGCCCATCAAAATAATTGTCACCTTTATTCTACTTGGCCTCATTTATATTATCGCCCAAGCCTTCCCCGACCAAACCGGCATCTTCCCCACCGATTGGAATTTGGGCCTGCGTGAGCCAATCGACCAATTTCAAGATTGGGTCATTCGCAACCGCAGCACCTACCCCCTCTTTGCCTACACCATCGACCCCATTCGCAGCGGGGTCGATATCGCCGTGCGTGGCATTGAAACAGGGCTAGCGGCTTTGCCTTGGGTGGTGTTGGTTGGGGCGTTTGGGTTGGCCGGTTATGTGCTTTCGGGTTGGCGTTTGGCGCTCGGCTCGGCGCTCAGTTTGTTTATTTGTGGCTTATTTGGCTTGTGGCTGCCCAGTTTGCAAACCTTGGCCCTTATGTCATTTTCGGTGCTGCTCTCGTTGGCAATTGGCATCACGATTGGCGTATTATGCGCCCTCAACAATCGGCTCGAGCGGGCGCTCAGCCCCATTTTAGATGCCATGCAAACCATGCCGGCCTTCGTTTACCTCATTCCGGTGGTGCTGTTTTTTGGCGTAGCGCGGGTTCCGTCCGTCATCGCCACCATCATCTACGCCGTGCCGCCGGTCATTCGGCTGGTCAATTTAGGCATACGCGAGGTGCAACCGGCAGCGGTTGAGGCCGGGCGGGCCTTTGGCGGCACACGCTGGCAATTGCTCACCAAGGTGCAATTGCCATTGGCCTTGCCCGCCATTTTGGCAGGGGTCAACCAAACCATCATGATGGCCCTTGGCATGGTGGTGATTGCGGCGATGGTCGGCGCATCGGGCTTGGGGCGCGAGGTGTTTTTGGCGCTGCAACGGCTCAAGGTCGGGCAAGCCTTCGAGGCCGGTCTCGCCATCGTCTTGCTCGCCATCATGCTCGACCGGCTGAGCGAGGCGCTGGGCAATATCGACCTAACCGCCCCGCGTGACCCATCGCCCCAAGCGCGGCTGCGGCGCTGGGCGGTGCCGCTGGGGTTGATGGGGCTGGTGCTGGCGGCGGCGCTGGTGTTACCGCGTGAGTTTCCAGAGTCGTGGCAAATCGGCATTCGCGATGGGGTCGATGTCGCCATCGCTTGGCTGCGTGACCACGCCACCGCCATTACCGACCCGCTGAATGAGGGGTTGATCAATTATTTGCTCAATCCCATGCGCGAGATGCTGTGGACGATTTTGCCGTGGCCCGTCACCATCGCCATCGTGGCGGCCATTGCCTATTTTGTCGGCAATTGGCGCTTGGCTGTGGGCAGCGCCATCGGGCTGTTTTTTATCGGTCTATTTGGCATGTGGGAGCAATCGATGGAGACGCTCAGCCAAATTCTCGTCACCACCTTTGTCACCATGCTGCTGGCCATCCCAATCGGGGTGTTGGCCTCACAATATGACACGGTGCGGCGCGTGCTGCGGCCCATCCTCGACTTTTTACAAACTGTGCCAACCTTCGTCTATCTCGTGCCCGTCATCATGTTGTTTGATGTCGGGCGCGTGCCCGGGCTGATCGCCTCGGTGCTCTATGCCATTCCGGTCGGCATCAAACTGACCGATCTCGGGATTCGGCAGGTTGAACCTGCCACGGTCGAGGCCGCCCGCGCCTTCGGCAGCACCCGCCTACAAACCATCCGCAAGGTGCAATTGCCGCTGGCCCGCACTGCCATCGCGCTATCCATCAACCAAATGATCATGATGGTGTTGGCGATGGTGATTATTTCGGGCATGGTCGGCGGCGCTGGCTTGGGGCTAGAGGCCATCACCGGCATGGCCCGCAGCCAAACCGGTCAGGGCATCGAGGCCGGTCTCGCCATCGTCATTTTGGCGATTATTATGGATCGCATTACGCAGGCCTGGGCAATGGAGCGCCGTCATCCCTGACGGCGCTTTGAATTAAAACCTCGGAGGTCTTGAAGACCTCCGAGGTTTCAACTTCCCCCCCGCCGCGCCACCTCTTGCCGCACCATGGGTGCAACCTTGGTACCGAGCAATTCGATGGCGTGCATCAATTGGGCATGCGGCAACGTGCCGACGCTGAGTTGCAGCAAATGACGTTGGTGCTTGAAAATGGCGTGCTGATACAAAATCTTCTCGGCCACCTCTTGCGGGTTGCCCACCGCCAAATGCCCACGCAACACCCGCGAGGCCTCATATTGGGCGCGTGACATGGGCGGCCAGCCGCGCTCACGCCCAATCTTGTTCATCACCGCCGCCACCGATGGGTAAGATTCATCCGAAGCCTGCCGCGACTCATCGGCGATGTAGCCATGCGAATTGATACTGACGGCGAGTTTAGCGGGGTCATGCCCAGCATGACGCACCGCATCCCAATACAAATTCACCAGCGGCGCAAATCGGGCTGGCTCACCGCCAATAATCGCCAAGGCCATCGGCAAGCCCAAGGTGCCGGCCCGCACCACCGATTCGGGGGTGCCGCCCACCGCCACCCATACTGGCAATGGCGTTTGCAGCGGGCGCGGGTAAACCGCCAACTCTTTCAGCGCTGCGCGATGTTTGCCCGCCCATGTCACCCGCTCGGCCTCGCGCAATTTGAGCAACAAGCCCAATTTTTCGCTAAACAGCTCGTTATAGTGGTGCAAATCGTAGCCAAATAATGGGAATGACTCGATAAATGAGCCACGTCCGGCCACAATTTCGGCCCGCCCATCCGAGAGCAGGTCGAGCGTGGCAAAATCTTGAAACACCCGCACTGGGTCATCCGAGCTAAGCACCGTCACAGCGCTGCCGAGGCGTATGCGCTTGGTGCGGGCGGCAGCGGCGGCCAAAATCACCGCTGGGGCCGACGACATGTATTCGGCGCGATGATGCTCGCCCAAGCCATACACATCTAACCCCACTTGGTCGGCCAACTCAATCTCTTCGATCAAGTCATGCAGACGTTGGGCCGGGCTAACGATCTGCCCCGTCACGGGGTCGGGGGTGCGCTCGGCAAAGGAGTAAATGCCAATTTCAAAGGCGGGAGGGGTGGGTTTGGTTTCGGGCATGAAGGCGAGAATTATATCGGTCAGACAAATGCAACGAACACACAGTTTGCATCGCTGGTGACAAAAGCAGTAAATATGGTAATATTGCTCACATGAAAACCACGCTAGATTTGCCTCCCCCACTCTTATATACAGCAAAAGCACTTTCGGCAATGCGCGGCGAATCGCTCAAAGATTTTGTAATATCGGCAATTCAAGCGCGAATCAACAGCCTGCAAAATAAACCCGACACGATTATTACGCCAGCATGGATGACGCATGTGGGCGAACTTGCTGAGATAAAGGACGAAATCCAGCACATTCAATCCAATATTGATGCTGAATTTGAAAAAATAAATGCACACGATTGGCAATAACATGATTTTAGATACCAACGCTCTCTCAGCAGCAAGTTTTGGCGACCCAGCAATTGCCAAAGTTTTGACCATACAACCAGCTTTATATGTGCCAGTGATTGTCATCGGTGAATATCGCTTTGGGATTGCAAAATCAACAAAACGCGACATGACTGAAGCATGGTTAGAACGTTTTTTAGGCGCAGTTAATGTGTTAAATATTGTAAAAAGCACGGCACAGCATTACGCTGATCTTTACCTTGCCTTAAAACAAGCAGGAACCCCGATCCCGATTAATGACGTGTGGATTGCGGCATTAGCCATTGAAAATAATTTGCCCTTATTAAGTCGAGACACCCATTTCGACAAACTACCAACGTTACGCCGTGTTGAATGGTGATGAGGTATTTTTGCGTCAAACTCGGTATGCTAAAATTACCCACACGCCCCCGTAGCTCAATGGATAGAGCGTCGGCCTCCGAAGCCGCAGGTCGCAGTTCGAGTCTGCGCGGGGGCAACTTTCCTCATCAGCCAATCTCAACCCAAATACGGCCCATACTGCGCCACCAGGTCAAAAATTGGGCAATCGGCTGCGGGCATAACATCGCTTCATCAATCATCGGCACGGCAGGGTCAACCGCCAAAATATGGCTGGGGGTATAGCCCACCAGCACCTTGGCATGTGCCCAAGGTTGCCAGCGTTTGCCATTGCGATAAGTCCACTGCCCAATAATGGGAATAATGACTTTGCCACTGTTTAAGGCGGCTTTTAGCTGATCAAATTTGCCCCACACATGTAATTTGGCCGGAATGCCTTGTTCACCCAGATAACGTGCAAATGCGCCCGGCAGGGTGGCGGCTTGCGGAGGAAATCGATTGACGACAGGCAACACTTGCCGACGGCGCGGTTGCCATTCAACAAAACGGCGCGACAATTCGGCAGCAACGGCATCGCCATCAAAACGTGGCTCACCCAGCACGATATTCGCGGCAATGGCGATGCTAAATGGGCCGCAATGATTGGGGGAGCCGCCCGCCCGTAATTGGTATTGGTGATATTGCGCCACATCGGCGCGGACAAAGGTGCTGGGCAAAGCCATGAAATTGACAAACCTCAATTTTTACGCTTTTGGCGGCATCGCTTCGTTACGACGACAGCCGCAATCGCGCATCGGCCCGTCGCCACAGCCAACGCCCGATCCACCAAAACATCAGCGCCAGCAAAACCACCGCCGCACCGATCATCATGGTGCAAGTGATCCAAAATTCAACCGGGTATAAGCGAATAAGCGTATCGTCGATATAAAACAGGTAGCTATCGCCAGCAAAAAACAATTGGTGAAATTTGGTAAAAGCCCAATCCCAAGCAAAAACGGCAAACAGCAAAATAAAGCCAACAATGAACAAGGTGGCTTTGCTCCCCAATGAGAGCGCCTTGCCCAAAGTCAAGTCAGCATTCAGCAGCCACAAGGCAATAATACCCGTGATAAATAAAATGCTGAGAAAGGTGTGCAGCGGCCACATCCAACGAATTACCACAGCGACGTCGGCCAAATGCTGAATCTCGCGGTCGTTAAACACTTGGCTGCCATCGGCAAAACGCGGTTTTTTGAGAATGCTGACCCCTTCAACCCCCACGACTGCCTTTAGCCCCAAATTGCCTAATTGCAAGCGTTCATCTTTGCTAAAGCCAAATTGATCGGGCGGCACCCACGGCAATGAATATTGAAATGGCACGATCCACGGTTGCATGGTGACACGCGCTGGCAAGATCAGCAAGATAAAGGGCATCAACACAACCACAAGTAGACGGGCGAACCCGATACCGATATTTTTGATACGCATATATATTTTTGAGGCAGAAAAAGAGAAAGCATTTTCAGTCATCATGACACAGTCTGTATTTTAGATCATCAATAAGCAGCTTACGCTACAATTCATATTTGAATATGGCAATGAAAATCCCAGCGTTTGGCTCAGCAACAACACTTGTAAATGTGATCCGTGAAGTAGATGTGCATGCAATACGCACTGCTGCCGAGACCCCGTTTGTGATTGCCTTTGTCAGCCGCGACATCCCAATGGCCGAGCATTTGGTCGATCTGATGTATCGCGGGGCACGCGAACATGATTTGCCCTTACGCCGCACCTGTGCTGCCCTCCCGTTTAATACGCGGGTCGATATTTTGCAAGAAACCGATATTGTCGTAATTATTGCACGTGAAGGCGATGCGAATGATAATGAATTGCGTTTGATGCGCGAATTGACAAAAAGCAAGACACAAGTGATCGTGTGTTTATTAAATGATGCGGCTAAGGCCAATTTTATTCCGCCACTTCGCCAACATTGGCTGCCAGCTAGTGTCATCACCCTTCACACGCCGATCGATGACAACGATGCAAGCCAACAATTAATAAAAACCATTCGCTCACTCAAACAAATTGACGAATTGTCGTTGGGGCGGCATTTACCAGCGTTTCGCGAGCCAGTCGCACGGGCATTTATCGAAGATGTCGCCAATGCCAACGCCGCCTATAGCTTTAGCACAGGGGTGCTCGAAGTGGTACCCATCGCCAATATCCCATTAAATGCCGCCGATATTTTCGTGTTGACAAAAAACCAAGCCATTTTGGCCTACAAAATTGCAGTGGTAATGGGTTTAGAGACCGATTTTAAAGAAATTATGCCCAAATTAGCCGCTGTCGTTGGCGGGGGCTTTTTGTTTCGCCAAGCCGCACGGTCATTGGTGGGGCTATTGCCCGGGTTAGGCATTTTGCCCAAAGTGGCAATTGCCTTTGCAGGAACCTATGCGACGGGGGAGGCCATTACGCGATGGTGTATCAATGGCGAGAAGATGAACACCGATGCGCTAAAAGCCGCCTATGAAATTGCCTTGGCGCGTGGCAAAGCAGTGGCTCAAAGCCTGCTAAATAAACGTAAATCATTTGGGCATGCTGACCCTGCACTCATAAAAACATCTAAATAACCGATATAGAAACGAGTCGGTGACCGGCCTTATTTTAAGGCGTTACAGTCGGCGTTGCCGTCCATGATGCAGTTGGTTTAGCGCCAAAGCCATCCGGAGGCATCGTAACCGCTATGGTTGGGCGCAATGGCGCAACATTCGGGGTGGCTGTGCCCGGGGGCTGCAAGCCGCCGGGGCCTTGGGGGCCATCGATGGGTGATGCGAGGTGGGTTATCGTTGGGGTAGCAGTCGGCAATATTTTTGCACTTGGGGCCACAATCAGTGACAAACACACATTTTTTTGTTGTTGCTCTGGCTCATTTGCAAATGAAAATAGTGCAGAACCAGCCAAATACAGTGTTACTGAAAACAAAATACTTACGCCCCAATTAAAAACAAAAACATGGGTTTTGCGCTGAATATTCATAATCAAGCCTTGTAAGAGGCCTGAATCGTCTCATATTCTTCTGTATTAATAAACCATCGTTTGTAGTATCCTCTTTTATACTTTTGATCTATGCAACGCCGCTGCAAGTAACAAGGAATGTATCTTGATGTTTCAATCGATTGATGCAGGGTTTAGGTCTTGTGCAGAAATAAAGGTGCGCAATGTGCAAATCGGCGGGTTGCCCAATTCAACCGAGGTAAGCATCGCCCCATTGCTATTAATACGTAAATCATGCCAAGGGATAAGTAAGGGTGGATGGGCTATTTTAAATAAGGGGTTGACTTGCAAATATAACCCTTCGGCGCAAATTTTTAAGTTTAATGTGCCACGATACGAGGCAATACCCAACATGGCAAAAAAGCCATTACGCCATTTTCCAACGGGTTCGTGATCTATTCGATAATATTTCGCAAGTCGCCACCACCCGCCTGTCAATGAAATTAACACACAAACAAACGACCAAATGCCGACAAAAACAATGCAAAACCCAATGATGATAAAAAGAATAAGAAGAAATGATGCGTTTTCCATCTGATTTAAATTATCTTTCTTTATTTTAAAACGGGCGGTATTGTCGGTATTGGGGTAACAGTAACAAGCACTTTGGGCGTTGGCGAAGCTGCCGCACCAGCCCCGGTCTCTTTGCCATAGCTAATTGGCGGCGGGTTGT
>CAMDWA010000162.1 GCA_945877855.1 Thermoflexus hugenholtzii JAD2 | reverse complement strand
GTTCCTTTGTTGATGCTTGCTAGCGTTGCTATCATCGCTTCGACTGTTTTGTATACTGCGGGGGGATGTTGTTCTTCTTTTTTTTCATACCCTCTGTTTTACTACAGGTTTGAACAACATCCCTACTTTTAGACTAAACTACTGATAATAGCAAGTGTTCGTAAAAGTTGGGTTAACATAATTTTTTTAACGTGGGGTGATCGTTTTTTTACACCTTGGATGTGGCGGGTTTATTAAACGCTCGTGTTATTGGACGAATGACATAAGTGCGGAATGTATTGACAATCCATTGCCAATGTAGCCCAACATGTATACCTAAAATGACGACCCCTAAATTTGAGGATATGCTATGTGCGCCACGCCAAAAGAAGTTGCGTGGGATTAAAATTCCCCATAAGGGTAAGGCCACTTCTGAAATCATGATGCCGCTTAACATAATCACGATCATATCGATAAACAGCAATACATTTAATATGTAATTGATGCGTTGTTTGCTGGGCAATTTGCCAAACAAGCGCTTGGTTACAGTGATGATCCAATCCCAATGTAATAGCAAATGCACAATCAGCACAACAATTAAGGCCAAAGTGAGCCATTCGTGCACAGCAATGCTGCCAAAACGCGGAACCATGCCAATAATGAAGGCGATAAAGATAGCGATATCAATCCATAAGTTGATTTTATTGCGATTTTTTTTCTTAGGTGTTGGTGTCATATTAAAAGCTTTTTTAAGAGGATTTACTGCTAATAATGTATCGAACAAAAATGAAGGTATTACGAAGGTGGTGTAAAAAAGATGTAAACCGCCGCTATAACTTCATGCCAATGTCAAAATTGGCGGTGTAGCCAGCGCCATCGGGCACAACATTTAAGATCATGCTGCTGCCCGCTTCTTTAAAAATGCCGTCATTTGTATTTTTAGTGCCACGCACTGCGGTTTTGGCGTTGTAAGGGCTAACGGTATACACTTTGTCAGAAAATGCGTCATCAAAAAAGAATTGAGATGTAAATTCAGACGATTTACCATCGGCAAAACTGGTGCGCACTTTAAAATGAATATGCACGGCCCGACCTTGATACCAGCCCGGGTAAATGGTTTGAAAGGTGACTAA
This sequence comes from Thermoflexus hugenholtzii JAD2, assembly GCA_945877855.1. GTDB lineage: Bacteria > Chloroflexota > Anaerolineae > J036 > Brachytrichaceae > AQU-03. The sequence continues at coordinate 8,036 of CAMDWA010000162.1, read as the reverse complement.
GCCATTGGCGTCACTTACTTGATAGCCACGCAAGAAATTTTTGCCTTTGGTGTTAAATCCGGCATCGACAGCATCAGAATACACCCCAAGCGCATCACAATGCCAAATATCAACCACAGCGCCTTTGAGCGGTATACAACTGCCGCTGCCAGCCTGTAAAACGCGCATGGTTAGTTTGAAGGGGGTGCCCGGCTTGCTGCTGTTATCCGATGTATCGACCCGAATATCGGAGCGATTGAGTTTTTCATCGACAAAATAAGGGCCTTCGGTGACAGCCGGAGCCACGACACAGGTGGGCATTGTAATACCCGCTGCCGTTTGGGTAACGCCACCGGTTAATTTGGCAGCGCTGTCATAATTCCCCCCTCCATTGGGCGCACCGCCGGGGGGTGGGCTGCCAAAGCGTGGGCTACAGGCGACCAATAATTGGCTGCTGGCAAGGCCAAATAAGGCTAATACTTCACGGCGGGTTAATACACGCCCTACAATTCCATCATCATTATCGGGTTCGGCTGACATTTTTCGTTTATCTCCTTGATATTTAATAAGTATCTGAGGTAAAAATATCGCAAACATCGAATATTTTTGCGACATTTTCACCTCAGAGCCTTTAATTGTCTTTATAAAGACAATCATAGCAAATGAAACGAAAATTGATTAGTAGCGCAAGTAAGGTGACTTAAGTCATCATAGAAATATTGCACAGCGTTTTAAACCCTGACGATTTAGAAAGTTGTCATTTCGTCTTGTTGAATCAGGTTTAAGCCAACGCCTTTAATACTGCTGTCCGATCCAACACCCCAACCACATCATTATCGCTATTGATTACGGCAATCGGTTGATCACTTTCGGCAACCAATGGCATCAATTGTTCGAGCGTCGTCGTTTCCTTCACCCTTCGCAATTCAGCATTTTGTGTTTTAAATTCAGCCTTTTGCATTTTTACCAATACGCCAGCCGTTAATACTTTGGCGCGTGGTGCATCCTTTACAAAAGCCTTCATATAATCATCGGCAGGGTTTAGCACCAATTCGGCTGGTGTGCCCATCTGCACAAAACGGCCATTTTTCATAATGGCAATATGATCGCCCAATTTGAGTGCCTCGGCAAAATCGTGGGTAATAAAAATGCTGGTTTTATGCAATGTGGCCTGCAAACGCAATAATTCATCCTGCATTTCGCTGCGAATGAGTGGATCGAGCGCGCTAAATGGCTCATCAAACAACATAATTTCGGGGTCAACCGCCAACGCCCGCGCCAAGCCCACCCGTTGTTGCATACCGCCGCTCAATTGTTTGGGGTAATGTTGTTCCCAACCTTTCAAGCCAACCAGTTCAATCATACGCATGGCCGTGCTATTGCGTTCGGTTTGCGATTCGCCGCGCACTTCTAGCCCAAACGCCACATTATCGACCACACGCCGATGCGGCAACAGGCCAAAATTTTGAAACACCATGCTGATACGATGTCGCCGAAACTCACGTAACGCGGCCTCATCCATTTTCAGCACATCTTGCCCCTCAACCAATACTTCGCCAGAGGTGGGGTCGGCCAAACGTGAAATACAACGAATTAAGGTTGATTTGCCGCTGCCCGACAAACCCATCACCACAAATGTTTCGCCTTTTTTAACCTCAAATGACACATCGCGCACCGCGACAACGTGATTGGCAGGTGATTGTGTTGGTTGGTTGATAATCTCAGCCAAGGCCTTTTGTGGCTTGGGACCAAATATTTTCCAAATGTTGCGACAAGTCAGCATAGTAGAAATTTAAAATTTAAAATTTAGAATTTAAAAAGCAAGCGTGAGTTGCGGCTTAGCATGCCAGTATTTTGCCAATCTCGCTATATGCTCGTAGTCATATAGCGAGATTGGCAAATTTTGCATTTTAAATTTTAAATTTAAAATTTACTTTTTGGGAAGCCACGCAGACCAGACTTTTTCGTTTTTATCGACCCAAGCCTTGGCAGCTTCGGCGGTTTTCTTCTTGTTTAATTCAACATCGGCAATAATTGCAATTTGATCTTTTTCGCCATAATTGAAATTTTTCAAGAATTCATATACATCGGGGGCCTGTTCTTTTAATTTAGGTGAGGCGATCTTATACAAAACATCGGGTGGATAATCACAATTCACTTTGCTGTTTTGCTTCTTGTCATCCATAAATGCGCCACAAGCATCTGAGTAATCCGGTAACTTGACAGGAGTCAACTCATATTTGGCATGTACCGAATGGGGTGTCCAGAAATAAAACAAAATGGGTTGCTTGGCGGCATAAGCTTTATCAACCGCAGCCAACACGGCTTCTTCTGAGCCAGCCTTTACCACCTTCAAATTCATGCCAAGGTTTTTAATAATTGGCTCGTCATATTGCACCCAAGCTGGGTCGCCGGTTAAGAAACGCCCAAAATTGCCGGTTTCGGCGGTTTTAAACAAGGTGGCATTTTTCTTAATGCCTTCCCAAGTTGCCATTTCGGGTTTGTCTTTTACCAAATAGCTCGGCACATACCAGCTAATTTTGCCTACCACGCCAAGTTTGCCAATATCATCGACTGTCTTAGTGCTCTTGATAAACTTTTCATACGACTCAGCGTGACCTGACGGCCACAATTCGAGGCTGGCCGAAATGTCATTGTTTGAAATCGCAGCCCATTGCGCATTTTCGTCAATGGTGACAATTTCGACTTTATAACCCAGCTTGTCTTCGATCAACTGTTTGGCAACATAAACATTGGCCGATGAGCCTGTCCATGAGTTTTCGGCCAATTTAATGGTGGGCTTGGGTTTGGCGGTGGCGGTTGGGGCCACCGTTGGTGCAACTGTGGGCGGCACAGCCGTTGGCTTGGGCACATCAGTTGGCTTTGGGGCCTCGGTGGGCGCAGCGGGTTTAGGGGCTTCGGTCGGCTTTGGGGCAGCGGTTGGGGTGGGCGCTGGGGCACACGCGGCCAATGCTACACCTGCCATCAATGATACGGTTAAAAATTTTCGGCGGGTAAGTGATTTCATTCTATTTCATCTCCGAGTTCTTTTTGTTTTATGAACTCATTAGATTTTACATGGTCAAGTATAGTTCTAGATCATGAAAATAAGTGATATGAATTGGATGCAAGTTGAAAACTATTTGCGGCACGATGACCGTTGTGTATTGGCATTGGGCAGCACCGAACAACATGCTTATCTTAGCCTCAGTGTCGATAGTATTTTGTCGGAGCGGCTGGCACTCGAAGCCGCCGAGCCATTGGGCATACCGGTTTTTCCAGTACTGGCTTATGGTCTCACCCCCTATTTTATGGCGTATCCCGGCACGGTGACTTTGCGTGTGCAAACTTATCTTAGTCTTGTGCGCGATGTGCTCGATTCAGTGGCGCGGCACGGGTTTAAACGTATTTTAATCGTCAATGGGCATGGCGGCAATTCGCCTGCCGCCGCCTTGTGTGACGAATGGATGATGGATCATCCGGGCATCCGCATTAAATTTCACAATTGGTGGAATGCCCCGCAAGTATGGGCCAAGGTGATGGCGACTGACCCATTGGCGTCTCATGCGTCGTGGATGGAGAATTTTCCATGGACACGCCTTGCCCATGCTCCCATGCCCAGCGAGCAAAAACCGCGTGTCGATCTTAATTTGCTCAAACAACTCGACCCAGTTGCGGCGCGTGTCTTGTTGGGCGATGGCAATTTTGCCGGTTATTATCAACGCAGCGATGACGAAATGTTGGCAATTTGGCAAACCGGTGTGGCAGAAACACGGGCGATGTTGGCTGATTGGCCCATGAATTTATAAATGCGGTTTGTTTCGATTCCAATGGTAGGGGCGGGTCACAGACCTGCCCCTATCCTATAAATATGCCGCTAATTTAATGCGGAAAAGCCCCCTCTGGCAACGGTGTTACATAGGTGCGCCCGCCTGTCGCTAGCGCAAATTCGGCCTTGGCTTTGGCTAAGGTTGCGGCATCGCTAATCAGATCGGCTGCCGTCAACGCCATCGTTTGGGCGGCCAACATCATGCCCTTTAGCCCAATCCCCGAACCAACCGCCGCCGTGAGCTGCCAACTGTGCCCGGGTGTGCCATGTGGGAAACAGGCTGTGACCAAATTGCCGGTGGGTGTAATTTGACTGACATCTGCCACCTCGGTGCTGCCGGGCATGACCTCGTGATGCGTGGTGGGGGCCAACACGTTTTCGCACAATACATCACCCAAATCTTGGGCCGTAGTGCCGGGCGCAAGATGTTTAAGGGTCATCTCGGTGTCGCTTAAACGCATTTCGGCTGGCACGCTGGCTTGCAATTTTCGAGCCAATTCATAGTCGGCAGTGTCAAATTTAATGCCACCTAACGACTGCATATTGGCTAACATCAATTCGCCGATGGTGCGGTTATTCAGCAACTCGTAGCACCCAGTCAAAAATTCGACATCGTAGGTTGTGCCGCTCATCAAAGCCGCGCCTTTGGCAATATCGAGCACCCGCGCATAAATTTCGGCCACCTGATGCCGCTTGGGCGCACGCACAAAATACCAAATTTGAGCATAGGCTGGCACCACATTGGGCGCACCCCCGCCACTGGTAATAACACTGTGAATACGGGCTTCGGGGACGATGTGTTCACGCAAATAGTTGACACCCACATCCATCAGCATGCAGCCGTCGAGGGCGCTACGGCCCATGTGAGGCATTGCCCCAGCGTGGGCTGCCATGCCATAAAAATTCACCTTGAACGAATTCATCGCCAAGCTAGAGCCAGCCAACGAAACGGTATTGACATTGGCCGGGTGCCATGCCAAGGCCGCATCAAGTTGATTAAACACCCCTGCGCGGGCCATAAAGGTTTTGCCGACCAAGGTTTCTTCGGCTGGGCAACCATAAAACACCACTTTGCCGGGTGTTTTGGTGGCTTGCATGGCGCGGCGCAGGGCGATGGCGGCGCCCATGCTGGCAGTGCCAAACAAATTATGCCCACAACCATGCCCGGGGCCGCCGTTTACAACTGGGGCTTTGTCGGCGCAAACTTGTTGCGACAAACCCGGCAATGCGTCATATTCGCCCAAAATGCCGATGGTCGGGCCGCCTTCGCCCCAACTCGCCACAAAAGCTGTCGGCATTTGCCCAACCCCCGTTTCAACTTCAAAACCTTCTTCGGCCAAAACATCGGCCAAGCGTTGCGAGGCATATTTTTCTTGTAATCCGATTTCAGGATGATGCCAAATATCGATGGCAATGTCATTGAGTGCGGGTTGAGCTTGATCGAGATAATTTAACGCGAGTGTTTTTAGGTTTGACATGCCTTCATTATAAGGAGTGGCAAGTGGCAAGTAGCAAGTGCAAAGTGGAAAGTGGAAAGTGGAAAGTAAAAAGTGTTAAGTAAGTAAGTTCGATTTACTACCATGGTTTTCACTTGGAGTTATAACCTTAGCACTTAGCACTTGTCACTTTCTACTTTGCACTTTGCACTTTGCACTCCTTATAATTAGGGCAAAATGATCGAATTTTTAGAGCAATGTGTACGAATACCGTCGTTGAGTGGGCAAGAGCGCCATGTGGCCGAATTTTTGCGCGATGAAATGCATAAACGCGGCTTTAAGTCGCATATCGACGCGGCTGGCAATGCCGTTGGGGTGATTGGCAACGGCACGCGCCAACTGGTGATGTTGGGGCACATGGATACCGTTGGTGGCGATGTGCCCATTCGCTATGAAGGTAATGTGTTGTATGGGCGCGGGTCGGTTGATGCCAAAGGCCCATTGTGTGCCTTTATTTTAGCGGCGGCGGCGGCTTTTGATACAGGCCGCAAAAGCGATGATGGTCGCCCGATGTTGCGTTTGCCCTCAGCCGATTGGCAATTGGTGGTAATTGGGGCGGTCGAAGAAGAATCGGCTACGGCGAAAGGGGCGCGTTATGTGGCCCGCAGCTACAAACCCGAAATGTGCATTATTGGCGAGCCAAGCGGCACCAACGCGGTGACATTGGGCTATAAAGGTCGTTTGTTGGTCGATGCTCATTTTGAGCGTGAATCGCAACACACATCGATTCCGGGGGCCAACCCAAGCGAGGCCGCCATTGGTCTTTGGAATTGGGTCAATAGTTTTGCGGAACGTTATAACGAAGGCAAAGCCAAAGCGTTTGACCGCATTTTGCCCTCGATTCGCAAAATTACATCGGGGGATGATGGGTTAAAAGAATGGTGTGATGTGCGGCTGGCACTGCGTTTGCCGCTAGAGATGAACCCGCAGGCGATGGGGCGTGAAATTGCGACCTATCAATTGCAATCGAACAGTGGCGATTCGCCAATGGGTGGCTCGCCCGAATGTTCGATGAAATTTTTGGGCTTTGAGCCGGCCTATCGTTCGGCCAAAGATAGCACATTGGCGCGGGCTTTTCTCGATGCCATTCGTAGCGAAAAAATGCGCCCAGCCTTTAAAGACAAATCTGGCACCTCGGACATGAATGTGGTGGGGCCTATTTGGAATTGTCCAGTCGTGGCCTATGGCCCCGGCGATTCATCACTTGATCATACGCCTATAGAACATATCGAAATTGCCGAATTTGAACGGGCAGTACGGGTGCTCAGCCACACCCTACAAATTTTAATTGTGGGCAAATAAAGTGATCGTTTTATAAAACAAAAATCGGTAAATTATTACGGCATAATTGCAATAAATCGTTTTCGATTTGATATTTTTTGTTCCTCATTTTTTAATGCCAATAATCACCCCTAATCGCGAAATTTGGACACGCCCGAATTGGGTAATACGCAAGCATTTGCTAGAAAAACTTGATCATGGGTTGTCTAAAAAATTAACGCTTATTTCGGCTCCGGCTGGTTTTGGCAAATCAACGCTAATACAACAATGGCTAACAAAAAATAAACATACGGCCGTTTGGTTAAAATTATCAAATGCTGATAACGATTTTTTTTGTTTTATTCAACATATTGTTCAAGAAGTTCGTAATATCATTTCAACGGCATGTGCCATCACTTATAGCTTAAATGATGTGCGAAAATTGCCAAGCAATAAGACAATCATTACCCAACTTATCAATGAATTGGCACAAATTGAGATGCCTTATGTCTTGATATTTGATGATTATGAAAATATTGATGCGGATAGCAGCCATGACGTGTTGCGCACCATCTTAGATTCTGCGGCGCATCGTGTTTTGCCAATTGTTGTATTAACCCGCAATGACCCGCCAATACACTTGGGCAAGCTGAGAATTCAAGGGCAAGTCAATGAATTACGCGCACCAGATCTACAGTTTTCGCTACAAGAAACGCACGTTTTTTTTACTAAAACGCTAGCACAAATGCTTGAACCCGCTGAGATTAATGTGATCTATGAACGTAGCGAAGGCTGGGTGGCGGGGTTGCAACTGTGCCAAATAGAGCTTAATAATACGATTCAGCGCGAACAATTTTTAAAGCAATTTTCGGGCAATACGCGCGTCATGCGCGAGTATTTGCTCGAACAAATATGGTCTCATCGCAGTTTAGAAATGCAGGCGTTATTGTTGGTATCATCGTTGCTTGAGCGATTTTGTGCCGCAGTGTGTGATGCGATGTTGAGCGATGAGACCACTCACTATGTGCGCAGCCGCCGTGTGATTGATCGGCTTGAAAGCACCAATGCCCTTATTATTCCGCTTGACTACGACAGCACATGGTATCGACATCATAATTTATTTCGTGATTTTTTGCGCCAACGGATACAACATCAGTGGGGGGCCAACCATGTCAAAGCATTACACCACAAGGCTGGCTTGTGGTTTTTAAATGCGGGGTTGGCAGATGAAGCCATTGACCATTTTATTGTTGCCCAAGATTTTGAACGTGCGGCTGAAGTAATAGAACAGCATTTGCATTTATACATAAACAGTATTTTAGGCTAAAAAAAATTTAACAAAACGACCCCAGTAAGTGGCAAATAAAGCCCACTTCGAAGCCAAGGCAAGCAAAAGCGAGCGTGAAAGAAACCTCTCACCCTTAAATAAAACTATTTCGCCTCAAACCAACCCTAAATGCCTATAATTTCAC
>CAMDWA010000161.1 GCA_945877855.1 Thermoflexus hugenholtzii JAD2 | reverse complement strand
AATTCCGCAAGTAGCGGCTCCATTTTTAGGGGGTCACTTCACAAGCAAGAGGGAGCACACCCCCTGCAACACCCCCCACTGTGGGTATTCATGGAATCGCTGCTAGGAAGTCTGGGGGGCGAGAAGAGGAAATTCGCACCTTGCGTGAGAAATTGCGTATCATGACAATGGAGCGTGACATTTTAAAAAAAGCCATCCAAGTATTGGGGCGGTAGAAAGCGCAAGCCATGAACAAAAATATGGTTTCATGCAGGGACACACAAAAGTATTTGAGGTCAAAGTGATGGCAAGGGTGTTAGAAGTAAGCGAAAGTGGGTATTATGCATGGCGTAAACAAAGGCAAGCCATGCAAAACGATGCAGATTATGATCTGAAACAAGAAATATTGCGGTTAAGAGAGCATAGCCGTAACAGCTATGGATATCGCCAAGTGTATCTAAAATTAAGGGACGCAGGACATCAAATCAATCGCAAACGGGTACAACGTATCATGCAAGAGCAAGGCTGGGTGGTGAAAGCGAAGCGGCGGACGGTGCGAACGACGAATAGCATGCACAGCCATCCGATTGCAGCGAATCGGCTAAACCGTGATTTTAGTGCCACCGGCATGAATCAAAAGTGGTTGAGCGACATTACCTATGTGCAAACGATGGAAGGTTGGTTGTATGTGTGAGTGGTGTTGGATGTATTCTCAGGTCGGATAGTAGGCTGGGCAGCTCGTGCTGACATGTCAGAGGATTTGGTGTTGGACGCACTGAAGATGGCATTTGAGCAACGGCGACCTGCCCCTGGTTTGATGGTGCATACTGATCGTGGGATACAATTTGCGGCGCGGGCGTATGTCAACTTGTTGACAACCCACCACGCTTTGCAAAGCATGAGTCGTAAGGGGGACTGTTACGATAATGCGATGATGGAGTCTTGGAATGCACGTTACAAGGTTGAATGGCTGCTTGAGCAAAATTATGTTTCGCGCTCGTTAGCCAAACTTGACCTGTTTGAATATATCGAAGTACATTACAACCGCCGCCGTCCGAAGACACGTTTAGGTGGGTTATCCCCTGCCAAATTTGAAGCAAAACATCTTGCGGAATTCTGCAAATAGCGATTCCGTTTTTAGGGGGTCACTTCAAGGCTCTTTCTGCATATTTGTCGAAGCGATTTGAAAGGATGAAAAGTGTGGGCGCCCAGAGCCCGACGAAGATAGCAAAGCGTTCTGAGTGAGCCTGCGTTGTAGGTAATGATCCGCCTGTAAGGAACCAAATCGCGATTGATCCGATAATTGAGGCGAAGCCGAGTCCGATAATTGAGGCGAAGCCGAGTCCGATAATTGAGGCGAAGCCGAGGACGAAACATAGATGACTAATCTGTTTTAACTGTTTTTGCTTCATTTAGTTTTTTGTGTTTGGGAGGTTTGGCAAACGTTATTCGTCAGCCACGCAGCTTTGCTGCGTGGCTGACGAACTTGTTCGCCTTTTTAAGAGGCTCTTTCTGCGTATCTGTCGCACCGATCCGAAAGGATGAAAAATGTGGGAGCCCAGAGCCCGACGAAGATACCAAAGCGTTCAGCGTGGGCCTGCGTTTCAGGCGATGATCCGCCTGTAAGGAACCAAATCGCGATTGATCCGATAATTGAGGCGAAGCCGAGGACAAAGCATAGATGACTGATTTGTTTTAACTGTTTTTGTTTCATATATTTTGTTGTGTTTGGAGATTAACTAACATATGTATTATACATCAAATACAACAAGGTATACTATAAATAGTAGGGTGAACGTATCAATCATTTTAAGGTAGCAAGGCGAAGAATTTTAAGCATATAAGCATCATCAAGCGCCGCACGAAAGCGTTTTCCGGCAATACTATCTTTGACTGATGTTTCTAGTTTGAGCAAATTAAGCGCTATGTGACGCAACATCGCACAATTATGAGGTTGAAACTCTGTTCGTGCACGATGGGCATCCTCTTGAAATGTAACATCCAAAGTCCAATGTAGATTGTTCTCAATGCTCCAATAGCGCCGCACCGCATCGGCGAAAGTCTTTACATCATTTAAGCTTGTTACAAAGTAATGCCGTTCGGTCTCAGTTTTACCTTTTTTGATACGGGTGCGATCTACTATCCCAATTCCTGCGAGTTTCCACCACTTTCCCTTATTATTGAAGTAATTGATATATTCATCATCCGTCACTAAGCGATAGTGCCGTGTTTCTACTCGGCCATGTCCTTTTTCTAGTGTTGTAAGCGTTTTGCTTTTTACCTTGTTAAATTCAGTTTTTGATTCGTAATCACACATCTTATCGATCTCATCGCAAAATTTTGGATGGTTTTTCTTTAAATTGAATGCATAATCTCCGCCACCCTCAATCACAATTCTGGTATTCTCCGATTGACAATTTGTGGCATCTGCCACCACCACACACCCTTTCAATCGATACTTGTCCATGCCAATCGTCTCGGCTACCACGCATCTTCTTTCCATCCAATGAAATAACCTCTCCTGCTTTAACTTTATTTAACGATTGTGCCCACTTCACAAACGATTCTTGAATTAAATTAGGCTTTAATATGGAAAATACCCGTTGAAACGTGTCATGCGAAGGGATCGTCTCAAACTCCAAAATCTTATGCAACCACTCTATTTTTAAATTGCAGTATCGAGCAACACCTACTCAATCATTCATTCCAGCGATGATGCCGATCACAGCCATGTTGATAATCACTCTTAATTCATGTTTGCGACCATGCTCTCGCCGTGGATTGCTTAGGCTTTTTATATAAGGGTCTATGCTTGTTTCACAAAACATCCATATATTTTACGCCACCCTCAGCTTAAATTTTGTGATGCGTTCACCCTATCTAGGTCCCGACGCAGAACGAATGAAGCGACTAAAATCTTTCTTGGCTCTCTCGAACCGCGCTCAAAATGTCAGACTTGGTTATCGTTAGCTTTACGCTGCGAACATCAAAAGGTGAAGTCTTCGCAATCCGCTCTGGGCGAATCACAAATACCTGTCCATTGCGGTTTCGTAATTTAACTTGACCTTTCGCTAAAGCCAGTTCTAGGATTGCTGCCAGTTTTTGTCTTGCGTCTGCGTATGAATACACCATCATGATTCCACCTCAACAACATTTACGCCTTCCCGTCGGGCAATAGCAATAAGATTCTTATCCAAGGAAATCGGTGGCAAATCATATTCTTTTGCGCACTGAATGATGTAGGCATCATAGGCATAAATCTTGTGTTTGCCAGCCAAACGAACAGCTTCTTTCAAATCTATTTCTACAATCTCAATGGCAATCTCTTGATAAACCTCTATTGCTTCAATGGCTTGGTCAAGTTCAATTCGTCCACGCTTTAGTATTGCTGAAAACGCATTCCCTATTTCCCAGTCAATTGAAGGTGGCGCGACGATTACTGCATTTTGGGTCAGTTCAATAAGTCGGGGCTTTTAAGCTTCACCAGCAACGACTGCAATTACCGCTGGGGTGTCTACAACTATTCTCATGAGGCAGGGATTTTAGTTTGATTACAGTTTTCTTGTTCGCTGCATAAACCGTGCAACATATGTATTGTACGACAACCGCCACAAAACATACCATAAATAACCTGCTAAATATCATTTGTTGCAATCTTGCACACCTTCTATCATGGCTATTCTCTCCGAAGATAAGCCAAAACCGACCCAAGGCTATTGAGCCAAGTGCGGCAAACCATATGCCTAAGCACTGAACGAAAATTTATTTACCCTAACCCTCCGCTCGCAAGCGCCGAAAACCGCGATAAATCGCCAAATCGTAAAGGATATTAACCAGACCGGCAGCTAAAAACGGCGTACCCCCCCAGCCCGGGATCGACATTATGCGCCCAGCGATGGACGGCGCAAGCGCCGCGCCGATGGTTTTGCCGAGGTTGGTCACACCTGCCGCCGCCGAGCGTTCATCGGGTTTGACCACCGCCATGACATAAGCTTGGCGCGGTGCTACATCCATTTGTTGCAACATGGCCCGCGCCAATAACACAACCATTGCCATGCCAAGTGTTGGCATAAATGGCACCAACAACACCAACAAATTGGCTGGAATATGGGTAAACACCATCGTATTAATCAACCCAATACGTTTGGCGAGCCGCGCCGAAGCCAACGCTGAGAAACCCGACAAAATATTCACCCCAAAAAACAACGTGCCCAAAGCCGCCGAATCGGCCCCAAATTGGCGATTGAGCCACAACACGATAAAGGCTTGGGTGATTAGCCCGCTGCCAAATGAATCGACCCCAAACAAGGCACTCAGTTGCACGACGGTTTTGCTCGATTGATGCAGCCCCAACCAGCCCCCCCCGTCCGTGGGAGCGATGGGGGAGCGACTGGCCTCAATTTCGCTGGTTAAAAAATAATACATGCCACCCAACACCAACCCCAAAACGGCATACATCATTAATGGCACACGATAGCTATCCACCACCGACACGCCACTCTGTTGCAACCATTGCGCCAGCCAACCCGAAATGAGTGAGCCTAAGGCCGAAGCAAACGAGCCAAATAATTGATAACGCGCAAACAAAGCAGTGCGTTGCGCACTGGGCACCAATTGCGACAAGGCCGCTTGCTCCACCGACATAAATGGCCCATATTCGCCATTGCTCAGGCTAATGATGCCAAGGGTGGCCGTAATGACCAGCACGATAAAATTTTGCGTCAGCAAAAACGCCAACCCCGCCGCAAACATCAACCACGTACCCGCAATCAACATGCGTTTGCGGCCAATTTGGTCGGCGCGTGTGGTGATAAACAGCGACACCACCGCATCGCCGACCAAAGTCAGGGTGATCAGTAGGCCAATTTGCGCCGTGTCTAGCCCAATGGCGGTTAAATACAGCGCAAATACCACCGCCAATAGGCCATAGGCAAACATTCGCACAGCGCGGGTTGCAAGAATAAGATTGATCATTAAATTTAAAATTGAGAATGGAAAATTTAAAATTGGAAAGCACGCAGTAAATGCGAGGTTAGCGCGGGGATTAAAATCCCGCGCTGGGCACCCAAAGACCGCCTTCGCGGTCTAAATGCTTCGACTGCCCAGCGCGCCATTTCTAATGGCTGCGATCTATGTGCGATGTTTAATTTGTTTGTCTATTAAGCCTCAATTCTCAATTTTAAATTTTTAATTTTCAATTTCGCAGAACGCGAGCATCGCCCACCCGTTTTGTCACGCCGATTTCATCGAGGTGCTCAAGCAAAGCGAGGGCGTATTTGCGGCTGGTGTTAAACATGTCGCGCACTTGGGCGGCGGTAATTTGTCCATCGCGTTGAATAACCTCACGCACACGCGCCACCGCCGCCTGATAAGTTTCGGGCAAAAACACCACATCGGGGCCGAGCGCCATCAATTTTTGCTGCCGCAACAACACCTCAAACACATCATCGCCAAGCATGGCGCGGCAATCTTTAATGAGGGGGGTGTTCCACGCCTGCGCTCGTATTTGCCGCATGAGGGCATCCACAGCCTTTTGCTGCACTCCATTAAATTGCACCACATGCGCCGCCAAACGCACCGTTTCGCCGCCATCGATAAGTTGAGAGTATAGAGTTGCGAGTTGAGGGTTCCCAACACCCTCAACTCGCAAAAGCGCCCCAAACACTTTGGGCGATAGGCCGAGACGGCTGCGCAACGTGTCACGGGGCATCCCCTCGGCCAGTGGGTTGGCTTTGTGGAATGAGCCTAAAATTGTGGCGGCTTGAGTGTAGCTGATCTGCCATGCCTCAGTCAAACCGACCACGCCTTCACACAACAAAACCTTGCCGTTTTGGGTCAACTCGGCTAGCCCGATGGCAACCTCGTCGCCCGACATTTGGGCGGCGGCGGCAAGGTCAGCTTCAGCACATAACCCTTTGCCGCGCAAGGTGGCCTCGATGCGCTCGGCGGGTGTGCCTTTTAAGGTCGCGTCGAGGCGGGTTAATACCTCATCACCCACCCGCCCTGCTCGGCGGCGATAACGTAATGTGGGGCTTGGGTCGATGACAGTGCCGCCGCCGATGGTAATAGAGGGCGATGGCAACCGCAAAATAAAGCGGTCGCCGCGCCCCACCGCCACCGGCTCGGCCAATTCTAACTGTGCGAAATTTTCTTGCTGCTTATCAGCAGTGATCTCGCTGCCTTCCAATACTTTCACCGTCGCCAAGGTTTCGGCGGCGCCACAAAAAAATTTCACCTCGGTGTTATGGCGAAGCACAAACGAGGCCGGATGCGGAATGAAAGCCGAGGGGTGCAAATGGGCCAATTCAATTTGCACATCGATGCGAGTGCTGGCGCTGAGTGTGCCGGGTTTAATCAGGGTGTCACCACGTTTCACATCATCGAGCGAGATACCGGTCAAATTGACGGCAACGCGGCTGCCGGGTTGGGCTTGCTCCATTTTTTTGCCGTGGGTTTGCAGCCCGCGCACCCGCGCCAGCGTGCCTTTGGGCATAATCGCCACTTCATCGCCAATGGCTAAGCCGCCCTCGACCAATGTGCCCGTCACCACCGTGCCAAACCCAGCAATGGTAAACACGCGGTCAATCGGCAAACGCGGCTTGCCAAGATCGGTAGGCAAGGGCAAATCGCGCAGCAATTTATTTAATTCGACCAGCAACTCTTTTAGCCCTTTGCCCTGACGGGCACTTACGGGCATGATAGGCGCATTGGCCAAGGGCGTAGGGGCTAATAAAGCGCGTATATCGTCGATCACCAACGGCAACCATTCGGGGTCGGGCACGAGGTCAGTTTTGGTCAAGGCCACGATGCCGCGTTTCACCTTGAGTAAATCCAAAATCGCCAAATGCTCGCGGGTTTGCGGCATCGGGCCTTCGTCGGCGGCAATAATCAGCAACGCCGCATCGATGCCCCCTACCCCCGCCAGCATATTTTCGATAAAGTCGATATGGCCCGGCACATCGATAATGCCAACTACGTCTTTGGCCTGTGTCGGCAACGTCAGGTAAGCAAAACCGAGGTCAATCGTCATTTCACGTTTTTGCTCCTCGATCAGCCGGTCGGGGTTGATGCCGGTGAGGGCCTTGACCAAGGTGCTTTTGCCATGATCGACATGACCGGCGGTGGCGATGGTGTAATGACGCATGTTTATTTTAGATTTTGAATTTTAGATTTTGGATTTGCGATTGAAGATTTGTCAAATCGTAAATCCAAAATCGTAAATCCAAAATTCAAAATCGCAAATTACTCAAGCGTTGCCAATTTCACACACAAAGCCGTTACTTCCATCGCCGTGCGAATATGGGGAATAGATGGGAACGATGGCGCAAGGCGAATGTTGGTGTCGGCGGGATCAACCTTATAGGGCGAGGTTGAGCCAGCTGGGGTGAGTTTGACACCGACAGCCGCTGCCATTTCGATCACGCGCTTGGCCTTGCCGGGTTGTGTGTTTAGGCTGACAAAATAGCCACCGTTGGGGTTGCTCCAGGTGGCAATGGCTAGGCCATTCGCCATCACCCCGCCCAATTCTTGCGCCAACACCGCTTGCACGACGGCAAATTTGGGTTGCAAAATGGCGGCGTGTTTGCGCATATGCGCTTCGATACCGGCCATATTCTTAAAAAAGCGCACATGTCGCAACTGATTTACCTTATCGGCCCCAATCGTTTGCACGCCCATTTGCTTTTTGATGGCATCGATATTGCGCTTGCTGCCGCCAATCATGGCAACGCTCGACCCCGCCAACGATACTTTGGCCGTCGAGCCAATGATGATGGGGCGTTCGGGGTTACCAGCGGCTTTGCAAGCCGCCAACAAATTCGCCAAATAATCGGGCGTGTCGCTCAAATGATGCACGGTGTAGGCATTGTCCCAAATAATGCGAAAATCGTTGGCCTTGCAGCGCATCTTCGCCAGCCGCGCCACCACTTCGGGCGAATAAGTGATGCCACTGGGGTTGCTATATTTTGGCACCGACCACATGCCTTTGATGCTGTCATCTTCGGCCACCAAGCGCTCAATCTGATCCATATCTGGCCCATCGGCATTCATAGCGATGGGGATCATTTTGATGCCAAGGTGTTCGCAGATCGAGAAGTGGCGATCATAGCCCGGCACGGGGCACAAAAATTTCACTTCGGGCAACTTGCACCACGCCACTGGGCTATCGACCACGCCAAACATCATGGCGCGTAACAAGGTGTCATACATCAAACTCAGGCTCGAATTGCTGCCGATGATGATCTCATCGGTAGCGACTTCTAAATATTCGGCAAATAGCGTTTTGGCTTCGGCGATGCCATCCATTGCGCCATAATTGCGAATGTCGATGCCATCGGCCACCATTGCATCGGCGTTGGTAACACAGGTCATCAAATCTGCGGCAAGATCAAGTTGGGCATTACACGGCTTGCCGCGTGTCATGTCGATATTTAGTTTTTGGGTGCGAATGGCCTCGTAACGAGAAGGTAAATTGGATTGTGACATATAAGATTGGGGATTGAGGATTGAAGATTGAGGATTAGGGATTAGGGATTGAAGATTGAGATAATAGTTAGTCCCTAATCTCCAATCCTTAACCCCTAACTCGGTTGATACAATTCAATTAGTACGCCAAAGGTGCTTTTGGGGTGAATAAAGGCATAAAGTGTGCCATTGTCGCGGCGGGCGGGTTCAGGGTTAATGAGTTCGGCCCCGTTGTCGCGGGCTTGTTGCATCGCGGCATTGATATCAGGCACTTGCACACACAAATGATGCATACCGGCCCCGTGTTTGCCCAGCCATTTGGCAATACCGGTGCCGTCACGGGTGGGCTGCACCAATTCAATTTGGGGCGGATGCCCGTTGTGGGCAGCCGGGTCACCGAGTGGCAAAAAAGCCACTTTAACCCCCTCTTGTTCAACATGGTCAATCCCAGCAACCGCAATACCGAGAGCATCACGATAAAACTTAAGTGCCACATCAAGGTCTGGCACAGCAATGGCGATATGGTTAAGTGTGATTTTGTTGGCTTGGTTCATGGCGTTGCGTCAAGCATACCGCATATATTTTTGTGAGCCATGAGCCATAAGCTTTGAGCCATGAGCCATAAGCTTTGAGCCATGAGCCATGAGCTTTAAGTTAAGACTCATGACTCATGCCTCATGAGTCTTAACTTAAAGCTCATGGCTCATG
>CAMDWA010000160.1 GCA_945877855.1 Thermoflexus hugenholtzii JAD2 | reverse complement strand
GCATTTAGGGTTGGTTTGAGGCGAAATAGTTTTATTTAAGGGTGAGAGGTTTCTTTCACGCTGGCTTTTGCTTGCCTCGGTTTCGAAGTGGGCTTTATTTGCCACTCGCTCAGGTTATTTTGTCAAATCTTTTTTAGACTAAACTACTGTCTTTTAGGAATTTGCGTAACATTAAATTTAAATTGTTTACCAATTCATAGAAGGAAAAAGCGATATTAATGCGTTAAATATGCAATGAGTCACTTAGAGATTAAGTATATCTTTGTAGATACTAAAATTACTCTAGTCAAAACAACAAAATTTGTCTATAATCTTATCTATGATTAATCTTCGTATTATTTTGGGCAAAATTTACAAATTATTTCGTTTAGGGAATTAGTTGAAACCTAACTTGAGATTTTGGTTTCAGCTAATAAAAATATAAATAAGTGAATTTATTAGAGGGGTAAAAATATAAAATGAGTCTATATACTACACAAAGTCCATTCGTATGGTTATTGCTGTTTTTATTAATTGCAGCAATAGGGGCCTTAATTCATTGGCTATTAGAAAAGCTTTTTTGGCGTAAACGTGTTAATTGCTGTGATGAAGTTGAAGCTAAATTGCGTGATCGCGAGGCTGAAATTTCAAACCTAAATGCGCGAATTGTCAATATTGAAGGCGGGTCAAAATCATTTGCGACACGTGAGTCAGATTTGCTTGGGCAGGTCAAGTCGAAAGGCGTAGAGTTAGCGGCGGCGGTAGCCGGTGGCGTTGCCCTACAAAAGACCATTGATGCTTTGAGCAATGACAAAAACCGGTCAGACAAAGAACTGGCCGATTTGCGTGCGCAAAATGCCAAATTGCAAGCCGATATGAAATCGGTCAGCGATGGCAAACTAAAAGCTGAAAACGACTTAAAATTACGTCTGGCCGAAATGGCAGCGGCTGCCGCCGGTGGCGCTGCGATTCAAAAGACTGTTGATGCTTTGTCGGGCGACAAGAAGAATTTGGAAGCTGAATTGTCGAATGCAAAGGCGCAAATTGCCCGTATGCAAGCCGACTTGAAGTTGGCCAATGACAATCGATTACGTTTAGAGAATGACTTGAAACTGACCACCGATGGCCGCAATAAAGCCGAAGGCGACCTCAAAATTAAGTTGGGTGAAATTGCCGCCGCCGCCGCAGGTGGGGCGGTGCTTAAGACAGCCATCGACAAGTTGACAGGTGATAAAGGGGCCGTTGAAAAAGATTTGGCAAATGCCAATGCGCGTATTGCAAGACTCGAAACCGATTTACGGGCAGTGGGTGATGAGAAAGTGCGCTATGAGACCTCTTTGAAGACACGTGACAATGAAGCCAGCGATTTACGCGCACGATTGGCAAAACTAGAGATTGATCTGAACGCGGCTCGCACCAACCAGACCCGTGTCGAAGGGGATCTAAAGTCGAAGTTAACTGAACTGGCCGCTGCGACAGCAGGCGGGGTTGCGCTCAAGAGCACCATCGATGCACTTTCGGGCGATAAGGGCAAACTTGAAAAAGAATTGGCTGATACCAAGGCCCAAGTTGCAAAACTTCAGATGGAGACCAAGACCGCTATGGATGCATCGGCGCGATCTGAGGCGATGTTGCGGGCACGTGAAGCTGAGCTGATGAATGCGCAATCACAAATTGGCGCTTTGCGCAACGATTTAAGTACAGCCCGTGCCAATGTGAATGTTGGTGCAGCAGACGCGAATAAGAGTGGTGGTGGTTTGTTAGGTAAGATTGGCGCGGCAGTGGCAGGTGCAGCCGCTGGTGCGGCGGTCACGGCTGCGGCCACAGGCTCGGCAGCCAAAGATAAAGGCCCAAGCGGGGTTGCCTCTTTTGCCGCTGTTGGTGCTATTGGTAGCGCGACAAAAGACGCGGCAAATAAGAATTTGCCGGCTGGTATCTATGCCACGTCAACAGCTTGCCCTCAACCATTAGCCGATGTGCATGGGATTGGGAGCGTGTTATCGACTCGTTTATATGAGGCTGGTATCGGCACATTCTGGGAATTGGCAAATGCATCTGATGATCATTTGAAAAAGGCATTACGAATTGCAGAGGACACATTACATCAACCCAATTATGCCGAAATTCGTGCAGGTGCGTTGCGATTAGCCAAAGAGACCAATTCGGTTGGACGCATTTGGAGCGGCAATCCACCCGATGACTTTGAGCCATTGCAGGGTATTGGGAAAGCGTTTGAAAAGCGTTTATATGATGCTGGTATCTGCACTTATGCTGATTTGGCGAATACGCCAATCGCACGCCTGAAAGAAATTATTATTGGCAATCGTAATGTTGTCAATGAACCCGATTTCCAATCGTGGATTAACCAAGCAAAGAAGTTGATCTAACCATAGGAATAATCAATTATGAATTGTTGTAAAGAACCAAAATTTTTCCCGTTATGGGATCGTTTAAGTGGTTGTTTGCCGCTGATATTGGGTGCATTAGCATTGTTGTTGCTTTCGACAATGTGCGCATCACGTGTGCCGCAATTTACGCTTGGCAGCCCCAATACAATGACGCTTGAAGGGATTGCTGGGGCAAATGAGTGTATTGAAATTTATGAAGGTGACAGGAAAATTGGTGATGCCCAGACAGCAGCCGATGGCAAATTTACCTTTAAATTGCCGGCTGGTTTAGCCGCTGGTGCTCACACATTCTCTGGCAAAGTGACCTGTGGCCCCGGTTTGCGCTTGGGTTCAGTGGCGCTTGCCCCCTTAACCCTAACCGTGCCAGCCGCGGCAACCCCAGCCCCAACAACGGCGGCTCCTGCGCCAACCGCCGTGCCGCCTACGGCTGTGCCGCCGACCGCTGTCCCAACCGTAGCACCTACTGTTGCGCCAACGGCAGCCCCAACTGTTGCCCCAACACCAGCGCCAGCCACTGCACCCACAACTATAGACGCGGTAGGTGCGGCTGGGTTGGTTGCTGGTGGTCAGATTACGGGTAAAGCTGAAAAGAATTGTGAACTGACTATTTTTAATGGCAGCACTGAATTGGGCAAAGCCACTGCCGATGCGACAGGCATTTGGAAGTTTGTTTTGCCCGCAACCCTTAAAGCCGGTGACTATAGCTTAAAGGCGGCTTGCGCCAAGAGCGAGTCATCTGTTTTGTCGGTGAAAGTAAGTGAGCCAACACCAGCCGTTGCCACAACAATTGACCCAGTGACGGGTAATGCCATCGTATTTGGGGGCAAGTTGACCGGTAAATCGGCCAAAGATTGTGATGTGGCGATTTTGGATGGTAGCACCGAGATTGGTAAGGCAAAGTCAGATACCGCAGGTGTGTGGTCATTTACGTTGCCCACCACCTTGAGCGCAGGCGAGCATAGCTTTAAGGCGATTTGCAAACCAAGCGAATCGGCTGTGGCTGTGTTGCGTGTGGTCGCTTTGTTGCCAGTAACAGGTGATAGTGAGTAATCTTTGTCTTTGACAAAACGTAATAATAAGTTTTCGCCAAAACCACTATCTGTCTATCCCCTACGGGGATAGACAGATAGTGGTTTTGGCATTACGTCTTTTTAAATTGCCATTGTTTATTGAGAATATAGGCAATCGCTTACAAACGCACAAGCTGTTTGCCTAAATTTGCACCCTTTAACATGCCGATAAACGCCGTTGGCGCGTTTTCTAACCCTTCGGCGATGGTTTCATGAGTCTTGATGCGCCCAGCCAAGATATGCCCAGCCAACGTTTGCACGGCTTGCGCCCAAATCGACATAAAGTCGGTGACAATAAAGCCTTGAATCTTGATGCGTTTGCTTAAAATAGCGACAAAATTACGCACCCCATAAGGTTCGGTGGCGTTGTAATCTGAAATAAGGCCGCACACGGGCATCCGCGAGAAATTATTCATGCGGGTTAACACAGCATCTAAGATTGCCCCACCTACATTTTCAAAATAGACATCGACCCCGTTTGGGGTGGCGGCTTTGAGTTGCGCGCGAAATTCGGGTGATTTGTAATCGACGCACGCATCGAAGCCCAATTGCTCACATACATAGGCGCATTTTTCTGGCCCACCAGCAATGCCAATGGCACGGCAACCATGCAATTTTGCCAATTGCCCCACCACGCTGCCGACTGCACCGGCGGCTGCCGACACCAGCACGGTCTCTCCGGCTTTGGGTTGCCCAATTTCAAATAAACCAGCATAGGCTGTTACACCGGGCATTCCGGCTGCCCCCAACCATGCACTGAGCGGAATGGGGCTAGGATTAGATTTGCTGCCGACTTTTTGTAAGCCGCGCCCATCGGACAGGCCATAGGTTTGCCAACCCAACATGCCGACCACTTGATCGCCAACGGCAAATTTAGAGTGCTGTGATTCAATCACCTCACCCACTGTGCCACCCACCATGACTTCACCTAACTTGGCTGGCTCGGCATATGATTTTGCATCATTCATACGCCCACGCATGTAGGGGTCGAGCGACAAAAACTGATTTTTGATTAACACCTGCCCCGTTGTGACAGTAGGGATGGGGGTTTGAACCAGTTCGAAATCATCGGGAGTAACCCATCCTGTGGGTCGTCGTTTGAGAAGGATTTGATTGTTGTTAAAACTTAACATGAAATACACACTCATTTTACAGCCACAAGATAAGCTGGCAACCATGAACGACGAAACAAAATCGCCTCAAATTAAAAGCAAATCAACTATAAAAAACCGTATTGCTTTGGCAAAAACCAGTTTAACTATTGGGTCAATATTGGCCTTATTGGGTGGATGGGTCGCGCTCGCTAAAACAGAACCGTCGGTGATTAGCACCCCTGTTGAAGCTACGGCAAACCAGCCAAGTGCTGCTGTGCAACCCCAATCCAATGCGCGTAATCGTCCGGGTGCGCCGCCGGAACGCTCAGCGCCGCGAGCGCCAGCAGTTCAGGGATTGCCGACTCGCCCTTCTGTGAACAATGACCAAGCCAATACCCAGCCTGAGTATTCTCAGTCTGGGTATTCTCAGCCTGAGTATTCTCAGCCTGAGGCTGCGCGTGGCAGTGTGGTGGCGACACCAGTGCCTCAAGCCACCCAAGCTGCACGACCAACCGCAGTTGCGCCTGCGGCTACGCCTCGTGCTGCTGTCGCGGCACAGCCCGCACCACAAGCGCGAGCGCAATCAAGCCAACGCCCCGCCCCATCGACGCGCACACGCTCGTCTCGCTAAATCATGCCTAAATGTTATTTTCGCGCCATGAATTGCGAAATGCTGGCCCTTGTAGAAGGCCAAGCTGATGATCAAAGCGTTGCGCCGCACGCCCTTGATCGGGTGTTGAGTGCCGTGCCAAGCTGGTTTGAAGCTTGGGAACAAACGCTCAGTCGGTTTCGCCCAGAGAGCGAATTGCGGTGTTTGAACACAAACACTCAGGGCAAGATAATGCCCGTCAGCGACACATTGTGCGAGGTATTGGCAGCGGCGTTAGATGCAGCGGTGGATACCGATGGGATTGTGACACCCACTGTGATCGACGCGCTGGAATACGCGGGCTATGCCAATAGTTTTGAGACCATTCACCTAGAATCAGCTTCGATGCCAACGATGTCGATATGGGCCGATGCACCCAAAATGCCACAACGTTGGCGCGAAATTACATTAAACCGTGTTGAACGGTGCGTGTGTTTGCCCAAAGGGGTGCGGCTCGATGTGGGGGGTGTGGCAAAAGGCTGGGCTGCCGATCAAGCCGCACAGCGATTATGCGCCTATGGCGCGGCGTTGGTTGATGCCGGAGGCGATGTTGCGGTGCGCCAATGTGACGATGGCACTCGCCGCGATCATGCTGCGCCACACCCTTTTGCAATCGGCATTGCCAATCCCTTTGACCCAACAAATGACCTTGAGTTATTGCGGTTGACCGAAGGCGGGGTTGCAACTTCGGGGCGCGATTATCGACGTTGGCAACGCGCTGGTCAATCGATGCATCATCTCATCGACCCGCGCACCGGCACACCCGCCCAAACCGATATTTTGAGCGCCACCGTGATTGCCCCAAGTGCGCAACAGGCCGATATTGCCGCCAAGGTTTGGCTTATTTTGGGCAGTGCAAACGGCACCCAATGGCTTGAGTCTCAGCCACAATTAGCCGGTTTAGCGGTCTTAGAAGACGGCACAATCGTGCGGTCATCTCAATTTAATCAATATGTTTGGCCGTAACGCTGCCGAAAAAGGCATCAATGACCAAATACAACACAACCATGAATATTACATCTGAAAAAATAATTGTTGCAGATTTAAAACCTGCTATTTCTTTGCGATGGGTGGCCATTAGCATTATGACGCTGATTACGCTGATCTTATTCGCTACCTCTTTGCCCATTATCAGCAAAACCTTGGTGGGTACGCAACCCAAAGCCTATTGGTATTTATCACGCGCCAGTTCGTTTGTGGGTTTTGGGTTAATTACGTTGTCGATGTTTTTTGGCTTGTCGATTAGCAGCAAGGTAAAAGGTATAGAAGGAATGGGTCGGATGGGTTGGTTTGAATTACATCAACACAGCAGCTTGCTTGGGTTAGCCTTTATTGTTATGCATGTGCTCATTTTATTGGGCGATCAATATTTACATTTTACGTTGGCCCAATTATTTGTGCCCTTTGCTAGCCTAAACTACGAGCCATTTTGGGTGGGGGTGGGGCAAATTGGGTTTTATGTGTTGCTGCTGGTCACGCTTAGCTTTTATGCCCGCCCACGCATTGGGCACGGCACTTGGCGGATTATTCATTACGCCAGCTTTGGGCTATATTGGTTGATTGTGTTGCATGCGCTGATGAGTGGCAGCGACAGCAAAACCCTAATTGCCAGCGCCGTGCTTGCCCTTAGCAGTTTTGGGGTGGTTGGGTTTACGATCTATCGAGTGTTGGCATCGCTGGCCGCAAAACCTAATGCCATTCAGAAAAAATAAACCTCCGATTTTTCGCTGAATAGCTTAAATAAGATCGATTACGGCTTGCATATCGGGCGGGATTGCGGCTTGATAAGTGACGATTTGGCCGCTGCTCGGCAGGCGAAAAGACAATTGGTAGGCATGTAATAAGTGGCGCGGGGTCAATTGTTTGCTGAGTGGGTGGTTTTTGATGACGCTGCCGCCATAAACGGCATCACCGACAATTGGAAAACCCATTGATGCAAAATGCACCCGCAATTGGTGGGTGCGCCCCGTGCGCGGGTATGCCTCAACCAGCGACATGCTTGGGGTTGCGCTTGCATTTGGGGCAGCAATGAGACGATATTCGGTCATGGCTTCGCGGCCATCAGGCACAATTGCCATGCGTTGGCGGTGATACTGGTCGCGCCCAATGGGTTTGTTGATGAGGCCACGTGGCGGCTGAATATTGCCGAACAAGACAGCAATATAGGTTTTATGCACTTCGCGGGCCTTAAATTGGGCTTGCAATGCGCTTTGGGCTTGGGTGTTTTTGGCCATCATCATCACGCCGCTGGTTTCCTTATCTAGCCGATGCACAATGCCCGGGCGCTCGGCATCACCGACATCGGCAATATCGGGGGCGTGGGCCAACACAGCATTGACCAAAGTGCCGCTGGTGTTGCCAACCCCCGGGTGCACCACCATACCCGCCGCTTTGTTGATGATCAAGACATCCTCATCTTCATACAAAATGTCGAGTGGGATGGCCTCTGGCATTGGCTGCGGGTCGGGCTGAGTGGGGAGGTGGCTAAGGGTAATGGTATCGCCAATGGCAACGGCATATTTTGCCGGGCGCACCACCCCATTCACCGACACTGCGCCTTGCTCAATGAGTTTTTGGGCAGCATTGCGGCTAAGGTCGGGCACAAGCGCCACCACAACCCGGTCGAGCCGATCGGCAATGGGGCTGCGATATATCATCGGGTGACTAGACGCTCCATCTCGCTCAGATTAGCTTCAATCGCCCGCACCAATGCAAATTGATTGCGGGTGCGGTCTAAATTATGTTGGGCATAGCGGGTTTTGTAATAGCTATCGCCTTGCAAATAATCGGTCAAAAAGCGAATGCCTTGTTCGAGCGTGATGAGTTTGCCACCAAATGCCAGGCTGTGTTTTTCGGCATCGCTCAGGCTGTCGCCAGCGCTTGCCAAATAACCTTGAGCCAAGGCTTTAAACAAATCCATACGAATATCGACGCGGCTGATATCGGCCTCATCTTCGATGACGGTGGTGGCAGCGGTGCGTACCATATCGCCAAAATCATAGGCCACCAAACCCGGCATCACTGTATCTAAATCAACCACGCATAATGGCTCACCCGTCGCCATATCAAACAACACATTGTTAATTTTGGTGTCGTTATGGGTTACGCGCAGCGGCAAACGGCCTAACGCTTGCAGATCGAGCAATAAGCCGGTGTCGGCTTCGTGCGCCAAGGCAAATTCAATTTCGGGCCGCACCGCATCAACCCGCGCATGGCTGTCAGCATCAATGGCGCGAATGAGGGCTTGAAACCGGTTGCGGGTGTGATGAAAACCCGGGATGGTCTCGGCCAATTGTTGGGCGGGCAAAGCCGCCAAATGTTGCTGAAATTGCCCAAAGGCCTTGGCGGCTAAATAGGCTTGCTGAGGGGTTTCGATGACATCGACAGTATAGGTGTCGTCGATAAAATGAAACATGCGCCACACATTGCCATCTTGATCGATGGCATACGTTTTACCATCGTGGGCGGGCACAAGTTGGGGGCATTTGCGAGCCAATTGGGTTGCGCCTTGGGCTTGTAGCACCCCCCACCAATGACTTAACACATGCTCGATATTTGACATCACCGCCAATGGCTGTTTAAACACGTGATGGTTGATACGTTGCAGAATATAAGCTGGCTGTGTTTGCGCATGTGAATTGGCCGTAGCACAGCGAATAAGAAAGGTGTCGTTGATATGCCCATTGCCATAAGGCTGAAAAGTGCTTATTTTGTCTTGCAAAGCAAACAAACGACAAATTGAAAGAATGTCAAAGTTGTTGGTCAACTGCGTCATGGCTTAATTGGTTGATTGGTTTATTAGTTGGTTGGTTGATTACAGTAGTTTAGTCTAAAAGTAGGGATGTTGTTCAAATCTGTAGTAAAACAGAGGGTATGAAAAAAAAAGAAGAACAACATCCCCCCGCAGTATACAAAACAGTCGAAGCAATCATAGCAACGCTAGCAAGCATCAACAAAGGAACA
>CAMDWA010000159.1 GCA_945877855.1 Thermoflexus hugenholtzii JAD2 | reverse complement strand
CGCCACATCTTCGGCGTAATCAAGCTCAACGAGGCGATCATTTGGCGCATTGTCGCCTAGATCGGGCGCGTTATGGGCAAGGTTGACAAGTAATGCAATTTTTAGCCGTTGTTTTTTTAGTAACAAGATAGTATCCTTTTATTTTGTGGAAGATGATACGATATCATCATCATAACAAAATTATCTTCTCGATAATAAGTTGTAAAACAATTTTTCGCCGAATTAACGATATGGTCTTTGACGGCAAGGGCAAAGCTCTTGTCGTCAAAGACCATATCGTTAGTTCGGCATTATGCCTTTTAAATTACCTCAAAGTATTATAAATTTCGGCGCTACAATTCGTTAAATGCCCTTTAGCAAACCTAATGACCCTTATGCAGCGTTACGCTTGCCCGAATTTCGCTATCTACTCGGCTCACGTGTATTTTCAACCTTAGCACAACGAGCGCTTTATATTTGTATTACCTACCAAGTGTTTGAATTGACCAAAGACCCACTCGCATTAGGGTGGTTGGGGTTGGTCGAAGCCATTCCGGCTTTATCTTTGGCTTTATATGGCGGGCATGTGGCCGATCGTAATGATCGCCGCATGATTGTGCTTATCACCCAAGCCATTCAGGTGGTTTGTGCTATTTTATTTGCTTTTATTTCGCTCAATAGTGCCTCGTTAAGCATATTTGCTCTTTATGGCGTCGTATTTATGGTTGGGATAGCACGTGGTTTTGGCGACCCTGCCATGTCGGCATTTGAGGCACAAGTGATTCCGGCCAATGTTTTTGCCCAAGCGTCGGCTTGGTCGAGCAGTTTGTGGCAGGCCATTAGCATTATTGGCCCGGCTTTGGGTGGGTTTGCCTATGCTTATTTAGGCCCCACCGTCACTTATTTTATTGTGGCGTTGTTGCTTGCTATTTCGTTGCTGGGTATGCGCCTCATTGCGCCCAAAGCCAAACCCGTGCCGCCCGAAGGCGAAACAATTTGGCAGAGTTTATCGGCTGGGGTGCGTTATGTCAAAAATGATCAAGTGCTAGTTGGCTCAATGGCACTCGATTTGTTTGCGGTGTTATTTGGCGGGGTCATTGCGCTATTACCGGTTTTTGCCGAAACTATTTTGAAGGTGGGGCCGGTAGGCTATGGGTTTATGCAATCTGCACCGTCAATCGGGGCCTTATTTATCATGTTATACGCCACTCGTCATCCGCCATTGCAAAATGCTGGTCGCAATTTACTCATCAGTGTGGCCGGTTTTGGGGTTAGCATCATTGTGTTTGCGCTATCTACCAATTTCATCGTGTCATTTTTTGCGCTGATGTTTACCGGTGTGTTTGATGGCATTAGCATGGTAATACGCATGACAATTGTGCGGGTGCTTTCGCCCGAACATATGCGGGCGCGGATCGCGGCGGTTAGCTGGATTTTTATTGGCGCATCGAACGAAATCGGCGCATTTGAGAGCGGCGTCGCGGCAAAACTGCTTGGGACAGCGCCTTCGGTGATGTTTGGCGGTTTGGTGACGTTATTGGTGGTGGCGCTTACTGGTTTTGCTGCTCCAAAATTGCGCAATTTGCATTTGAACCCAGAAGGAATGAATGAGTGAGTGATTAAATCATTCACTCATTCACTCATTCACTCATTTTTTAATCGAACACCGTTGCCCGTGTTGGGTCGTCGAGGTGTGCAAAGCATTCAAGTAATTGCTCCAAACTGCTGCGCGGGGTCGATAGTGGCAAGGTAGCAATTTCAGCGCGGCTAAAAAAATTAACGCCATCTGTTTCGTGATTGGGCTTCCCATCGCCGCCGCGAATCTCACATTTAAAAATGAGTTTGTAGCCGTGATAGGCCGACAAAGGTTCGCCATGACGGTTGGCATCAAACACGCCAATTACTTTTTGGGCTTTGCATTCATAGCCGGCTTCTTCGGCTACTTCACGCTCGGCGGCCAATGATGGCACATCGCCCACATCGGCCCAGCCGCCCGGCAAACACCAGCCGCCATCAGAGCGCTCGCGCACCAACAATAATTTGCCAGCACGAAAACACGCCCCGCGCACATCAACTTTTGGCGTGGCATACCCGGGTTGAATCGCAAACCAAGCCGAGACTGTGCCCTGATCTGCCCCTGTTTGAGTGGCAAACATCTCGATGGCTAACTCATGTAACTCGGCATAACGCTCGCGGTCATAATCATTTTCGGCAAAAGTTAGACCAACTTGGGCGATGGCTTGCACTTTGCGTGCCCATGTTAGCCAATGTGGAACGGATGTCATAAAAAAGTGCAAAGTGCTAAGTTGAAAGTGCAAAGTGTTAAGTCAACAAACTTAGCACTTTGCACTTTCAACTTAGCACTTTTAACTCAAATCATGCGTGGTAAATCGACATTAACGTAAAGCTGTTCACGTAACGCCATAACGATGCGCCGCAGTTGATCTTCGGTTTCAAGCCGGTCTTTAATACGCTCGATGCCGTGCATAACGGTGGTGTGGTCACGCCCGCCTAACAAACCGCCAATTTCGGGCAATGAAGCATCGGTTTCTTGGCGAATAAGAAACATGGCGATTTGACGCGGCAACACCAGCTCTTTGCTGCGCCCCGCCGAAACGATTTCGGGGACAGACAAGCTGTAATGTTTTGATACTGTTTCGATCACCTGTGACGGGGTAATATTTGAACGTTTGCCGACCAAATCGGCTAAGGTATCACGCGCAAGTTGAATATTTAAGACGCGGCCTGTTAACGCCGAGCTGGCAATGAGTCGATTTAGTGCGCCTTCTAACTCACGCACATTGCTTTGCACTTGTTTGGCAACAAACTCAACCACTTCGGGTGGAATGTAAGCATCAATTTGCTGGGCTTTTTGTTGCAAAATGGCAATACGAGTTTCTAAATCAGGTGGGGCAATATCGGCCATCAAACCCCATTCAAAGCGGCTACGCAAACGATCTTCGAGGGTGCCCATCGATTTTGGAGTGCGGTCACTCGTCACCACAATTTGCTTGTTTGCGCCATGCAATGCATTAAAGGTATGAAAAAACTCTTCTTGGGTGCTTTCTTTGCCTGCAATAAATTGCACATCATCCATCAATAACACGTCAACATTGCGATATTTATTGCGAAAAGCTTCAGTGCTTTGTGAGCGAATGGCCGAAATTAGCTCATTGGTAAAGGTTTCTGACGTGATATAAAAGCATCGCAATCCACGTTGGCGTGAGGTATGCCCAATCGCATGTAACAAATGCGTTTTGCCCAGCCCCGCCCCGCCATATAAAAATAAAGGGTTATAGCGATCCGCCGGATTCTCGGCGACCGCTTCAGCCGCAGCATGTGCCAAACGGTTCCCGTTTCCTACGACAAAGGTTTCAAACCGATATTTCGGGTTTAGGCCATCGCTAGAAGATAAAAAGGTTGCGGGCATATTGGACATATTTGATTGTGCTTTTGGGGATTCAGATATCGGCATTTTTACTGGTTTTATCCGTATATTATTTTGTGTTGGCTGGTTGTTTGCGTCTTGAGCGTTAGGTGAAATATCAATCTCCGGATGAATAGACTGTGTTTGAGTGGCTGGTTCTCTTGTATCTAGATTGTTTTTAGACGGCAAGGCTGGCACGTCTGACTCAATATTATTGGCAATTGGGTTGGCCTTTTTATTTGCTAAAGATTTTTTAGGGGCAATATTATGATAGGCATCATTGCTCACCAAAGTATTATTGGTAAATGGGATTGTGCCATTTTGTGAGATCAGCACAATTGCGACCTCGACTTCAGATCCCATTCGATCAACCAACACCCTTTTTAATTGCGATAACAAACGGGTTTCCATCCATTCTTTCACATAGCCATTTTGTACCCCAATGACAAATTGCCCATCTTCATATTTTACAAAACGGGCTGATTTCAACCAAGTAGCATAGCTTGCACGTCCAATGCCAATTTCAATTTCACCGACGGTAGAGAGCCACGCGCTTTCAGGTTTCATCATATATCTCCTTTGGGCACAAGAAAGATTTTCCTTTTTTTGCTATGAACACTAAGATAGGGATAAAAATGTGATTTCCGCCGATTTCACTATCCCCCGCAAGCGTAGCTTGCGGGGGATAGTGAAATTGGCATTTCCTCAATTTTTACCCTTTCTTGGTATATCTAAATCTAGCCAAGAAGAAAGATTGTATTCTGTTCACTTGTAATATTCAAGATTTGCTTTACAACACTATCTTAAATTGCGCGTTAATTTAAGATTTTTGAATTATAAGCAAATAATACACATGTTTCCCACAACCTTGCGCTGCGATCACCAGTGCAATATGTTTTTTTATCCACATGTTACCCACAGATTTTCCACTAGCTATAACCAAAAATTAAGCTTAACTATGTATCGCATTTTTTACTTCCTTAAATAAGCACTTAAAACTAATAAATTCACATTGTTAGGCCAAATTTTGAGGTTGGTTCTAAGTAACGTTTGTCGAAAGAGTAACTTTTCAATAAACCGGGCAAAACCCCTTGACCCAAAGGCCATAGATGATTTCGGCGAAAATATGTTTTATTCCCCACATTTTATTGAGAAGATATCATTGTTGGTATAAAAATCTACTTCAGTTAGAATAAGCTTAGAATTTCTGTTAAAATATTCATCCTAAAGATGTAGAATAACTTACATAATTTGGGGTAAATTATCAACCGAATTAAGCACGTGCTTGCAACACATCGCAAAAATCATTACAACAACATGGGTAACACAGTGAATATTACCTATTTTTTGACTTCCGCTGAAATCGCACAATTGCCAACGCCAGACTTGGCATTAACAATTACTATTTTTGTAATTGGTTTGTTTGGCGGCATTATTGGTGTTGTTATTGCGCGTATTGCCTATGGTTTTCAATTAAAAAAGAGCCAAGTTGAAACAGAAGAATTCCGAAAAGATCAGCATGAGTCCCAATTAATGGTGACCAAGCTGCAAGAAAATGAATATCAATTGGTGATTCAACTCGAAGGACAACGCGAGCAATTAGAAATGCTGCGCAATCAATTGCAGGCTTCCCGTCATACCCTCGAACAATCCAAAGAAGGATGGCGAGCAAGTGTAAAAGATGTGCAATCGCGTGATGCCACAATTCAAGATCTGCGTGCTACGGTTAAAAGTTTGCATTTGCAACTTACGAATATCGACCAAACCGCACGTGAGCGAAGACATGAGATGGATATCTTGAAAAATCAGTTAAGCGAGGCCAATTTACGCAATAAAGATTTACAACGCTTGGCATCAGAGCGTCAAGCTGCATTATCTGTTGCAAATACTGATGTTGGTCGCTTTCGCTCACGGTTTGTACAAGTTGGTCAATACACATCCGAGGCCAATGCCTATGTTCACTCTTTATTATTGCAATTAGAAGCGATTCAACAGCGTGTGCTAGACCTCGATCTAAGAGAATTGGAGAATAAAATTATCGATGGCACTTCAGGCCAGCCGCCTAGCCCCAATAATAATAGCCATCACGAGCCTGCGCCTAAGCCTAATTCTCCTATTAGCACGGTAAATGAGGATAACAAAGGCGTTTGGAATGAACCAGAACCGCCAGTTTTACAATCACAAATAGCACATCATGTTGAATCACCTTCAGCCAGGGATAAACCCAATGATATTGTGTCAGAGGTTATGGGAGAAGATGATTATGATGGGTTGGAGCGTGTCATCCCTATGAATGAAAAAGCAGCTGAGGTTGACCAAATTGACACAACACCTGTTGTTTTTGAAGTAGCCGATGTGGCGCGTATGGAAAATAATGAAGCGGAGGTTTTGCCACCAGTGGCAGCACTAAAAAACAAAAGAGATGTCGATTTGAGCACTGTGCGCTCTTTACGTAATCTAAATGCCGAAGATGCACTAAAATTAGAAATAGCAGGAATCGTTAGTGTTTATCATATGGTCAATGCAACCGAGGCACAGTTAAAGCAAATCATTCGCGCACCTAAGTGGCGTACACCGCCTTATGCTGAATGGATTGCTGAAGCACGTGAATTATCGAAATAAAAGTAGGGGAGTTTTTTGATAGATTGTGCTTTGATTAAAGCAGATCGTAATAATTTAACTGCGAAACCTGCTATAATTATTGAAGGCCATAGCAATATGGTGCAAGCCGAAATGGCGGAATTGGCAGACGCGCTACGTTCAGGGCGTAGTGAGCTTACGCTCATCAGGGTTCAAGTCCCTGTTTCGGCATCGTTTTTTTATTGGAGACAGGGGCAATGTGTCCGCACAGCGATACAACGTCGCAACTGATATGGTTGTAGGTTGTTGAGTGTGGGCACTTTGCCCCTTAATACATATGACATTAAGTACATTTTGGACACAATTGCGACCATTTTTTAAATGGTTGCCGGCATGTGCAATGCTACTGATGTCATTGTCGTATCTCTACAACCTCGTTGGACAAGTTCAAACCCTGCGTTACGCCAAAGAACAGTATGAATTACAACGAGCGGAAGTATCAAAAAACGAAAAAATTTTGACGAATTGGCGCAGAGCACTAGAATATGCCAAGACAGACTACTTCACCGAACGTTACGCTCGTACAGAACTGCGCATGGGAAAATCTGGAGATGTGATTGTTTTTCCTTACCCTGCGAATCTCCCGGCATCATCGGGTGAATTTTCTCGTGTGAGGCAAAATAGTGTTTGGTGGAATGACTTTGTTGAATAGATTTTGGAGGACTATGTTCGCAAGAGATAGACAGGCGAATAACAACGCCGCACAGGCGGCTGCTACTAACGCCAGCAACTATAACAATAATAATAATGCCGGAGGTTTTGGGAATACCGCCGCGCCAACGAATAATATCCCACCGTTGGCATCATCTGCCCCTACAATGCCAACGACCCCGTCACGAGCCTCAAGTGCTTCATCGGCGCAAACCCAAGGTTCACGCATTGAGACGGTTGTTAGCTCGGGTTGTCGCATGAATGGCACTTTGCATTGCGATAGCGGCATCAAAATTGAAGGGATTTTTGAAGGCATTGTGATGACACGTGGCAATTTAATTATTGCTGAAGGGGCCAAGGTAATGGCAGATATTCAAGCCTATAACATTGTGGTGGCTGGCTCACTTAAAGGCACTATTACCGCTAATAAGATTGAAATTACAGAAACCGGGCGGGTTTGGGGTGATCTTACCGTAAATACCTTGCTCTTATCTGAAGGGTCTTATTTGCGTGGTAATACCAATATGATGGGTACTGATGTCGAACCATTGCAACTAGAACCCCCGAAGTTTGATCCCATTTTCCCAAATATTCCTGTATTAGAAGCACCGCGCAGATAGTTTGCGGTTTTGTTTAAAAATAGGGGCAAAAGAATATAGCAATGCGAGGTTTACAAACACGCATTGCTATATTCCTTTGCCCCTATATTATTAGTGATATTCTCGTATTTTCTCAACTGTTGAGAAAATACATATCCCACATAAATTATGTTAACCCCAGAGCAAGTAAACCGCGTGGCGCATTTGGCGCGTTTAACCTTGACTGAAGATGAAAAGCAACGCTATGCGCGTCAGTTATCGGCTATTTTAGATTACGCAGAACAATTGGCGAGTGTTGATGTAAGCCATGTGTCGCCCACCGCTACCGTATTACCGGTGCGCAGTGTTGTGCGTGAGGCCGATGTTGTAAACCAATTGTTGACCCGCGATGAAGTATTAAAAAACGCCCCGCGTAGCGATGGCGAAAGCTTTGAGGTTGCCGCAGCCATTACTGAATCATCATGATTGATCATCTAACTGTTAAGGCCGTGCGTGCTGGCTTACAAAATAAACAATTCTCGGCGCTTGAATTGACCCGCGCCTATCTTAAACGCATTCACGAGCATAACCCGCGTTTAAATGCCTATATCAGTGTGAATGACGAAGAAGCACTGCGACAGGCCCAAGCCGCCGATGAGCGCATCGCTAAAGGTGACGACACCCCCGTTTTAGGGCTGCCGATGGCAATTAAGGATGTGCTTTCGACCAAAGGTTTACGCACGACTGCTGGTTCACGGATGCTCGAAAATTATGTGCCGACTTGGGATGCCACGTGTGTTGCAAATTTGCGGGCGGCTGGGGCGATTTTTTTAGGCAAAACCAATACCGATGAATTTGCGATGGGGTCATCGACCGAAAACTCGGCCTATGGTGTGACACACAATCCGCATGATGAGTCGCGTGTGCCGGGCGGTAGCTCGGGGGGGTCGGCGGTGGCGGTGGCCGCTAATTTGTGTGTGGTCGCGTTGGGCACTGACACCGGTGGCAGTGTGCGGCAACCAGCCGCTTATTGTGGCATCACGGGCTTAAAAAATACTTATGGTCGGGTGTCACGCTATGGTCTCATTGCTTATGGCTCATCGCTCGATTCAGTGGGGGTGTTGGCAAAAAATGCCGAAGATGCCGCTATCGTCAACAGTGTTATTGCCGGGCATGACCCCAAAGATTCAACCTCGATTCATTCGCCTGTGCCAAATTATGTCGATGAAATCAACAGCCTGAAATCTAAAATTCAAAATTTGCGTATTGGGGTTCCCAAAGAATATTTTATCGGTGGGTTACAACCTGACGTTGAAAATGCGGTGCGCGAAGGGGTGCGGGCTTTTGAGCGGATGGGCGCTGTTGTGAAAGAAATCAGTTTGCCGACGACGCATTTGGGTTTGCCAGTTTATTATCTTATCGCAACGGCTGAAGCGTCATCTAATCTATCACGTTTTGATGGGGTGAAATATGGGCTACGGGTGAATGGCGATGATTTGATTGATATGTATGGCAAGACCCGTCAAGCTGGCTTTGGTGATGAGGTGAAGCGACGTATTATGTTGGGTACTTATGCCTTAAGTGCTGGTTACTACGATGCCTATTACATTCGCGCCCAAAAAGTGCGCACCCTCATCAAACAAGATTTTGAGCGGGCATATCAAGAAGTGGATATCATCATGACACCAGTGGCCCCAACCACAGCATTTAAGATTGGTGAAAAGGTTGAAGACCCATTACAAATGTATTTAACTGATGTATTCTCGGTTACGCTAAACTTAGCAGGTAACTGCGGTATTAGTGTGCCGTGTGGTTTCGATCAACAAAAATTGCCTATTGGTATGCAATTAATGGGGCCAGCCCTTGGTGAAACCCAATTGTTGTCTGCGGCACACACCTATCAATTTTCAACGTTTAACTAAAAAATTATGCATGTCATCATACCTCTCGCCGGATTCGGGTCGCGTTTGCGACCTCATACATTTACCAAACCTAAACCCCTGATCAATGTCGCTGGCAAGCCAGTTTTAGGGCATATTCTCGATAAATTAACTGTGGCTGGGGTGCGCGATGTCACTTTTATTACCGGTTATCTTGGCGATGCTAGTCTTTGGTGAGTTAGTACCAAAGCGCGTAGCGCTTCACTCCAGTGAAAAGATTGCACTCTTTGTTGTTACCCCGGTATCTATCACTGCCCGTTTATTTCGT
>CAMDWA010000158.1 GCA_945877855.1 Thermoflexus hugenholtzii JAD2 | reverse complement strand
TGACCCATCGTTAGCAACAACCGCCTAAGGCGTGAAATTATAGGCATTTAGGGTTGGTTTGAGGCGAAATAGTTTTATTTAAGGGTGAGAGGTTTCTTTCACGCTCGCTTTTGCTTGCCTTGGCTTCGAAGTGGGCTTTATTTGCCACTCACTGGGGTCGTTTTGTTAAATCTTTTTTAGCCTAAACTACTGTTAGACTAAACTACTGTAAAAGGATGAATCTGGAATGTAGCAACGGGCTATCAAGTCAACCTCTATGAACCTTGTCTCATATCACAAACATCATTTTTTTTGAACATAGCTATGCAAAGAGGCAAGCCGATTATATATTTCTTGGGCTTAAAGTCAATGCTTTTAGGTGAAATTGGGCTGAAACTGTCATGTTTTTTAAGAAAGTGTGTGTCATCTCAAAAAATTGGGTCAAAGCCCCTCACCTTACTTGAATAGTCTTGTCGTGTGTTTGGCGAAAAGTTGTTCTGAGAAACAGTGTCTAAGAAAAATACGAATTGAGCGTGCCACATCTTACGCCTAAAAAAGCGATTTTGTGGCAGTCAGGCGAGCATATATACTACCCTATCTTGGCAATCTAAAGACTCGATTGGCCTTACAATGGGTTGCCATTTTGCAAAATGAATTTATCTCTCATTGATACCCCCGCCTCCACTGATAGGTCTATGCCAGTTCCCCTGCCGCAAATCGCCATTCGGCTTCATCCTGACGATAACGTGGCGATTGCGCGGCAGCCATTGCTGCAAGGCATGACCCTGCGTTTAGAAGACGATACGCTATTAAGCATTCAAGAGACCATCCCACCCGGCCACAAGCTGGCATTGCGCAGCGTGGCGGTGGGCGGTGCGGTGCGGCGTTATGGGCAATTTATTGGTGCAGCCACAAAATTCATTCCCAGCGGTAGCCATGTACACACGCACAACCTGAGTGTTGCCGCATTTGACAAAGATTACGCCATCGGCGTTGATGTCAAGCCGGTTGCGTTTGTGCCTGCTGAGCAGCGACGCACGTTTATGGGTTATTTGCGGGCCGATGGGCGGGTGGGCACACGCAACACCATCGCTGTTATTTCGTCGGTCAATTGTTCGGCACATACCGTGCGCCAAATTGCGGCCCATTTCACCCACGAGGTCTTAGCGGCTTACCCCAATGTCGATGATGTCATTGCCGTGGCGCACGCTTCGGGGTGTGGGGCACGGTTGGGTGGGGCCGATTACCAATTGTTGCAACGTACTTTGGCGGGTATGGCAAATAACCCGAATGTTGGCGGTTATATTTTGGTGGGCTTGGGTTGTGAGGTCAATCAGGTGCAAGATTTGATCAACAATTATGGCCTGCAACGCGGGGTACGAGGTCAGCCGCCAGTCAGTTTAACCATTCAAGAATCGGGCGGAATTCGCAAAACCGTGCAGGCCGGGATTGAGGCTGTAAAAGCCTTGTTGCCGGTGGTGAATGCAACGGCCCGCACCCCGCAACCGATTTCGGGGCTAAATGTGGCATTGCAATGCGGTGGTAGCGATGGTTGGAGCGGCGTGACTGCCAACCCAGCGCTGGGGCTGGCAGTCGATGAATTGGTGCGGCAGGGCGGCACAGCCGTATTGAGTGAGACGACTGAGATTTATGGGGCCGAGCATTTGCTCACGCGCCGCGCCATTAACCCGCACATTGCCGAAAAATTGATTGGGCAGGTGCACTGGTGGGAGGAGCATACGCGGCGGCTGAATATTGAGATCGACAATAACCCCTCACCCGGCAATAAGGCGGGTGGGCTAACCACGATCTATGAAAAGTCGTTGGGGGCGGTTGCTAAGGGTGGCAATACGCCATTAACGGCGGTGTATGCCTATGCCGAACCCATCACCGAGCGTGGCATGGTGTTTATGGACACGCCGGGCTACGACCCTGTATCGGCAACGGGGCAAGTGGCGGGCGGTTGCAATTTGATCGTGTTTACCACCGGCCGTGGCTCGGTGTTTGGCTTCAAGCCCGCGCCTAGCATCAAGGTTGCCACCAATTCGGCGCTTTATCGGCAGATGGAGGACGATATGGATATTGACGCTGGCAAGATTTTGGAGGGTGTGCCGATGGTAGCAGTGGCGGCTGAAATTTTAGATGAGATCATTGCTGTGGCATCGGGCAAACAGAGTAAAAGTGAGGCGCAAGGGGTTGGGGCAGATGAGTTTAACCCTTGGAATCTTGGTGGGACGCTGTGAGGCGATTTTGGATTCAACATAAGTAACAAAATCTTTGCCAATTTGCGGTTGCCTGCCCGTGAATTTCACGGTCTGAAGTAAACAAATGTGTTGAAACGCATTGGGAATGCAGCGAACGCGCTTTAGCGCGTTTGAAATTTTTAGACCGTGAAATTCACGGGCGAAATGGCGAAGTATTGGTCATAAAGTTGTATTTTCATTAATTTCGACTTCAGTTATCTAATGGACTGCTCACGGTTTTGGGGACTTTTGCTAATAGGCGGGTATAGATCATGGTACTGGTAATGTCGCTATGCCCGAGCATTTCTTGCACGGTGCGAATATCATAGCCTGCTTCGAGCAGATGAACGGCAAAACTATGGCGAAAGGTATGGCAGGTCACCCGTTTGTCAATTTTTGCGAGGCGGGTGGCAGATATTACCGCTTTTTGAGTTGTGGTTTCATGGGCGTGATGCCGATATTGCACAGGGTCTGTTGGTTGGTTGGGGTTGGACGATAGGCTTTTGGCTGGAAAAACAAATTGCCATTGCCAATCACGTTGGGCATCTTCGCGGCTAATATTGTGGGTTTGTGGGTCAAAATGGGCAGGCAAGAGGACATAGCCCTGCCCATTTTCACACTCGTTGCGATGACGGGCCTGCACACGTGCTAAGTGGTCACGCAATGGCTGTACCAATATTTCAGGCAATACGGTAATGCGTTGAGCAGTATTTATTGCTGGGTTGTTTTTACTGCGATATTTTCGCACTTTTTTGCGGCGAGGTTGTCTATTCGGTTCATTATCGGTTTCATTCATATGGCTATGAATGATGATTTGGCGCTGTTCAAAATCAATATCATTCACCCGTAGCCGCAAACATTCAAGTAACCGTAGCCCGCTGCCATATAAAAGCTGTCCGATCAATTGTTGCTCGCCCGATAATTGACGTAACACTTGTTGCACCTCATTCTTGCTTAAGATGATGGGTAAATGGGCAGTCTTTTTCGCCCGCACTTCCTTAAGCTGCGCTTTAAAATCGCTACGCGGGCGGCCTAAAACATCGGCATATAAAAATAATAAGGCCGCAAATGCTTGGTGTTGGGTGCTGGTCGAAACGTGGTGTTGATCGATTAAATGATTGAGAAATGCCTCGACCTCAGCCGTGCCCATTTCGGCGGGGTCGCGCTTTTTATGAAAGAAAAAAAAGTTCACAATCCAACGTAAATAGGTTTCTTCGGTGCGAATCGTGTATTGTCGGTCACGAATGACATCGCGGGTGCGTTTGAGTAAGGGGCTGTTTTCAACCCGACGCGCAAAATCGCCGTTGCGGTCATCACGGTAAGGTGAAGGCAAAATTTGTTGAATCTGCACTAATCTGATTATATGAGATTGTTTTAACCTATAAATCGGCCTAATTTTGTATCTTGTTTAATTAGGGTTGTTTGACAATTTTGGTTGATATCGTATACTTATTGTTGTATTAAGTAATAAAAACAGGTTTTGCTTAAAATTTTGTATCTTCTTAGAAATCAGTGGAAACTAAAACAAATTTTTGCCGAAATCGCTATCACTTCGTGTTTTGAGAGGGCTTTGCCCTCACAAAACACGAAGTGATAGCGATTTCGGCATTACGTCTTTGGGGGACACCTCTAATTATTGAGAAGATGCATAAAAATAAAAATGACAATACTACAAGTCAATGGCAGTGGCACACCCAGTGACCCTTGGATTTTAAAGACACCACCCGGCACGTCAGAATACAAAGTCTATCGTGATGAGGCGGCTAACCCACCGGCCTTGTGTTGCGAGGTTGGCACGACCAAACTGAGCTATCAATTGCGTTGTATCGAAGATTTGCATGCGATGTTAAAGGCGCATGGCGATTGGATGGCTTTGGGTATAGCCGATGAGCAAAAACCCGCCAAAGAAGATACGGTCGAAGGGTGGGGGCGTTCGCCATCGAACCCAGTTGGGGGCTGGTATGGCCTAAAGAAGGGTTTGCGTGGGCGTTTTGCCATGTATGTGCCCCCAGTGATGGAGATTTTAGGATTGGTTGAATTGGAACATAACCCTAAGAATAATCGTATGCGAGCGATATAAGCATGGGGCACGACATGCCGTGCCCCTACTTATATGATATTTTTAAGCTAATACCCCTTTCAATAAATATGACAACTTCAACTTATGCGGCGGCCAAAGCCACCGAAACCAAAACGACATTTAGCAAAACAACCAGTGTGGGCATTAATATTAATGCCACACCACAGCGAATTTGGGGCTTGTTGACCAATGCTGCGGATTTTCCGCGATGGAATTCGACTGTCGAGAGCATCGAAGGCAATATTGTGCAGGGCGAAAAGATCAAATTACGCGCCAAAATTGCGCCGGGCCGCGTGTTTAATTTGGCAATTAAAGAGTTTGTGCCATCGCAAAAATTGGTATGGGCCGATGGTATGGCCCCCATGTTTAGTGGTGTGCGCACCTTTACCCTAACCCCCAATGCCGATGGATCGACCCATTTCTCGATGTCTGAGACCATCAAAGGCCTGATGATGCCGATGATCGCTGGCTCTTTGCCCGATTTTCGCCAATCTTATGACCAATATGCCGCTGACTTGAAGGCCGAGGCAGAAGGACGCTAAATGAGCGAATGAGTGAGTGAGTGAATGAGTGAATGAGTGATTTTTTGTTAAATCACTCACTCACTCATTCACTCATTTTTAACAGCCCCGCTTCGTCCAAAATCGTCACGCCGAGTTGTTGGGCCTTGGCGACTTTGCTGCCCGGCGATTCACCGACTACGATATAGCTGGTCTTTTTGCTCACACTGTCGGTCACTTTGCCGCCTCTGGCTTCGATCCAAGCGGCAATCTCTTCGCGTGGTTTTGACAACGCCCCTGTAATTACGAAAGTCTTGCCTGCAAAGGCGGCGGGCGTAGCGCCTACCGCTGGTTGGGTCGTCATTGCTGCTTCATTGCTTGTTACTTTTAGCCCTGCTGCTTTTAGCTTTTCAATCAAGGCGCGGTTGCCCTCGCGGCTAAACCAATCAACCACACTTTGGGCCAAAATGGGGCCGACCCCCTCAATTTGTTGCAATATTTCAACATTGGCTTGCATCAGCGTGTCGATGCTGCCAAAATGCCGTGCCAGATCGCGGGCCGAGACTTCGCCGATGTGCCGAATGCCCAAGCCGATTAACAACCGCGCCAACCCGCGTTCTTTCGAGGCCGCAATCGCATCGATCAAATTTTGAGCCTTTTTCTCGCCAAATTTGTCAAGCTCGCGTAGTGCGTCTTTGTGCAAGCGATATAGGTCTGCGACATCGGCGATCAACTCAGCGTCAATCAATTGCGCCACGATCTTTTCGCCCAAGCCTTCGATATCCATCGCCCCGCGCCCAACAAAATGCTCAATGGCGCGGTCGAGCTTGCCCGGACAGTCGGGGTTGGGGCAATAAATCGCTACCTCGCCCTCGTTGCGCACCAATTCTGTGCCGCAAAATGGGCAATGCGTCGGTGGCACAATCACTTGCTCATTGCCGGTGCGGGCGGCCAACACTGGACCCGCCACATAAGGGATGACATCACCAGCGCGTTTAACCACCACGCGGTCGCCGATGCGGATGTCTTTGCGGGCGATATCTTCGTAATTATGTAGAGTGGCGTTACTGATGGTGATGCCGCCGACTTGCACTGGGTCGAGCACAGCATTGGGCGTCATCGCGCCAGTGCGCCCCACCTTCACCTGCACCGCTCGTAAAATGGTGCTCGATTCGCGGGCGGGGAATTTGAAGGCGACGGCCCCGCGTGGGTCACGCCCAACATACCCTAATTTTTTGGCCAGCACCAAATCGTTTAGCTTAATCACCATGCCGTCAATCTCGAAACCCAACGTATCGCGTTTTTCGATATAGTTTTCGGCATAGCCAATCGCCGCTTCAAGATGATCAAAACGCTGCGCGATTGGGCTGACCGGCAACCCTAATTCACGCAAATAGTTGAGGGTTGAGAGTTGAGTGCTGAGTGCTGGGTGTTCCTCTCTTGAATCTTGATTCTTGGCTCTTGGCTCTCTCTCTAGCACTTGATAACACAAAATACTGAGTGGGCGTTTGGCGGTGAGTTTGGGATCGAGTTGGCGCAGGCCACCGGATGCGCCATTGCGGGGGTTGGCGAGGGGTTTTTCGCCTGCGGCTAAAGCTGCGATGTTGTATTTTTCAAATTCGGCCAGTGTCATAAAGGCCTCGCCGCGCACCGAAAATTTAGAATTGAAAATTGAAAATGAAGAATTTGGATAATTTTTCATTTTCAATTTTTCATTTTCAATTCTTAATTTGAGCGGCAGCGATTTAATGGTGCGGGCGTTGGCGGTGATGTCTTCGCCGATGTTGCCATCGCCGCGGGTGGCGGCTTGGGCCAGCAAGCCATTTTCATACGTCAACACAATGGTTAGGCCATCAATCTTTGGCTCGACCACCAAATCATCAAAATTACCGCTAATGCCTTGTTGCTCGGCATATTTGCGAATGCGCTCGTGCCACGCTCGCACATCGGCGGCATCAAAGGCATTTGACAAACTCAAAATGGGCTGAGGGTGTTGTACCTTGGCAAAGCCCTCCGAAATGCCATCGCTGATGCGTTGGGTGGGTGAATCGGGCGTGATGAGGTCGGGGTGCGCGGTCTCGATCTCACGCAATTCTCGCGTCAGCGCATCATATTCGGCATCACTAATCACTGGCTGGCTGAGCACATAATAACGATAGCTATGATCGAGCAGTTGCGCCCGCAAGGCGGTGGCGCGTTGAGCGGCTAGAGCATGGGCGCTGGGGGGGCCAGCGTTTGACATAAACATTTCGAGTTGTGACATCGCTTGTTATTCTCCCAATTTCAGCCGCGCAATTCGCTCTGGCTGCTCTTCAAAAATATAGGTGATGGGTGTGACGACCACGCCGCTGCCGCCGATGGCGCGTAATTGGTTGATGGCGTGCGTCATCTCGGCGCGGCTAACCACAATGCTGACCG
Organism: Thermoflexus hugenholtzii JAD2; assembly: GCA_945877855.1. Classification (GTDB taxonomy): domain Bacteria; phylum Chloroflexota; class Anaerolineae; order J036; family Brachytrichaceae; genus AQU-03. The sequence goes on along the minus strand of CAMDWA010000158.1, from coordinate 2,351 downwards.
AAAACCAATGCTGACCGGCATTGGTCGCCGCGCTGTGTGGGTTGGGGTAAATGGGTGCAATGGTCGGCCCTTGCAAGCCCCCCAAAGTCGTTTGGGTTGTGACTGTGTGCCCCACATCTTCTAACGATGCGCCCCTCACATTGGCAACGATGAAAAAATGCCCTTGCGCCCGCAAATGTGCTTCAATATATTCTAACAACTCAATCGCCACGCGTTTTACTTCGGGGCGAATCAACGCTTTGGTATTGGCGACCAAGCTGGCTTGGGTGTGCAACAAAATGCCATCGGGCAACATGCGCAAGCGGTTTTGAATTAAAGTCGATCCGGTTTCGACCAAATCGACAATGATATCGGCGGCCCCAATTTCGGGCAATACCTCGAGCGAGCCTTCGGCATCGATGAGCGTAAACGGGGCGATTTGCTGCTCTTGAAAAAAGCGCTCGGTGATGCTATGAAAAGTCGTCACCACCCGCAGTGGTGTTCCAGCCTCGGCCAATTGCGCCGCTTTGGCCCGCAATTCGGCCACATTGGTCACCGGACATGCCTCAGGCACCGCAATCGCCAATTTGCATTTGCCATAGCCGAGCGCTTCGTGCAGAATGGTCGTGTGCGCGTCAACGTTGGCATCGGCAATGACATCGTAGCCAGTAATGCCAAAATCGACCCCACCATTTGCCACACTGACGATGATGTCACGCGGGCGCTGAAACAGCACCGTGACACCGGGCAAGCCGCTAATGCTGCCAATATAACCACGTGTGCTTGATTGTTTTACATCAAAGCCACAACGTGCCAAAAATTCAAAGGTTGCGCTTTGCAGCCGTCCTTTCGACGGCAAGGCAAGGCGAATATCGGTTCGAGACATATTTTTTATCCTTCTACAATTACATCAAAAAACAAAGCCCCTGCGGCCCAAAAGATGATGGCAAAGGCCACAAGCATGCCGAGCCAGGCACTAAATTCGGCAAAATCGGCATGGTCAACAAAGCCAGCCGTCACCAATACCGCCGCAATCACCATTGGCAAGACCAGCGGAAAGAGCAAAATGGGCAAGAATACCTCGCGTGAGCGGGTGCTAATGGCCATCGCGGCGATGAGGGTGCCAGCCGCTGCGTAGCCAATAATACCAATTACAATGGCTAATAATACCCCCCACGTAAACAGGCGCTCATCAAACAACATGGCCGTGATAGGCCATGCCACTGCTGCCATTGCCAACATAAAAATAATGTTGGTGATGGCTTTGCCGATAAAAAGAAGGGCGCGGTCGTGCGGTGCTAGCAAAATCCCTTCGATTGCCATATTCAGTTGCTCGACGGCCATGCTGCGGCTGAGGCCGAGTGTGCCAGCAAAGACCAATGTCACCCACAATACCCCGGGGGCCAGTAGGCGCATGTCATCAGCCCGTAATCGCAGGGCAAAATTGAGCATCACAATCGACATGATGGCAAACACCGTCATGGCCGAAAATGCCTCACGCCCGCGGGTTTCGAGCAACAGGTCTTTACGGATGAGGGCAAAAATGGCGTGACGCATATTAATTGAGAGTGCTATTTTAACGAAAGCGAAAAGCTCAAATGGCGGTTAGCACCCATACCTTCACACAAGCGTGTTGGGTGTAGACCTGATGTGCTGCAAAATCAAAGCCATAGTGCGCCAGTTTTGCCGCAAACTTTAGCTCGGTGGCCTCATTTTGGGGGCTAACCTTGCCCGATTGTTGGCCTGTAATGGCGTAAAGCCAATGAATTAAGGTTGCAAATGGGCCAGTGCCGGTTAGGGCAATGCTTGGCACGATGATAAACACCCCCTGTGGTGTTAAGACACGCCGCGCTTCGTTTAACGTATTGGAGGCCGAGATAAACTCGGTTGGAAAGGTGGCGATGAGGCAATCGAAACTGGCATTGGCAAATGGTAGTTGTAAGGCGCTGGCGCGGGCCAATTTGGGCGTAATTTGATGTTGGCGTAATCGTCGGCGGGCCATTTGCCCCATTTGGGGCGAGAAATCAATCCCAACAGGAAAATATCCCCGTTTGTATAATGTAAAATGTAGATGGCCCGGACCATGCGCAATTTCTAATACTTTGGGCTGAATAGCGCGGGGTGCGGGGATGAATTGGAGGGCGGTGGCCCCCCATGTTTTCCATTCGCCAAATGACACACAGGTGGCGACAAGGTCATATAGCCACGCAAAATGGGTATAGAGTAGGGTAAATCCGAAACGAATGAGTTTATTCATTACAATGTTTTTATGGGTGCAATTGCGCTCAGTTTTTGCCGAAACCACGATCACCCCAGCCACGCACGGGGCTGGGGTGATCGTGGTTTCGGCATGATGTCTTTACGCATTTATC
>CAMDWA010000157.1 GCA_945877855.1 Thermoflexus hugenholtzii JAD2 | reverse complement strand
CGAACTCACTATCGCTTGATGTTTGGCGAGGGCTTTGCCCTCGCCAAACATCAAGCGATAGTGAGTTCAGCATTAAGTCTTTTGGGGGTGCACTCAATTATTGAGAAGAAACGATAAAACTAAATATTAATAAGGACCACCCGCTGCTTGAGCGCTGGCAGTGGCTGCGCCAGACTTAAACTGCTTAGTCACATTCATTGAGGCCACTTGCAATAAACGCGAATCGCCCAAAATGGTAATAAATTGGATGCCTTTTTTAACCATTTCCAACCCATAGGCGACATCAGCGCAATGCATCCCCACATAAATACCATGTTTACGCGCAGTATTCACGATATATTCAACCGTTTCAACGATTTGTGGCACAGTTGGGTCGGCTTTTGGCGGGTAGCCATAGCTCTGGCTAAGATCGGCTGGGCCAATATAAATGGCATCTAAGCCCGGCACAGTAAGAATCGATTCGAGATTCTCGACCGCTTCTTTGGTCTCGATCATCGCCATCGTAATGCAAAAATTATTGGCATTTGGGGCATAATCATCGCCATAAATCATGCTGGCACGTAATGGGCCAAAGCTGCGATAACCCATCGGCGGATAACGACACGCGCCGACGAATGCCTCGCACTGCGCCCGTGTGTTAATCATCGGGCAAATGATGCCAAGACAACCCGCATCAAGCATCTTCATGATGATGCCCGGCTCGTTCCACGGCACTCGCGCCATCGCTGGCGTTTGCTCGGTCTCGATGCCTTGCAACATTTCAAGCGCCCGTTGATAATCAACCGGCCCGTGTTGCATGTCAATCGTAATGCTATCCCAACCCGAATTTGCGAAGACCTCGGCGGCAAATGACGTGGGCAATTGTGCCCACCCATTAATAATTGCGCCGCCATTTTTAAATGTGGTTAATATTTTATTTTCGCGCATAGCCTAAGTGTATATCAATTCATCAACTGCAAAAATTCGTTGAACAAATATTGCGAATCATGAGGGCCGGGAGCCGACTCTGGGTGGTATTGCACACTAAAGGCGCGTTGTTGACGCGCCCGTAAACCTTCGACACAGCCATCGTTTAGGTTGACATGCGTCACCTCAACCCCATTCGGCAAACTGTCGGCACTCACCGCAAAACCATGATTGTGGCTCGAAATTTCAACCATGCCATTGTCGCTAAACTTCACCGGCTGGTTGCCGCCACGATGCCCAAATTTTAGTTTATAGGTGCTGCCGCCCAAGGCCAAACCCAGCAATTGATGCCCCAAACAAATGCCAAAAATCGGCGTTTTGCCGATGAGTTGTTTTAAATTGTCAATGGCATAAGTCACGGCAGCAGGGTCGCCGGGGCCATTGGATAAGAACACACCATCGGGTTTAAGTGCCATAACCTCAGTAGCGGGCATATCGGCGGGCACAACCGTCACCTTACAGCCATGTGCCACTAACAAACGCAAAATATTACGCTTGATGCCATAATCATACGCCACCACATGTTTGGGCGCGGCCTTTAGGTCGGCCAAGCTACCGGGCATCACCCAATCGGCTTCAACCGATTGCGCCCAATGATAAGGCTCGGCACAGGTGACGTTTTTCACCAAATCAAGGCCATTCATATCGGGGGCATTTTTAGCCATTTGCACCAACCGCTCAGGGTCGGTATTGACGCTTGAAATAGCGGCATTTTGCGCCCCATAAGTGCGAATATGTCGCACCAAAGCCCGTGTATCGACATCGCTAATCGACACAATGTTGCGAGCCTTTAAATAATCATCTAGCGATATATTGGCGCGATAATTTGACACGGTGGGGCTAGCCGCTCGCACCACAAACCCAGCCGCCCATGCGCGATCCGATTCATCATCGTCTAAATTTGCGCCATAATTGCCGATATGCGGCTGGCTCATCACCACAATTTGCCCACAATACGAGGGGTCGGTTAAAATTTCTTGATACCCAGTAATGCTGGTATTAAACACGACCTCGCCCGTCGTTTCGCCTATTTTGCCAAATGCCTCGCCGGGCCATAATGTGCCATCGGCCAATGCTAATAATGCCTTCATCTTTAAATTTAGAATTTAGAATTTAGAATTGAAAATGAAGAAGAAATAGCCTTAATTTTTAATTTTCAATTCTAAATTTTCAATTTTTCTATTCTTTATCGTCTCGTCCTCTAAATATCACCCGCATTGGGGTGCCAAAGAAACCAAATTCGGCGCGAATGCGATTTTCGATATAACGACGATAACTAAAATGCGCCAGTTTGGTGTCATTGCAATGAAACACAAACGTGGGTGGATTAATCCCCACTTGTGAGCCAAAAAATACTTTAAGCCGTTTGCCACCGGTTGAAGGGGGCGAATGTTTGGCATGAGCCTCACGCAAAATACGATTTAAATCGGAGGTGGGGATACGCATCGCCCTCGCCTCATTCACCCGCAAAGCCGCCGGAAAGATTTGCTCACAGCGAAAACCGGTTTTGGCCGAAATAAACATGATCGGCGCATAGGCCATAAAATTAAAACGGGAACGCGCTTCTTCGAGCAACTTATACATTTTTTCGGTCAACATGCCAAAGCCTTCGACCTCACGCTCAGAACGCGCAACTTTCTCTTTGCTCTCTAGCAAATCCCATTTGTTAACCAACACGATTACGCCCTTATTGGCTTCGAGGATGTAACCTGCAATGTGTTCATCTTGCACGGTAATGCCCTCGTCGGCATCGACCAACAACAGCACCACATGGGCACGTTCAATTGCCTTAAATGCCCGTAACACACTAAATTTTTCGACACCCGGCTCAATTGAACCGCGCTTGCGAATACCGGCGGTGTCGATTAACGTAATCTTGTTTACCACTGGCACAAAGGCTTCTGCACCTTCAAGCGCTTCGTCGGCTGAATCAACCTCGCTTGAATCGCCAATCGGTCGATCAGTCTCAGTAAACTCGATCACGGTATCGATCGCATCACGGGTAGTGCCAGCCACTGGGCTAACAATGACACGCGGCTCGCCAATCAATTGATTAAATAACGATGACTTGCCGACATTGGGGCGGCCCAATAATGCAATCTTCAACGAATCATCTTCAGCCTCATCAATAGGGTTTTTGGCAGGCAATGAACGCACGATCTCGTCGAGCATATCAGCCACACCATCGCCTTGCAGCCCGCTCACGGCAAATACTTCGCCTAAGCCCAATGCATAAAATTCCATCGCCTCTTGGCGAATATGCGTGGCCTCGGCTTTGCTGGCGGCAACCACAATAGGGGGCACAGTATGCCCAGCTTTTTGGCGTTGCCCAATCAGCCGACGCAAAATCTCGGCAACAGCTTCATCAATGGCGGTCAAACCCGCTTGACCGTCAACCGTAAAGACGATCACATCGGCTTCGGCAATCGCAATCTCGGCTTGCTCACGGATCTCGTGCACAAAATCAGCCGAACCTTCGGCGATAACCGCAACTTCTTTATCACGCAGCGCCTCAAGCGGCTCGATACCACCGGTATCAACCAAAACAAATTCAGCGCCGTTCCAGTGACATTTTGAATACACACGGTCACGAGTTGTGCCGGGGCGATTGTCCACGACGGATAAATTCTCGCCGACAATGCGGTTAAATAACGTGCTTTTGCCGACGTTGGGGCGGCCCACTAGGGCAACAAATGGGGTGGACATACAGGGCGACTGATTATACTGGCCTTTCAAGTCGGAAACAAGCGCAACAAAACATCGGGGGCATACCGTTCCGCTTGATCACGGGTCAGGCTATTCGATTTTGCGATTTCGCCATACAAACGACCGCTTGGTCGCAACGTGCGTTGTTGGGTAACGTGGTCAAAGGCATATAAACCAAATTTCATACGCCACCCCTCCGACCACTCAAAATTATCGGTCAACGACCAATGATAAAAACCGACTATGTCGTAACAAAACTGAATACCGAGCCAAACCGGCTTGAGATGACGCATCAAAAAAGCTGGGCGTTGATCATCATCGGCATCGGGCAACCCACACTCGGTAATATAGATCGGGATATTTAAACGCCCAAGCCGCTGTAATAATTTCCACAAACCATCGGGGTAAATTTCGCCATAGTTATAGTCGCTAATTTCGGTTTGCAATGGGTTGTGATAGCCAAAAATTTCGGCCTCGCGCAACATCGCCGGTTCAATTACCCGCCCAAATAAAGTAGCGCTGCTGCGAATATCAAACATGGTAAATTGGCGGGTATAGTAATTCAGCCCGATCCAATCTAATGTGCCGCGCAAGCCACGTGCACTTTGGGTTGCGCCTTGACGCAGCGCCAACGACCATTTGCCTTGGGTCAACGCCAAAATCACACTCTCGTTAAAGGCATAATCTTGAAATTTGGCCGTCATGCCATCTAAAATATGATTTGGGCGTAATGGGCTGAAATAACGCATATGATGGGCCAAGCCAACCCGCGCCAACACTTGTTTTTGGTGCAATGTTTGATAGGCCGCGCCATGCGCCAAAAGCATATTGCGCAACACCGCAAACGAGCGTTTGGTAATGCCTTCATGCCCGGGCGGGTGTGTGCCGCCGAGGTAAGCCAACACCGCGTACACATTTGGCTCGTTAATGGTGCACCACAAATCACACAAATCGCCCAAGGCATTTACCACCACTGCCGTATAACGCGCAAACCAGCCAATCACGGCCTCATTCTCCCAGCCGCCCTGCTCCTCTAACCAAATCGGGTTGGTAAAATGATGCAGCGTCACCATCGGTTCGATGCCGCGATGTCGCAGGCCGAGCAACATGGCACGGTAACGCTCAAGCGCGGCGTTATCAAACTGGCCTTCGCTCGGCTCAATGCGGCTCCATTCTAATGACATACGATGCGCATTCAGCCCCAACGCAACCATGCGGTCAAAATCGTCATCGCTATTACGCCACCAGTCGCAAGCGAGGCCTGCAACATCCCCATCGACAATCCGGCCTTCTTGTTGCTCCCACAGCGCCCATTGGTTATTATGGTTATTCCCTTCCACCTGATGTGAAGATGTGGCGGTGCCCCATTTAAAATTTTTAGGGAAATAATGGGTTGTGGTTGGCATAAATCTATCTTTGCTGTTCGCTGAGTATACTCAGTAACACCTTATGATACCGTCTCAAGAAATCTTTAGTTTTTTAACTGCCTCGCTGCAATCATTTCCATTCATGGTTTTGGCCATTTTGTCTTATTTAGGGTTGCGGCGTGAATGGGCGCGTATTTTCGCCATTATTTGGTTGATCATCCTGATCTTAGCCATCACCGTTGCCGTTGTTGGCATGGGCATAGCAAGCCTGATTACCCCACAAGCGCTTAGCACCCCCAATCAAATCAATCAAACGTCAATCATGCAGGCTGGCTGGCAATTAAGAATGCTCATCTTGGTCTTTGGCGTTGGCACGGCCCTTTTGTCAGGGATTTTATGTTTATTTCCAGCCATACGAAATCGTCTCAGCCGCGTTATTCCCATCGATCCCAATTCAGCGGTTCATGCCAATGCTTTGGTGACGGTGGTCACGCTGACCATTTTATTTGCAGTGCCTTTACTGGCGTTGGGGCAACCGCCTTTACTCAAACTAGCCTCAGCCTTACCGGCCTCAACTTTTGATAATGTCGATCAAGGTTCGAGTTTGCGCAGCACTTTATATACGCTAATTTGGACTGTGCCATGCACTATTTTTGCCGTTGGATGGCTGACCGAGCGCACTTGGAAAGAAGCCCTAACCCGATTGGGGTTTGTAAAACCAACTTTGCGCCAAGTCATGATCGGCATTGTGACAGCCATATTCATGGTGCTGCTGGTTCGGGTCTTGTCATCAGGTATCGATATCGTATGGGGCGCAATGGGCTGGCAAAAAACAAACGCCGAAGTTTTTGGCAAACTCATCGCCTTTGCCATGAGTCCGATCGGAGCCTTGGTCGTGGCAGTAACAGCCGGTTTGGGCGAAGAATTGGCTGTGCGAGGCGTATTGCAACCCAAACTCGGCATCGTGCTATCAAACTTGTTTTTTACCAGCTTACACGCCGTGCAATACAATTTTGATGGGCTACTTGTCGTATTTATGGTCGGCACGGTCATGGGAATCTTGCGCCGCCGCACCAACACCAGCACCAGCGCCATCGCTCACGGCACCTACGACCTCATTTTATTGCTTTTAGCCGGACTTAGCACCAACCCATAATAAAAAAGATAAAGGGTGAAGGATGAAGGATGAATTTTTCATCCTTCATCCTTCACCCTTCATCCTTTTCTTCAGTCCCCATTCTTTGCAGTTATCACCACCCAATAGTTGGCATATTTGCTATTGGCAGAATAAGCATAGCCGACCCCATACTCATCTTGCGCAGCCCAACCAGAGGTTAGCCCTAAAATTTGAGGGCGGTGTTTGCTCGAATTGAGATACCCTTGAAAAGCAGCATCTGCTGCCCCAAAATCTGGGCCAGCAGCCAAGGCTTCGACATTATTGGCTTCTTTTGAGGTTAAATAATACGAGGGTAATGGGTAACCTGCCTTGCGTAAGAAGTAATTCATACCAAACCCATCGATATCAACATGGCCATAATATTTACGATCAATCATGTCATTCGCCTTACGCATGGCTTGTTCCATAAGAACTGGATTACAGCGCAAAACAGAGCGTGCTTGCGGGGGCTTGGTGGTCAAGAGTTTAATCATCGCTCGTTGCTGTGAGTTTTGATTGACACTCTCACATGGATTGCCCAATGGCGTTCCAACTGTAGGATTCGCCACAACAGGGGTGCTGGTGGCGTTTGCATCTCGCGTTGGTATCGGCGTTACGGTTCTCGTCGGAGTACTGGCTGGTTTTGCAATCGAAGTGGGGGTCCGAACTGGCCCGCCCGTAAAAATAGCCCCAATAAAAATGTGATTATTCTCATTCATTGTCGCATCTGCACTGAGATTAGGCGACAACAACGTAAAAAGTCCAAATGTTATTACACAGACAAACCCACTCCGCATGTATCGTCTATTAAAGCATTTTTGGGATAAAGTATATAGATTTATCATGAGAAAATATCTGACATAAACATCGTAAACATTATGGCAAATTGATATCGTCTCACCTGTCAGGATTACTCTCATGAATGCACCCAAAACACTTAGAGTTCACTTAAATATCCATGCTTCTTTAGAACTATAAAATGCCTCCTTGCACAGCGCACTAAAATTTATCCTGTAAAAGTCAAAATTTATCTAAAATTATTTTGTCAGTTGGCGACTTTATAATAATCTTGCACGTTGATAAACAATGCCACATTAGGTGAAACCAAGCAGATCTCTAATGATGAAGTGAGACAGATTAGAAAATCAATCGTGTGTCGATTTCACTATAGGCTTGTCAAACATATAGTGAAATCGGCATTGCTTCTTTTGGGGGCATCCCAATTATGGGAGTGTGGTTATTTGACCTTGGGGGCCATATGACAAACGAACCACTGTATTGCGTTGACCGAGGTTACCCACCCGAGCGCCATTGATCAACACATCAAATGCACCGGCATTTCCGGTCTCAATACTTACAGCCGTTTTCGCATCCCAGGCCGGCAATGTACCAACGGCGGGAATGCCTTCATACACTGTTACGCCATCTGATTTAACCCGCACCCATGCATGTTCACGCGGGTCTAAGGTCAAACGCATACCGCCTTGCGGCAAAGATGGAATAACAACCGGCGTTGGCGACCCAGAGATAGATGACACAGCCGCCCGCGTTGGCACAACATTATTCCCCACAATAATTGGGGTCGATAACACAATCGGGGTAGGTTGCGGGGGTTGAAGGACATTGCGAATAGCGCCACTAAAATCAACAGTGCGCAATACGGGCACCCCCCATATCACAAATGCCGCTACAAGTAATACAGCCCCGACGCCACTGGCAATCCATCGCCAAATTTTAGGTGAAATTTGAATTTGGGGTAATGCCTGCCGGTTTAATGCCGGTAAGCGTTTGGCCGATGGAAACTTCTGCACAGGTTCACTGCGCTGAAATGTACTGATTCCATCCACCAAGCGCCCCATTGCTCGTGATTTTGGGGCATTTAACCTAAATGACGAAACTGAATTGCTAAAATCACGCCGACCATCTACCTGCTTGCGCGCGCGAGATGCCCCATCATCATCAGCCATTGCATTGAGCAAATGATCGTCTTTTGGCAACTCGCCACGCCACACAATTTCATCGGTATGAACGGTGACGGTATACCGAGAAACCATCTTATGCCGAATAGGGGGCGGAGGGATGATTTCGGTGGCTTGCAAGAGGGGTACACCTACTTCGGCCTCAAAATCTATTAATGCTTGACTTTGATCTAGCCCCAAATAACGTGCGTAATTTCGAATGTACCCACGCGCAGACAAACCATCTGGCAAAACGACATAATCGCCAGATTCAATTGCTTCAATGTAGCGACGACGTATTTTTGTATCATACTCAGCTTGACTGAGTGAAACACCTAAAGATTCACGCCCATCCCTCAGGCGTCGAGCCAAATCCGACATCTGCCTCATTCTAGCATGTCGCAAAATGTAACCTTTATCAAAATAACAATGTGCCAATGCTATCCTCCCTCAAAAAGAGGGATAGCATTAACGCTTGTTTGGCGTGATTTCAACTTGCACGGTTGCGGGTAAGACACTCTGGGCTTGTAAACCTTCGGGTTTCACAATTTTTGGCTCAATTTGATGCACACCTTCGCCAAGGTTATTGACATCTAACGTCACACGCACATCATCTTCAGTAAGGTTATTGAGCCGTGCGACTGGGCCGCTTAAAACAATATCGATTGTCGTGGGTGAAATAACGCCCTTTAACGTGGGGGCAAGCCCAGTTAGGCTAGGCTTGCGCTTGACAGTGCGTGATGACAACACCGGCACGATTTTTATACGCACCCGCACCGTTTGTTGGGTTTCTGTCACCAATGATACCCCGGCTGGCACATTTAATCCCACCCGTTCATCGATATCATTTTGCAAATTATTAATCACAACTTCTTGAGTTTCAATAAAGCCTTTGGTCGCTTGCACGGTGCTATTAGAGCCAAATACCGTCACCACCAAGGGGTCAACCGAAATATCTTGAATAGCATAGCCTTCAGCCGGTTGCCCACGCCAGCGCGGCACAATCGGCAAATCGCGATAATTACGCAATTGCTCAATAGGCACTTTTGCCGATACACTCTCGGGGGCGGGTTTGAGGCCGATAATCACGTCACCGGCTGCATCACGCAGCGTAACCCGAATGGCAGACGCATCGACAGTGCTACGTGCCCCAGCCACTGACATTTCGGCAATGGCCGTTTTTACTTTATCTAACGTTTGTTGTGTCCCGGTAATGGTTACTTCACGGGGTTCAATGCTGCTTGGCGCAACCTGAAAACCCGTTGCCGGAGAGCCAAACACACTTAACACGACCGGCACTTTAATTTGTAACAATGGCTCGATCTTAATTGTGGCTGATTGCGGTGAATAAGAAACCAAATCAAACGGCACGACATTTACAGTCGGTTTAAGCGATAACACATGTTGCCCAACGCCTAATTCTTTAAAATCAATCTCAACAAAGCCGGGAAGTTCACGCTGGGCACTGATCTGGCTACGCGAAGTGCGCACCCGCATGACAATGGTTGACGGAATATCCCCCGTGACCAAGGTGTTTTTTA
>CAMDWA010000156.1 GCA_945877855.1 Thermoflexus hugenholtzii JAD2 | reverse complement strand
TTTGCCTTTCTAGCGCAAGCTGCGCTCAATTGTGTGCGTGGTTGAGCTAGGTTTCACCTTTTTTTACTTGTTTTCATCTTTTTTTGCTCAAGTTTTTGCCCTTGAGCCGATATGCTGTTTTTCAGTGCATTCGCCTATCTCTTTTGATGCCAGATTGTCTTGCGCTGGAAGTGCCAAACTCCAGCGCCGATTTCACTATGCCCTCCCTTGCCTATGGCAAGGGAGGGCATAGTGAAATCGGCATACGTCTCTTTTAAACAGTGCTACTGTTCCGCGATCTTATCTTCAAAAGCGCATCCACACGCATTTGCTATGACAATTATCACCTGAGATTTAAGTTTAAACGCTTATAATAATATGTTCGCTTTTTCAGGCCAGCAATAATTTAATCACCAACTACCAAAATGATTCAAGAACGCAAAGACATCCGTAATATCGCCATCATCGCCCACGTAGACCATGGCAAAACCACCCTCGTAGACGCATTACTAAAACAAACAAGCGTATTTCGCGAAAACCAAGTCGTGGTTGAGCGCGTGATGGATAGCAACGATCTTGAACGTGAACGTGGTATCACCATTTTGGCAAAAAACACCTCGGTGGTTTATAAAGACACCAAAATTAATATTGTTGATACCCCGGGTCACGCCGATTTTGGAGGTGAGGTTGAACGTGTGATGAACATGGTGGACGGCGTTTTGTTGCTGGTCGATGCTGTCGATGGCCCAATGCCACAAACCCGCTTTGTGTTGCGCAAAGCCTTGGCAATGGGGCATAAGGCGATTGTAGTGGTCAACAAAATCGACCGCCCCAATGCACGCCCCAATTATGTTACCAACGCCACATTTGACTTATTTATCGAATTGGGTGCAAGTGACGAACAATCTGAATTCCCAATTATTTATACCAATGCAATCGAAGGCTTGGCCTCGACTGACCCCGAAGATTTTAAGCATCCTGACAGCGAGCATTCACCCAAAAACCTAAGCCCATTATTTGATGCCATTGTGCGTTATTTACCCGGCCCTCGGGTTGATTATGATGCCCCATCTCAATTGCTTGTCACCACACTTGGCTATGATGACTATAAGGGGCGTATTGCCATTGGCCGCTTGTCGGCAGGCAAATTGAACAAGGCGCAAGAAGTGATGCGTATTGCCACTGATGGCACACAATTTAAGTGTAAGTTAGCCTCGGTCTTTACCCACCAAGGATTGACCCGTGTTGAAATGCCTACCGTCGAAGCTGGCGATATTGTGGCCGTGACAGGAATTCCAGATATTTATATTGGCGAAACCATCGCCGATGTTCAGAACCCGATTGCATTGCCGCCGATTCGGGTCGAAGAACCTACCGTGCGGATGACCTTTGGCGTTAACACCAGCCCATTTACTGGGCGCGAAGGCACATGGGGCACCACCCGTAAATTGCGTGAACGTCTTTATCGTGAGCTTGAAAGCAATGTGTCGTTGCGGGTCGAAGACGGCGCTTCGGCAGATAAATTTGTGGTGAGCGGGCGCGGTGAATTGCATTTGGTGGTGTTGATTGAAACCATGCGCCGCGAAGGGTATGAGTTTGAAATTGGCAAGCCCGAGGTGATTTATAAGACCGATGAAAACGGCCAAACACTCGAACCTTATGAAGAATTGTTTATCGAAGTAACCGATGAATACCTCGGTAGCATGGTCGAGATGTTGGCCGCCCGCCAAGGCCAAATGCTCGATATGAAGCATAACAGTTCATCTGCGTCTTCGGGCACAAATGTCACTTCGGTGCTCATGCACTATAAAATCCCTACCCGTGGTTTGTTTGGTTTTCGTGGGCAAGTGCTCACCAGCACCCGCGGCACGGTCGTGATGAATACTTTGTTTTGGGGCTATGAGCCAATGACCTCAGGTGAAATGCGCCGACGTGATCGCGGTTCGTTGATTGCGTGGGAAGATGGCGAAGCCGTGACCTATGGCTTGCGAACTGCGGTCGAGCGTGGGCAACTGTTTATCGAAGCCAGCACGATGGTTTATGAAGGCATGATCGTGGGTGAACATGCCCGCCCAGATGACCTAGAAGTAAACGTATGTAAGACCAAAACCTTAACCAAGGTGCGCAGCCGTTCAAGCGATCACGATACCAGCCGTTTGCCTCCCATCCGTATCATGTCTTTAGACGATTGCGTCGAATACATTGCCGATGACGAATTGGTTGAAGTGACCCCGCTAAACATTCGGATGCGCAAGCGGTTGTTGAGCAAAGATGAACGCTCTAAAATTACAAAGGCCATGAAAGAAGCCATGTCTGGTGGCTAAAACTTAAACGCCGCTTTGAAAACGGAACATACCCCCCACGTTATTTTTTACCCGCAAACCTCGGCGTTAAAAAAAGGCTGGGATCAGATAGCGCGAGTGGCGGCCTTGACGCTTGGGCCGGCTGGCCGCAATGTGGTGACAACCAACAATATTAGCGGCAAGGTCGAAATTCAGAGCGATGCCGCCACAATTGCCCGCCGAATTGTGGCGTTGCCCAATCATGCCGAAGACATGGGCGCCATGCTCATGCGCAACCTAATTTGGCGCATGTCACAACGGGTGGGTGACGGCAGCGCCACTGCCGCCGTCATCGCCCAAGCGATATTTGATCAGGCCAGCCGCTACCGCGCCGCGGGGGCCAATGTCATGTCGCTAAAAACCAGCATCGAAGCCGCAATGACGGCAGCGCTCGATCTATTGGCCCAAATGGCGATGCCGGTGCGCACCCATACCGAGTTGATTGGGCTGGCAAATGGCATAACTGGGCATACTGGCCTCAGCAATTTGCTGGGCGAGATGTTTTATAACCTCGGCTCCGAAGCCCATATTCAGGTCGAAGAATATGTTGCGCCCTATCTCGACCGTGTTTATCTTGAGGGCGGGCGTTGGGTCGGGCGTATTGCGTCGCCATATCTTTATACCGAGCCAAGTGCCCGCCGTAGCGTATTAACCGATTGTGCGGTGGTGTTATTTGAAGGCGATGTGACCTCGGCGGAGCAAATATTGCCCTTGTTAACATTGTTGGCCGATGCCCCACAAGCCGCCCGCAAAGTCGCCCTGTTTGCCCATGAAGTAAGCGGCGAGGCACTTGGCACACTGGTTGCCAATCATCAAGCCAAAACGGTAGAAATATTGGCGGTTGAATTGCGCCGCGCGGGCGCACAACGCGAGGCTGATTTTGCCGATTTAGGCGTTTTGACTGGGGCCACTGTGCTGTCGTTTGATCGTGGGCAATGGCTGCAAGATGTGCGTATGTCTGATTTTGGTTTGGCGCGTCGGGTTGAAGCAACCCCAGATCAATGCTTGGTAAGCGGCGAAACGGGTGCATCGGGCGGGACGCAAGCCATGATTGATGCCCATTTACACACCTTGCAAACACGCATCAAACTTTTGCCAAGCCATGAGGCTGATCATGCGGCCCTTGTCGCCGATTTGCAGCAACGTATCGCGCGTTTGGTGGGGCGGGTTGCCACCCTTAAAGTGGGGGCTTATAGTGAAATTGAGCGCCAGTTGCTCATTGATAAGGCCAATAAGGCCTTGCGGGCCTTGCCATTGGCAATTAATGAGGGGGTTGTGGCGGGCGGTGGTTGTGCTTATTTGAAAATGGCGCAGACACTGCGGATGCAGAGCCAAGAAGCAAGATCTAAGAACCAAGAACCAAGAACTAAGAGTCAAGAGTCAGGCACTATAGACTCAGCACTTAGCACTCAGCACTTAGCACTCAACACTGATGAGTGGTATTGGGGATGGGATATCTTGGCGGCAGCGCTTGAGGCCCCATTTAGACAGGTTTGTAAAAACGCTGGGATCGATGAGCCGGATATGTTTGTGGCTGCTATTGGCAAAACGCGCCGCAAAGTGGCTTTTGATGCGTTGACACAACAATTGTTACCCGCCCGAAAATCGGGGCATTTAGATGCGGTTGGGGTGTTGCGCGAGGCCTTACAAATTGCGGTTAGTGGCGCACTGATGGCGCTAACAGTCGATGTGATGGTATTACATCGTGAGCCAAAAGTGATGATGGAGCCATAATGCCGCATTTGGATTAGGCACAAAAGAGCATTAAAGTAAATTTTTGCAGAAATCACTATCCTACCATTCCCTACGGGAATTCAATACAGTGATTATTAAAATGCGTTATAGTTAATGCCATTAGTGCCAAATTGACACGAATACAATTATGCAAGAGGAAAAATCAACTATGAGTTTTATTGAATCGATTATTGCGCGTGAAATCCTTGATTCACGCGGGAACCCAACTGTCGAAGCCGAAGTTTATTTGAGCGGTAGCGGTGTGGGGCGAGCCAGTGTGCCAAGCGGGGCCAGCACTGGCGAATACGAGGCTTGGGAGTTGCGTGACGGCGATAAAGGGCGTTATGGTGGCAAAGGTGTGCAAAAGGCCATTAAACATATTAATACCGAAATTGCAGCGGCGTTAGAGGGTTGGTATGCCGGTGATCAAACCGGTATTGATAAACTCTTACTACAGTTAGATGGCACGCCAAATAAAAGTAATTTGGGCGCAAATGCGACCTTGGCTGTAAGCTTGGCTTGCGCCAAAGCCGCCGCCATTAGCACTGGGCAGCCGCTTTACCGTTATTTGGGTGGGGTCGATGCGCATGTGTTGCCAACGCCGATGTTGAATATTTTGAATGGCGGCAAGCACGCAGACAATAGCACCGATATGCAAGAATTTATGATTTTGCCCGTTGGCGCAGAATCATTTACCGAGGCCATTCGTTGGGGGGTTGAGGTGTATCACACCTTGGCAAAAGTGCTAAAAAGCAAGGGCTATGGCACCAACGTGGGGGATGAAGGCGGCTTTGCACCAAGCTTAAAATCGAATGTCGAAGCGGTTGAATTGATTTTGACTGCCATTGAAAAGGCTGGTTATAAACCCGGCGAAGATTTTGGCATTGGGATTGACTGCGCTGCCAGTGAGTTGTTTCAAGAGGGCCGTTATGTCTTGTCGAAAGACAAAAAGCAATTGAACAGCGATGAAATGGTGGCTTATTGGGCCGAATGGGTGAAACAGTATCCGATTGTGTCGATTGAAGACGGTTTAGACCAAAATGACTGGGACGGTTGGGTGAAATTAAATGCTACGTTGGGCGATAAAATTCGCTTGATTGGCGACGATTTGTTGGTGACAAACCCCGATTTTATCGATCGTGCCATTCAAGCCAAGGCTTGTAATGCCTTGTTATGCAAAGTCAACCAAATTGGCACTTTGAGCGAAGCCATTGCTGCCGTGCGCAAGAGCCACCGGGCTGGTTGGGGTGTGGCAGTGTCGCATCGTAGCGGCGAAACCGAAGACACCACCATTGCCGATTTGTGTGTGGCGCTAAATACGGGTTTAATTAAAACTGGCGCGCCAGCGCGTGGCGAACGCACCGCAAAATATAATCAACTGATTCGCATCGAAGAAGAATTGGGGGATGCGGCGGAATACGCTGGGTTAATGGCCTTGCGCTAAAAACAGCACGAAGGGCAATTTAAAAAGAGGCGATACCGAAATCACTATTCTTCCATCTCATGTAGGCATGGAAGAATAGTGATTTCGGCAAAAATTTGTTTTAATTTTCGCTGGCTATTCCGAAGATACGCTTTTTATTTATGTCGATTCTTGTTGGAACCTATCAACTGTGTTCGGCCACTTTTTACAAGGCCAATGGCGAGGCGTTGCATTTGTATGGCGATCAACCTTTAGGCCTGTTGGTTTATACGGCTGATGGACATATGATTGGGCAAGTGATGCAACAAGCACGCCCAGCCTTGCCGCGCAATATTCATGCGCTTCATGCCCTCAGCGATTATCAAGCCATTTTGAAGGGGTATATTGCTTATTGGGGCACTTATCGCATTGATGAGGCTAAGCAAACTGTGACGCATCATGTCATTGGCAGCCTCATCCCCAATTGGGTGGGCGGCGAACAAGTGCGGCATTATGAAATTGCAGCCAATCGGCTGATTTTGCGCACGCCCCCCGCTGTGTTGCGGGGCGAGGCGTTGGCGGGTGAGTTAATTTGGCAGCGGGTTTAAGTGTGGAAATTAAAACAAATTTTCGCTGAACGCGCGATTATTTTGTGTTTGGCGATGGCTTTGTCCTCGCCAAACACAAAATAATCGTGCGTTCGACATTACATTTTGGGGAGATGCCCCAATGATTAAGACGATACGCCAGCAGTGTCTAACACGGCACGAATGATCTTATCGTAGCCTGTGCAGCGACAGAGGTTGCCCGCTAACCAATAGCGCACCTCATGTTCGGTTGGATGTGGGTTTTTATCGAGCAAGGCTTTGGCTGCAACGATGAACCCCGGGGTGCAAATACCGCATTGCAAGGCCGCGTGTTCGAGAAATTTTTGTTGCAATGGGTGTAACCCTTCTTTGGGCGCAATGCCTTCAATAGTGGTGATTTTTGCGTCTTCGCATTCGGCCCCTAGCACCAAACATGAGTTGACGAGCCGACCATCCATTAATACACTGCACGCGCCACAGTTGCCGTTATTACAACCTTCTTTCGAGCCAGTCATGTTTAGCCCATCGCGCAGCACCTCAAGCAAGCTCTGATTTGACTCACACAAAAATTCAACAGGTTCACCATTAATTGTGGTTGAGACTTGGATTTTTTTTGACATTTTTAGAATTTTAGAGATTAAGTGATTCAGCTTAAATTTTTAGCTGGGTCAATTGGTCTCTGACTAGCGATTTGCACGTTCAATTGCGATTGCCAAGGCGCGTTTTACCATAACGCCTACCAAATGCACCCGTTGTTCAACGGTGCCACGCATATCGGTGATGGGTTTGGCGGCAGCTTGGGCGGCAACAGCACACGCGTTGATCGCGCTTGTATCGCTGGTGCTATGTCCAATTAAAGCCGCGCTCGCCTCATTCACCAGCAATGGCGTGGGGGCAACCGCACCGATAGCAACGCGAGCGTTGGTAATGGTGTTGCCGTCTAAAGTAACGGTTACACCAGCGCTGGCAACGGCAATATCCATCTCGTTGCGGGGGATAAAGCGCAAATAAGCCCCACCACTATGGGCGGGTTGTGCTGGTATGCGCAGGCTGACGAGCAACTCGCCGCGTTGCAGACAATTGCGCCCGGGTGCAGTGCAAAAAGCCTCAACTGGCACTTCACGCCACCCATTTGTGCCGGCAATGACACACACAGCACGATGCGCGATGAGTGACGGAATGCTGTCACCGGCAGGTGAAGCAGTGCAAAGGTTGCCGCCTACACTGGCGCGACCTTGAATCGCCGTGCCACCGATCAGGGTGAATGAATCCATCAACCCGGGAAATGTAGCAGCGATCGCCGCGTTGCCATAAATTTGATGGCAGGGCGTAGCGGCCCCGATGATGAGCGAGCCGTCATTATTTAATGTAAGCTGCGACAAATCAGGGATCTTCTTGACATCTAACACATATTTCGCACTTCGGCGACCCTCGCGTAGTTGTACGATTAGGTCGGTGCCACCACTCAAGGCTTTGGCATGCTCACCTTCGCGGTAAAGCACTGCCACCGCTTGTTCGATGGTCGTGGGTTTTAGATATTCAAAGTTTTGCATAAACAAGAGAACCAAGAACCAAGAGCCAAGAGCCAAGATGTAAGAACTCAGGATAAAGAATAAGGGTCGAAGGCTTAAAACCTAGCTCTTTATTCGTGGTTCTTGATTCTTGGCTCTTGCTTTTTTACTCTACTTTATCTTCCAGACTAGTAACAAAATTATCGACTAGACGACCTGCGGCATTACGTCCACCCCAGCCAAAGGCAACGGCGACAGCAATGCCAAGACCACCGATCATAGCACCAAAGGCTAGGTTCACAATATCATTTGCGACACCCATTTGGCGTAACGCCATTGCGCCGCTAAACAAAATAATGGCAATACGTGCCAGCGAGGCCAACCCGCGTGAATTGGCTAAAGCCGTATTGTCGATGATATTTGCGACGAAATTGGCGAGAAACAAACCAATGGCTAAGACAATTAAGCCAGAAAGGACTTGGGCTGCAATTGCCCCCATATTGCTAATAATATTAGACAACGATGCAAAGCCAATCACTTCTGAGGCCTGAATGGTTGCTAATACCATAATGCCAATTAAAACCAATGCCCCCAAAACTTCGGGCAAAGATTGGGGTTTGAGCATATTGGGGCGTTGCATTTTGATGCCATTGCTCATATTGGCAAGTTGCTTTTGGGCGATATTTTCGACAATGCGCTTGATGGTGCGCCCGATGACCCACGCAACCACCAACAAAATGGTGGCGGCAGCAAAGCGCGGTAATAAGCGTAAGATGGTTTGTAGCAAGCCACTCACTGGCTGAGTGACCGATTCAAGCCCGAGGGGTTGTAACGCGGCAGCAATAACAGGCAACATGATGAGAATAAACACGCCGCCAGAAACGAGGCCAGCCAAACCACTGGCCCCAAGCGAGTCGCCTAAACCTAATGATGAAGCTAGTTTTTCAGAGCCAGCCGCTTGCAAAATGTTAGTAAGAATTTGGCGCACCAGCCGAGCCACAAAGAACCCAATAGCAAGAATGGCAATTGCACCAATCAGTTTGGGCAAAAAGCCGAGCACTTGCTCGATCATGCTTTGAATGGGAGCGGTTACACTATTTAGGCCTAGCGATTGCAACGCCGCCATCACCACTGGCAGCAAAATCATGATAAACACAACACTGCCAACCAGCCCAGATAAACCATTTGCGCCAAAGGCATTGCTCATGCCCATTTTTGTAGCTAGGGTTTCAGAGCCAGCCGCTTGTAATACATTGGTTAAAATTTGGCGCACCAGCCGAGCCACAAAAACGCCGACCACTAAGATTACAGTGGCAGCGAGCAATTGCGGCACATAACCGAGCAATTGGTTAAGCACATTTTGAACGGGGAACAATACGCCAGTAAGCCCAAATGACTGTAAGGCAGATGTGATTACCGGCAACAAGATCAGCACAAATACAATGCTGGCAACAAGGCCAGCCAAACCTGCTTCGCCAAATGAACTGGCGATCCCAAGACGCTCAGCCAAACGTTCTGAACCAGCCGCTTGTAATACGCCCGTTAGAATTTGGCGCACCACCCGCGCAATAATGAAGCCGACGATAAGAATTAACACGCCCCCCAATAATTGTGGGGCATAACCGAGCAATTGATTGATGACATTTTGAATGGGGGCGAGAATGCCTGTTAGCCCAAATGATTGCAGCGCCATTGCCACGATGGGTAACAACACCAATACAAACACAGCGGTTCCGGCCAAATTAGCTAAGCCACCTTCACGAATCGTGCTGCTAAGGCCAAGATTTACGGCTGCGGGTTGCTCGGCTGCACTATTTAGGGCATTTGTCACAACCCGGCGTAACAAGCGGGCAATAAATAAACCAATGGCAAAAATGACAATCCCCGCAACCAATTGTGGCAAATAACCCAAAATCTGGTTAACAAGGGATTGCACAGGGCCGAGTAAACCATCTAAGCCCAAAAGTCGTAATACGACAGGCAAAGCCATTAGCCATACAAACCAATACCCAGCGCTTCCGAGCGTGCCCGTTAAGGCCGTTCCAGTGCGTTCATCAAGCCGCGCCCCACGGGCGGTGCGTCCAATCGCACCTTTGACAATGCTGGCAATGACCCACACCACCAACAATAAAAGTAACACGCCCAAAATCTTGAGCGCAAGTGACCCCGCCGCGAAAACGGTAGGGTTGTTAATCAATTCATTAATATTCGGCACAAAAAAACCTCCGTTGGGTATTATA
>CAMDWA010000155.1 GCA_945877855.1 Thermoflexus hugenholtzii JAD2 | reverse complement strand
CGAAATCACTATCTCAGGGTTGTTATGGGGCGGCAAAGCCGCCCCATAACAACCCTGAGATAGTGATTTCGGAGAAAAATTATTTTAAGAAACTGTCGCTTAAGGCGCGGCTAAGGCCGCGCCTTAAGCGACGGTGATTTTATGGCATCATGCCCATGCGCAAAGGTTGGATGGGTTGCAAAATTTGGCGTTGGGCTGGTGTAACCCGTGCTAACAACGCCTCAGAATATTCATAGCCAAAACGGCTAACGCCCCACTTTGGGCCATAGCGATAGATCGTCACGCGACGCTCACCATCTGCTGTGGTGCGGCTGCTGCCGCCGTGCATCAAGCCATCGACAAACAGCAAGGCATCGCCTTGGTTTAGATAAACCGGAATTGCACCCGGCAAATCATCCATGCGGTCGCCTTTGGCGTAATCCCCTGCTAGTGGGTGTGGGAAATTTGATTTGTGGCTACCGGGAATGACCATCGTTGGGCCATCGCCCGGGCCGACATTGCTCCATGCAATGATGATATTGCATTGCCCTGCCCGAAAAACCCCATCTTTATAGTGATAGGCCCCACGCAATGCCCCGCGATACCCACCCGAATGCACGGGGTGATGCCCGCCAGAGCGACGCACCGACAAAATACATTCGTCAATAAACAAGCCTGCAATATAGCTATTTTCTTCGCCACAAAAACGTCGCAACTGATCAATATAGCTTGGGTAGTCAATGATGGTTTCAAAGGGTCCACCCAATTCGATGCAATTGTGAATTTCCAACCCCGTATTTTGGTTGTAATCGCGGCGTTGGGCATTGCCTAGCCATTGACCATATTCGAGCGGTGGTAATCGGTCGATAAAGTCATTGACTTCGGCGATTAATGGTTGCGGAACGGCATTTTTGATGATCAAATAGCCATTCAGGTCAAAAAAATAGTTATCGAGTGCGATTTGTTTGTCATTTGTCATGATTCTTATCTTTTATCGCCCGCCCATACCACTCGAGGCAACGCCTTCGATGAAATAGCGCTGTGCCGCCAAATACACCGCCAAGGTGGGCATGACTGCCATGACCGATCCGGCCATCACCAAATCGAGCCGAGTGCCACCATATAAGGCTTGCAAGTCCATCAACCCTTGGGTGACAACTTTTAATTCTTTGTTTGAAATGACCACCAGCGGCCATGTAAAGCTATTCCACGAATACAAAAATGAAATGGTGGCTAGCGTCGCAATGGCTGGGTAAACCAAAGGCACATAGATGCGAAATAGCGCCCCCCAACGGTTTGCCCCGTCAATCAGCGCGGCTTCTTCAAGCTCTTTGGGCAAGCCCAAAAATGCTTGGCGCAACAAAAAAGTGCCATAGGCCGAGAATAACCACGGGATGATGAGTGCGGCTAATTTATCGACCCAGCCAAGCCACGACATGAGCAAATACATGGGGACCAATAACACGGCGAAGGGAACCATTAGCGTGCCAAGATACATGCTAAACAAGGTGTTTGCACCGGGGAATGGAATACGCGCAAATGCATAGCCGGCCAACACGCTTGTAATGACCCAACCGAGGGTGACACACACGGTCACAATGGTCGAATTGAGCAATTGGGTGCCGATTGGCACAATTTGGAGCACTTCGGCATAGTTGCTCCATAACCAACCGGCTTGAGGTAGCAATGCAGGTGGGAATTGCACGATTTCGGCATGAGGCTTGACCGACGAGATAAACATGTAAAAGAACGGGAATATCATAATAAACCCGAGGCCGCATAACAAAAGGTATGCGAGAAATTTTTCGAATGGGTTACGAAGAAATGCTTGTGCCATTGTATTTTTAATAAATGGTTAGTTGGTTGATTAGTTAATTAGTTTATTAGTTGACTCACAAGTTATGAGTTGTCAATTAACCAACCAACTAACCAACCAATCAACCAATTAACTAATCAATCAACCAATCAACTAATCAACTATTCGTAATTAACCCAGCGGTTGCTTACCCGAAATTGAATAACAGTAATTGCAAAAATGATCAGCGTCAAAATCCAGGCTAAGGCCGATGAATAGCTGGTGCTGTTATTGATGAACCCCTCACGATATAAATGTGCTACGGTGGTCAACATCGAATCAGCGGGGCCGGCTTGGTTGCCACGGGTCCAGCCCAAGGCATAAGGTACATCAAACACCTGTAAACACGAGATCAGCGTCGTAATAATCACGAAGAATGTGGTTGGCGAGAGCAACGGGATGGTAATTTTGGTTAATGTTTGCCAGCGATTGGCCCCATCAATACTAGCAGCCTCATACAGCTGTTTGTTGATCCCTTGCAACCCTGCCATAAAAATAACCATGTTATAGCCAATGGTTTTCCAAACAAACACAACAATGACGGCAGTCATGGCATATTTGGCATTACCCAGCCAAGATACGGGTTCGATCCCGATGAGATCGAGATAAAATGTATCACGTAGCCATTCAATCACCAAGTTAATCCAACCGAAATCTTTATTAAATAAAAATTTCCATACCAATGACACACCTACCACGCTAGCGACCACCGGCACGAAATAAAGGGAACGAAAGAAGCTTTGGCCTCTGATTTTTTCGTTAATGAGCACCGCCAAGAGCAAGGCCGGGACAACGCTAAAGAACATGGCCATGAGTGAGAAGAAAAAAGTGTTGTAAAGGGCTTCTTGAAAGGTTTCGTTGCCAAATGCGAAGACGAAGTTTTCGAGGCCGACAAATTTGATTGGCACACCGGCGGGCTGTAACAATTTGGCATCGGTAAAGGCCAAATAAAGCGAGTAGAGTAATGGAAAGGCAAAAAATGCTAAAACACCAACTAGCGTTGGCAGTAGCATGGTATAGCCGTCAACAATATCGCGGAGTTTTCTTGCGTTCATAGGCCTAAAGTATATAATATGGCTTTTACCGATTTTACAATCCCTCACAAATCTACGCTTTGAGAAGGATTACGAAACCGGCATTTCCTCAATTTTTATCCGATTTTGATTTACTGAGCGTATCTTCTCAATAATTGGGGGCATTCTCAAAAGAAGTAATGCCGAACTCACTAGCATTTCGTGTTTACAGGAAGATTTGCCCTCTCCAAACACGAAATGCTAGTGAGTTCGGCGAAAATTTATTTTAATTCCCCCTTTTTATTGAGAAGCTACCCCTAAGCGGTGACACTGATTTAAAAAACAAGCGGATTGTGATTTAAATTAACACAATCCGCTTGTTACAACTTTCAGCTAATCACCAAAAGGCATTGGCTTATTTCTTAAATGAGCCACTTGCAACGGCAGCTTCGCAGGTCTTCTTGCCCAATTCTTCGGGTTTAACCTTGCCAGCGACCATGTCGCCCCAAACCTTGCCAAATGCATCGCTAAACTTGCCGAAGTTGCCGGTCCAAAGCGGGGCTTCGTTTACGGCATACTGCGTGCCTGCAATGAATGCGGCGTTGTTGGCGGGGGGGTTGCTCTTCAAGAAGGCATCAACAGCGGCTTGTGACTTGAGCGGTGGGATGTTGGCACCCAACCCAGCGACCTTGCCGGTGACTTCGGCGCTGGTGAGCACCTTCAACACTTCCCAGCTGGCCTTGGCTTGTGCATTGTTATTCACGAGGTATGGGCCCCAGAATAGCCATGTGCTTGAGTTTTTGCCTTTTGGCATTTCTGCCACATCCCAGTTAAACTTAGCGCCAGCGCGGAAACCGGGGGTGCTCCAGCGACCACTCCACAACATACCGACTTTGCCACCGGTGAAGAGGGCTTCGCCGTCTGCATCACCTTCTGGGGCAAACTTCATCAATCCTAACGCAGCTTTTGCGCCATCGGCGGTGGTTGGGGTGTCTAGGCCACAACCGGTTTGATCGGCATTGTAGAACTGGCTACCAGCGCTAAACATAAACCAACCGTTTGGACCCCACCAGTTGCCCCATGCCACGCCATATTGCTTGGTCTTGGCATCAGTCAATTTTTGTGAGGCTTCGGTCAAAGCAGCCCAATCCCACTTGCCATCTTTGGACAATTCGGCTGGGGTTTTGAGGCCAGCGGCCTTGAACAAATCGGCATTGTAATAGACCACCATTGTGCTGATGTCGCGGGGCAACCCGTAGATCTTGCCATCGCGGGTGAGTTCCTTCATTACGCCGGGGTAGAAATCATCGAGCTTGAATTCTTTGTCGGCATCGATCATTGGCTTGAGGTCAGCGATTTTGCCGGTTGCGACGAAGTCAGCGGTATTTGCACCACCGACCCAGAAAATGTCTGGGGCGTTGTTGGCGGCCAATTCGGTTTGAATCTTTTCAAAGTAACCTTGGTTTACACCCGGGTCATAAACGGCCTTGATATTCTTAGCGGCCAGTTTTTGATTGACCAAGGCATTGATTTCTTCATAAACCTTTTGCTCACCAGCATCAGCCGGGCGGGTGCGCCAACGTACGGTAACAGCAGCGGGGGCGGCTGTTGGCTTGGGCGCTTCTGTTGGCTTGGGGGCCTCGGTTGGCTTGGGCGCGGCGGTGGGGGCTGGCGCAGTGGTTGCTGCGGGCTTGGGGGCCTCGGTTGGCTTGGGCGCGGCGGTGGGGGTTGGGGCGGCACAAGCAGCCATCACCAAAGCGCTGACCATAGCGGTCATCATCAAATTGCTTTTCATTTCTTTACTCCTTTTTGTTGTTGCTTTGTTTGGGGCTTTGATGTTGTTTGCCTTATGTTGTCATAAAGAAACATCATTGGACTAAAGCCCTAGGTAAATGGTAACAAATATTTTTCAAAATGTCAAGTGAAAATCTTCTGAAATTTCTTGAATTGGTAAGTATTATTTTGAATTTTCCTGATAATTTCTGAAAATTTTCAGACATGATATAATTCATTTATCTTTTCACTAAAGAATAGTGATTTCAGCAAAAAACAGTGTTTATTGAGAAGATAGATGTGCAATACTCAAAAGTCGAAACGTGTCGCCTATACTTAATCGCCCCCCAAAATTGTCCGATATCGCTAAGCTTGCTGGCGTTTCGGTTGCATCCGTTTCGCGGTTTATTAATCAACCGCAATTGCTTAGCGAAGCGTTGCAACAGCGAATAAACTTAGCGGCTCAATCATTAGGGCATAGCGCTTTAGTTCCTCCGGCGCAGGTCAATCATCGCGCAAGTGCAAAATCGCGGGCCTCGGCACAACAATATGGCGATGTTTTGGCGATTGTCATCACCGATGCCCGCAACCTTTATTTGGCCGATTTAATCTTTGGCGCACAAGAAGAAGCCAATCAAGACGATATTCAAACGATTGTGGTTGACACCACCCACCAAATCGAGAAACAACGCGCCACCCAAAAATGGCTGAGTCAATTAAATTTAAAAGGCATTATTGTGTCTGGCACCGATATTGGTGGGCAAGATTGGGTGTCGTTTTATGAGCAAACCCGTATTCCTATGGTGCTTGAAAATATTCGGGTGCAACACCCCAATATTTTTTGTGTTGCGGTCGATTTTGAAACGGTTGGGCGCAGAATTACCCAATATTTGATGGATTTGGGGCATTCACGCATTGGCTATTTGGCGGGGCCAGCCACCGCCGAACACTCATTGGCGCGGCGACGGGGCATAGAACAGGCTTTAAGTGAGCATGGTTATGGCTTGCGCCCTGAATATTGCCCGGATGTGCCAAATTCATATGAAGGTGCGGTGCAAGGGGCGACCCATTTGATTAGTTTGCCCGATGCGCAGCGCCCAACCGCCATTATTGTCTATAACGATATGTTGGCTTTGGGGGCATTGCACGCCGCCCAAGCCCATCGTTTGCGTGTGCCCGAAGATTTGTCGATTATTAGCTTTGATGATGTCGTAATTGCGGCGCATACCCGCCCAGCCTTGACGACAGTGGCATTGCCCGCCCAACTGATTGGGCGTTTGGCGGTGCAATGGCTCAAACGCACTTGGGCCAATTTGCCCAATCAAGCCCCGCAAGGTGGTTTAACCTTGCTTGAAAGCCGTTTGGTGGTGCGCGAATCTACGGGGGTGGCCCCGGGCCGCGAGTGAGGTGTGGTTATGTAATGCACGGGTTGAACTGTGGGTTGGTTGGTTGGGCTAAGCCATCATGCACCCGCGCCATCATTTGGTGATAATGCTGACGTTGGTTGATTAGCCATTCACTAAACAATGCTGCGTCATCTATAGCAAATTCTTGTGAAAATTCGCCAGTGATGAGTTGGGCCGCTTTGGCAAGCTCGTTGACATCATCCCCACGGTTGGCGGCTCGTTTTACTGCACGTTTAAAGGCTAATGCATCGACGTAATAGGCCGAAACTCACGCTATGACCTTTGAAGGCATGCCTTCAAAGGTCATAGCGTGAGTTTCGGCATTATGTTTTTTGGGGGTACCCCGAGTTGTTAAAGTTAGCTGAGGGCGCGTTTTCAAACGCACATTAAGCAATCGGTTTACGCGGTGGCGGGCAATCCCATTCGAGTTTTACCCCATCAATTGACCCAACTGGGCCGAGATGATGGACTAAGCCGTAGGGCGAGGCCGTATGCATCCGTAAATCATACACATCGTCTATCGATAAATCGGGGGTGGCGATTGGAATACGAGGTTGCTGCCATAGCCAGCGCCCGGTTTGGGCCAATGAGGCCCGAATGTGATAGCCGCCGCCTTGCGTTTGTTGTTGGGTGAGGGCGTAAATGGCTGCGGCGGCCATCAGATAGCCTGTGGCGTGGTCGAGCGCTTGTGCTGGCAATGGATGCGGGGCCGTTTGGGCGCGGGCATGTGCTCCTTCATGGGCAATGCCGGTAGCGGTTTGCACCAGGCTATCAAAGCCGCGCCAACCTGCCCAAGGGCCAAGCTGTGACCATGCCGACAGCGTGACCACGACTAAACCCGGATTTTGGGCAAACAAATCGGCAGGGCCAACGCCTAACGCCTCAAACGCCCCGGGTCTAAACCCTTGCACAACCACATCGGCTTGTTTTACCAAAGCCAAAAACGCAGCCCGTTCATCGGCCTTCGCCAAATTGAGCGTTTGCCATTGCTTGCCAAAACCGGTATCGATATCGGCGGTCAGAATGGTTGGCAAATGTGCGGCTGAGATGCGGGTGACGTTTGCGCCATAAGCCGCCAAGCTGCGGGTGCAAACTGGGCCAGCGATAACATGTGTGAGATCAAGCACCCGCAGGCCAGCCAATGGCCGGCCTAATATTGTGTTTGGCAATGGGTGCGGATCGGCTGTGCCAATGCGTTGCATATCAATCAGCGGTAATGTGGCGATGGCGGCGGCTTGCTCTGTTTCTGCCCATTCTTCGTATGTGCGATATGCGAAGGCGCAGCCGCCTTCCGCCAAAACAGCTTGCTCAACCCAAAAGCGCGAGCGGGTTTTGAGCGCTGCCGCCACACTCGTGCGATCTGCCGCCGTGCGCGTCACCCGTAACACTGCATCTCGATGGTGATCATAATTGGTGTGCAATTGCACCCAACCGTCATTGGTTTCATAATACCCCGATAGCGCTGACCAAGGGTCGGCTGGGGCGGCATTGTTGACGGTGAGGTAGCGCTCACTGCGAAAAGCGGCGGCGGCAGCACGGCGGGTGAGGCGCACTTGCCCTGTTGTTTGCCCACGTTGCGCCCCAAAAAGCGCGGCTTGGCGATGGGCGGTGGCGATACTGCGAGCGGCAATATCGGCAACTGGGAACGGGCCTGCTAAAATCGGCTCGCCAGTGATCTCAACCTGATTGAGGTCAAGTAATTGGTCTGCTAGTGTGATCGTTGTTTTCATAAAATGGCGTTTACTTGACAATGTGACATTATTAAGCTAAGGTGTGACATTAAATTGCCGCAATAAGGCGGCGCGTTCGACATCATTTTGACATAAATCGAGGGCGCGCATTGTAGCAATTTGGGCTGCATCGAATTGCCCAAGCTGTTTTAACATATGCGCACGGGCGACATAAAATGGGTAAAACGCCTCAAGATCATGGTTTTGTTGCAGCTCGTCCAATATTTTTAGACCTTGGGTGTGGCCTTGGGCTTGGCTAACGGCAATGGCGTGATTCACCCGAATGACGGGTGTGTCGATCATGGTGAGCAGCACGTTATAAAGCCCCATAATTTGGGGCCAATCGGTGCTGGTGGCGGTGGGCGCTTGAGCATGCAATGCGCTAATGGCCGCTTGCATCTGATATGGCCCGGGCGTTCGCATCAATAGCGCCTGCTCGATGAGGGCTAATCCTTTGGCAATATCGTTCGCATCCCATTTGCTGCGGTCTTGATCGGGCAGCAACACCAATTCACCCATAGCACCCACCCGCGCCCCGCGTCGTGAATGGTGCAGCAGCATGAGCGCCAGCAACCCCAACACCTCGGCATATTGTGGCGGTGGCACATCGGTATGCTCACGCTTGATCAGGTGGTCAAGCACTTGACATAGCCGAATGGCCTCGTCGCATAACTCATGGCGAATGAGGGCATCGCCGGTGCTAGCGGCGTAACCTTCGCTAAAAATGAGGTAGATGACCAATAACACCGACTCAATGCGGTCGGCCAAAATTTGGGTTGATGGCACTTGATATGGGATACGTGCATCTTTGATTTTTTTCTTGGCACGTACCAAGCGTTGCGCCAAGGTTGGCAGTGGGGTAAGGAAAGCGGTGGCGATTTCGGCTGTGGTCAAGCCGCCCAGTGTGTGTAAGGTGAGGGCCACTTGTTGATCGGTTGGCAAGGCCGGATGGCAACAAGTGAAAATAAGTTTCAGACGTTCATCTGGAATTTCATCAATGTTTTCAAGGTCGTCAGCCACACTCAGTGCAGCTGAGTTCGAGGTATTGGGGGGCAGCGTCTCGAGTTGTTCGGGCGAAAACTCGGATTGGGTTTGGCTGCGGCGGATACGATCGATGGCTTTGCGGCGTGCTGCCGTGGTCAGCCATGCCCCGACATTATTAGGCACACCGTCACGTGGCCAATGGGTCAGCGCCGCGACTAAGGCATCTTGCAGGGCTTCTTCGGCCAGATCAATGTCGCCCAAGCGCCCGATCAGGGTTGCCAACACCTGCCCGCGTTCACGTAAAAAGGCTTGCTCAATGGCCTCGTGTGCCGTTTTCACAAAGCCAGTATTATATCGGTCGTGTCGCCTCAACAAATCCCATCACTTCGCATGGCATTTGGGCCGTTAGCGGATTTGACCCGATTCACGGACAGAGTGCCCTACAAAATAATTTAGCCACCTGCCAATGCTAAGGTCGCCCAATGAATTGTGTTTCACAGTCGTGGTTTTTGCCACCCCTTGATTTTGAAGTGTGCGAACCAATAAAATGGTTTCGGCTCGGGTTGTCGCAAACATCTGTTTGAGGTCGGTCCAAGGGGTTGATTGTGGTGGGCGATATCCATCATATTCGTCTGCCAACAACGATTGCCCCAACAATACGTTTAAACGGCGTTGTCCCCAACGTTCGATGCCAATAATATGCGAGAGCGTTTCATGATTTTTGGCATTGTCTGGCTTGTTTGCAATGGTTTCGGTCAAAGCGTTGCCTTTGGTCTGTAAGTTGGCAATCATCTCGTCGTAGCTTTGTTTTGTTGCTGCGCTTTCAAATCGGTTTTTGAGGAATTTTAAAAATAATTTAAGAAATGGGTTCATGATAAAAATTGGGGTATCTTTTTAATTGGGGTAAATCAGATTTTTGCCGAACTCACCATCTCTCCAGCCTCCGCGAAGTCTGGAGAGATGGTGAGTTCGGTATCATGGTTTTATGCACTAAAGTCTACAATTGGGCGCACTTCATGCGTGCCACCCAACGCTAGCCCGGGGCAATGCTTGGCAATTTCGACTGC
>CAMDWA010000154.1 GCA_945877855.1 Thermoflexus hugenholtzii JAD2 | reverse complement strand
GCTTGCGGAGGGATAGTGATTTTGGCATTACGTCTTTTTATGTCATAGTATTGAATAAAAAAACGCGCCTTTTGGCGCGTTTTTTTATTAGGGTGCCTTATGGGGGTCGAACCCACAACCTCCTGATCCACAATCAGGCGCTCCACCTTTGAGCTAAAGGCACCACGAAGGGCCTCATTATACTATAACGTCTTTTCCATTACTAAACCATCTTCACCATCACGATAATAATGTTGGTAGGTGGTGATCCAATGATAACCGCAGCGTTGATAAAGTTTAATGGCACGTTCATTGCTACGGCGCACGGTTAATTTTACTCGTGTCACATCCTGAAACAACCGTTGTTCGGCGGCCTCAAGCAACGCTCGGCCAATGCCACGCCCCGCATAATCGGGCAATACCCCAATCGTAATCACCCAACCGGCGCGGTGCTGATATTCCAACTCACCTGCCACAAAGCCAACCAATTTGCGATTTGACACGGCTTTAATCAGTGTATTATGTGGGGTAAGTAATAGCGTAAATAAGGTGTCTAAACCATAAGCATCGGTTATACCAAAACAGGCGCGTTCTAACTTAAACACCCCCCAAATGTCTAGGATGCTGGCGTTATAAAGTGCGTATGCTGCCTGTGGCGGCGCAACCGATGATGCAGCGGGAAATGCGGATTGAGCCATGCATCATTAAATATACCTCAAAATATAAAGCATGTTGCGACTGTGTTTTGTGTGTGCAAACCCTCAACATAGATTAGCTGTAAATTAAAACGTTTCTAAGGTGAGGTTGTAATAATTATTTCTTATGAATAAATCGTTTACGTTGACATTGACTGCTTTGATATTGGCCGCTTGTAATAGCGCAACCCCTGCGCCAACCACAGCGCCAGTCGCAAAACCGGCCCAGCCTACACTTGCACCAACGGTGGCCCCGACCTCAGCCCCAACGGTTGCGCCTAAACCTACCGATGTGCCGAAGCCGACCGAAGCCCCTAAACCCACCGCCACCCCAAAAACCAAAATGGTTGTGGCGACGACGGTTGAGCCTTTGACCAATATTGTCTACAACATCGGTGGCAACCGTATAGAGTTGATTGGTATCGTCCCACCGGGCACCGATTCGCATACCTTCGAGCCAGCCCCCTCAGACGCGGTGCGTTTAGCGCGGGCCGATGTGGTGTTTGTCAATGGTTTGTTTCTCGAAGAGCCGACGGTTAAATTGGCAAAGGCCAACCTGAAGAAAGGGGCCGAGATTGTGCAATTTGGCGAAAACACCATTAAACAACAAGATTGGGTATTCGACTTTTCATTTCCAAAAGACGATGGCAAACCCAACCCGCATTTGTGGATGAACCCGTTGTATGCTTTGCGATATGCCGAAATTGCGAAAGACACGCTCAGCCGCCGTGATGTCGATAACGCCGATTTTTACGCCCAAAATTATGCTGCGTTTAAAACCCGAATCGAGGCGCTCGATGTGGCAATTAAAAAGACCATCGACAGCATTCCGGCGGCAAATCGTCGTTTGCTGACTTATCATGATTCGTTTGCCTATTTTGCGCCCCGTTACGATATGAAGGTCATCGGCGCGATTCAGCCATCGAGTTTCTCGGAGCCAACTGCCAAAGAAGTGGCGCAACTGATTCAACAGATTAAAGCCGAAAAAGTGCCCGCCATTTTTGGTTCAGAGGTGTTTCCATCCAAAATACTTGAACAAATCAAAAAAGAATCAGGGGCACAAATTATCGAAACGTTGTCGGATGACGCCTTGCCGGGCGAGGAAAATGCGCCTAATCACACCTATATCGGCATGATGGTCGACGATGCCATAACAATGGCCAAGGTTTTGGGCGGCAAACCCGAACTCATCTCGACTTTTGATGTCACAAACGTTGTTACTAAATAAAGGATGAAGGATGAAGGGTGAAGGATGAAA
Organism: Thermoflexus hugenholtzii JAD2; assembly: GCA_945877855.1. Taxonomy (GTDB): domain Bacteria; phylum Chloroflexota; class Anaerolineae; order J036; family Brachytrichaceae; genus AQU-03. The sequence goes on along the minus strand of CAMDWA010000154.1, from coordinate 7,887 downwards.
ACAAATTCGCCCTTCATCCTTCACCTTTCATCCTTCACCCTTCACCTTGCATCCTCTTATCGAATTGCGCAATGTCGCATTTACCTATGATCTTGGGCGTAATTCAGTGCCAATTTTGCAGCATGTCGATTTACATTTACATGCCGGACAATTTGCGGCGGTGGTTGGGCCAAGTGGCGCAGGTAAAACCACGCTCTTAAAGTTAGTGCTTGGCATGTTGCACCCAACTGGCGGCGTAATCACAACCGACCCCACCCGCATTCCCATCTTGGGTGAAAAAATTCGTCCATTACGCATGGGCTATATTCCGCAACTTGAGACCGTCGATTGGAATTTTCCGGTCACAGTTGAACAAGTGGTGTTGATGGGCCGCACTCGGCAATATTCGCTCTGGCCTTGGCATTCAAAGCAAGACTACGCCATGTTGGCGCAGGTATTGACCGAAATGGAGATTGCACATCTTGCCAAACGCCATATCCGCGAACTATCAGGCGGGCAACAACAACGAGTGTTTTTGGCACGGGCGCTGATCGCCGAGCCAGATTTGTTGGTGTTAGATGAGCCGACCAGTGGTGTAGACATGCGCACGGCACAAAATGTATTGCACGTGTTGGCTGATTTAAACAAACGCGGCATGACCATTCTTATGACCACCCACGATCTTAATTTGGCAGCCGCACATGTGCCTTGGATTGTATGCCTTAACAAACGGGTGATTGCACAAGGCAAACCCGAAGCGGTATTTACTACCGAAAATCTCAACCAAACCTATCAAAGTGATATGCTCGTCATTCGACAAGATGGCATGCTCATCATTCAACAAAAACCACACGGTCACACCTATCATGATCTTGTGCCCAACCCCGTGCTCGGACACTAATAAATTACGAATTACGAATTACAAATTACGAATTGACTTTCCAATTCGTAATTTGTAATTCGTAATTCGTAATTCGTAATTCTCTATGTCTCCTTTTGAATTTGAATTTTTTCGGAATGGCTCAATTGTGGCGGTACTTATTGGCGGGCTGTGTGGGCTGATTGGGGTTTATGTGGTGTTACGTGGCATGAGCTATATCGGGCATGGGTTATCGCACGCTATATTTGGTGGCGCGGTGGTGTCTTATGTCATGCAATGGAACTTTTACATCGGCGCAGGTGCGTGGGGGTTTTTGGCGGCGTTGCTCATCAACCAAACTGTGCGCCGCACCAAAATTGGGGCCGATGCCGCTATTGGCGTGATTACCACCGCCAGTTTTGCGATTGGCATTGCCCTAATCAGCCGCTATCGCAAATTTACCCGCAATTTTGATGCAGCGTTGTTCGGCAATATTTTGGGCGTTACCCCCGATGATGTCATTGTCATTGCAGCCATGACCCTCGTCGTATTTTTGCTCATTTTGGTGATGTATAAGCAATTGCTTTTTACCACTTTTGACCGCGAGGTAGCGCAAGTGTATGGGGTGCGCACTGAATGGATCGAAACCTTGTTTGCCTTGGCCTTGGCCGCCACACTTATTGCCTCGATGCAAGTGTTAGGCGTTACCCTGATTGCCGCAGCTTTGGTCGTGCCCGCCATCACCGCCCGCCTGCTCACCGATAATTTCAATCGCATGGTAGCGTTATCCGTCGGCATTGGCGCTTTCAGCGGTTTTGCCGGCATGCTCATCAGCTTTTATGCCGATGTGGCTTCGGGCGCGTCGATTGTGCTGCTACAAGCCAGTTTATTCACCCTTGCTATCTCCATCGCGGCCATTCGCAAACGCACCGAGCGGTTAATGCATACTCACATTTAAACATCATGAAGCCATTTACCAGCCAATTCACCAACCCATTTACCCAATCGTTAATGGCGAATGTGACCGATGAAAATTTGCACGCCTTTGTGACAGATTGGGACATACTCGAAGGTCTTGTGGTCGGTATTTTTCGTAACAAAACCGCCACCGCCGCCGATGTGCAAACCTATGCCCAAGTTCGCACCGAGCTACAAACCCATTTAACCCAATGGCAAAACGCCTTATACCCGCATTGGCAGGGCAAAAAAATTGGTGGGCAAGCGGCCCAATCAGACCCATTTGCGGCATTAATCGCCCCAAGCCACGCAGGTGAGTTTGTTGGCAATTTGCGCCTTATGCAAACGCTGCCTGCGGCCCGCGAGGCGTTAAATTCGCTCATCATTAAAATTGCTAAGTAATAAACCGTATATAGCCTGCCGTGAATTTTACGGGACTGTTATTGCTACTTATAATGTGTGGTATATTTAATACGTTAAAGTTGATAGTGCGCAAAGCCCGACTTTAACGATCTGTTTTGCTATTTTTTTAATAGGAGGTGGTGTTATTTATGAGTAGTCCGAAACATAGCGCAGTAGCACCCCTCCAGATTAATCATCTGTAGATTGCTACTGCGCGGTAAAGCGGCGGGTCTAAATCAGGCCCGCCGTTTTGCTTTTTCTGGTTTACTTGGGTGGTTTCAATACTGTTTTACGGGCGGCGGCGGCGGCCCCACGCATGTCTTCTACATTTTTGAATCGCGGGCGTTGTAAAAGTTCTAAATCGGCCGGAATGATACGTTGTAAACGTGCTAGGTCATCGCTGTCGAAGCGTTTGGGGCTGTAGGCAAAAATCTCAGACACTTCGGCGGCTTGCCCAGCCCATGCATTTTCTCGGCGTAGGGCATCGGCCTTACTGTGGTAAGTGCGTTTGTCCCACGCATTGGCCGAATTCTCAATATCGGCGGCGATACGCCGCAGGTTAATGGCCAACACCGCGCAAATGTCTTTGCACAATGCCGAATCGTTTAGGGTATTTAAGGTATTGGGTAAATGCACCTGTATCAATTCGGCAACCATGTGCATGTCTTGGTTTCGTTCTTTAATACTCATTGTAATTGCTGGTGATATTTTAGATCATTTGTTCTGTTTTGTCTACTTAATTCATTTCGCAATGGTCAATTTCGCCACACTTGGGTCATGATCACTGGCGCGGTCAACAAACTCGGCATTCACATGCACAATGTCATATTGGGGGGCCGCATTTTGAAAGAGCGCTTTGCTTAACATAATATGATCTAACACTTGCGAATTGCCTTCATATACATAGGTATAGCGTTCTTCGGGCGGCAAGGTTTCAACAAGGCTATATAACACTTGTGCTTTATCATCCTTTCCCATCAGCATACGCATTGGTTTTGAAAACTCAAAATCATTCAGATCGCCCAACACGATTACATTGGCATTGCTATCAATATTAAGCAGTTCAAGCACAAATTGCTTTACGGCAAGGGCTTGCTGTGTACGTGAATTTTCGCTACCCAAAGTTGGCGGCTGATAACGCCCCAACAAGGCTTGATCGCTGCCCTTTGACACAAAGTGATTGCCCACCACAAATAGGGTTTTGCCGTTATAGGCAAATTCGCCGACCAGTGGCTTGCGGCTACCGTTAAAGGCGGGGTTACTTGGCTCAATTCGCCCCGGGCTGTAATTTAATTCGGGTTTGCCAGCGGCATTGCGCCCCACATTTACTGCCCGCGTGGCATTGCCCCCCGCCCGATCAACAAACTGTAAGCCTCGGTCGCTGCGAAAGAAAAAGCCCACCCGAATATTGCCCCCCGGCGCACCGCCATCTTGTTTAGGCTGTGGCGCAATATCGCGCCATTGATAACGTGGCCCGCCCGCCGCCACAACTGCATCTGCCAATTTTTGAAAAGTCTGGCTGGCATCGGTTGTGGCGGTGTCTGTTTCGCCATCATTATCTTGCACTTCTTGCAATGTTAATAAATCGGGGGCTTGTAGGTTGCGCACAATAATATTGGCTAGGCGGGTAAATTTGGTTGCTGAATCGGTTGCCGATAGATTTTCGACATTAAAACAACCTACCGCCAATTGCCCCACAGTAGCAGCAATGCTATTTTCGCGTGGCAAATTGCCAGCACTATATTGCAACGCTTGGGCCGCGTGAAGCTGATATTTGCCGAAGCTGTAGTCGATTACTCCCACAATTGGGGCGGTAAATTTATCGCCAACGTTTAAATTGGGCAACTGCGTCAATAAATTGGTCACAACCATGCGCTCTGGGTTATAGTCATCTGGGGCAATCACGAGGCCACCCCGCGCCGTGCGGCGGGTGGCATTTGCGCCGTTATCGCCAATAATATACGTCTCGCGGTTGGGGGTTCCGCTGCTAAATTGGCGAGTTGGGCCAACCACAACCGCCTCATTTACTTGCACCAACATGCCCTCTAAGCTTTCATAAAAATCCAAACCATCGACATCGGCCTCAAATTTACCGGTTGTTTCGGTATCGCCACGCGCATCATCGTCGATCACTTTTTGTGGCGGTATCCGCCCGCCTGTGCCAATCACAATTGGGGTGGGCAATGGGTTATTGCTCGATAATGTTTTTACCTCTAACCCGGGGGCGGCTAATTGTGTAACACTTAAATTGGCGGTGCGGTCAGATCCAGAACCCGGGCGAAACTCGGTGACAGTGGCATTTACCCACACATAATCGCCAATATTTACATTTGGCGCAGCATTTGCAAACACATAAATACCTTCCGACGTTGCAATATTATTATCGGGTTGGGGGTCTTGCATCCAAAAACCATTGTTGCGCACCACCGTAACCACACCACCCATGCCTTGCACCAGTTTGCCTTGCATAGGCGATACATGCCCTGTGCCTTGAATTTCACGAATACGGGTTTGAGGTGTAATGGGTGTCGGGGCGGCGGTTTGGCACGCGGTCAACATCACAGCCACCAGCCCCCCCCATGAGAAAAACGCTGATTTTCTAAGCATAGGGTGCTGATTGTATGTGAAAATCGGCTGAAAAATAAAGATGAGAACTAAAAAAACGCCAAAATCATTATCGCGCCGTAAGCTATGCCTACGGCGCGATAATGATTTTGGCATAAATCTGTTTTAATGCTGTATCTCTATCGCAATAAATAACCCTAGCGTTTATTCATCATCAATAACGGCAGTAGCACCCGTGAGCCGCCTTTAAACGAAGGGGCAGCCGACCCATAATGATTCTCGTTGCCACTGGTTTCAATCTCAATCAACCAATAGGTATAGGTCTTACCTAGTTGAGCGCTGTAATCTGCCCATTCATAGCTAGCGCCCCCTTGCCCACGCCCCTTGCCCAAAATAATCTGATCTGTCACCTTTACCGCATTGGCGGGCATGGTGGTCGATGTCGCCATGCCTTCGCTGCGATAAAGCACAAACCCATAGGTGTCAACTTCTTGTCCAGTCACCCAACTCACATCGATACGCCCGCTGGCCTGTCGTTGTGAATGGAAAGCCATCAAGCTCACGGCGGTTGGGTTTTGGTCATTTAGCCCAAAATCGATGCTCATATTGGTGTTTGTATTGGTGTCGCCATCCGTGGTTGGCAACTGGTTATTAACCAACGTGATGACAGTCGCCACTACGTAACCATCATTACCCAACACCCCAACCGCAACACCATGATTACGGCTATCTTGGTTGCTGCTGCTGCTCACCGCCGCCGTGCTTGGGTAAAGCGAAGCTAAGTTTGCACCAGCTACAAAGTTGGCCGCAGGCAAGATCACAAAATATGAGCCGGGCACCAAATTGGTGAATTGATAACGCCCGTTATTATCGGTTTGGGTCGATAACAACATGCGGTCAGTGCCCAATTCAAACATGCCATCTTTATTTGTATCTTCATACAACTCTAACAGCACATTGCGGAAGCCCAACTCATTGGCATTGACGGCGCTGTCGTTATTGGCATCATGCCATACATAGTTGCCAATCGTCATCGGTTGCCAAACCCCCGCATCGATGGTGGGGATGTATTGCCCAGTGGTTAAGGTATATACGGCGGTCAATCCCGTTACCGTATTGGCATCGCTATTGGTCGCGGTATTACTGGCCCCTTGCAATGTAAAGCTGTAACCGTCTGGCAACACAAACTGCACCACATAACGCCCCGCATTTAAATTGGTAAATGAGTAATAGCCACTGGCATTGGTGCGTGTTACTGCCAATTCGGCATTGGTATCGGCATTTCGCAAGCGCACAATCACATCACCCAACCCCACTTCATCAGCATCTTGCACCCCGTTATGGTTCACATCAACCCATACATAATCACCCAGCCCAGCTATTGCCGAGTTATCGGCAGGGGGTTGTACTCCCAAATAATGGCTCAAGTTATTGGCTGTAACCGTCGGGGTGATTTGCCCGTTATTGCTCATGGCATTTGTCGCTGTCACCATGCCGGTATTGCTATATTGCCCAGCCCGTGCCACACCCACCAAATTACACACCACACCCGCGCCCGGGGCCAATTGCAACCCCACCAGTGATGGCGTGCATAGCGTAGGCGTAATCACACCTTCACGATTGTCACCTACACTCAAGTTTGTCAAAGTCACATTGCCCGTATTCGTAATTCGATATGTCCATGTTACAGGCAGACCCGCCGTAATGGTTGGCCCGGGCACGACATCTGCATCGGCTGGCGGTGACGCTGGCCCATTCGTCAATTTCACTATCGTCACACTGGGGTTTACCCCAAAATAACGGCTGCTATCGGTCATCGTTACGGTGGGGGTAATGTTACCTGCGTTAGTGAATGGATGCGTTGCCGTCACAAAGACGTTGTTTACATATTGGCCTGTCACCGCCACACCCGTTGCCGAGCAGGTCATTACACTGGCTATCGCCAACACCGCGCTGGGGCATGTAATCACCCCAACACGATCATCATTCAAGGCAATATTGGTCAAGGTCACATTTCCGGTATTGGTTACGATATAAGTCCATGTAACCAATGCCCCAGCCCCAATCAATGGCCCACTGCCGCTTTGAGCGCTAACCCCATTGGTAAGTTTTGTGACGACAAAACGTGGGTCAACCCCAAAATAGTGGCTAGGGTTACTTGCTGTCGCGATAAATACAGCTCCCAACCCAGCCGGTGTTGCACCTGAAACTGTTGCCGTATTGGTATATTGCCCCGCAATCGCTACACCCGTCGCCACACACACCATACTAGCGCTTGGCGCAAGGCTATTGGCTGGGCAGTTTACCGTCCCCACTTGGTCATCCGACAAAACAATATTGCTCAATGTGATCGTGCCGGTATTGGTCACCCAATATGTCCACGTCACCGCTCGGCCTGCGCCAATCAAAGGCCCCGGCATACCATCCGCATCTTGTGGCACGTCACCCGCCCCATTTGTAAATTTAATCACCTGAATAGCTGCATTTATGCCCAAATAACGGCTGGCGCTTGTCACTGTCACCGTCGGGGTGATATTGCCGCTGTTTGACAGGGAGTTGCTGGCGCTGATGGTGGCATTATTGATATATTGCCCTGTAATCACCGTGCCGGTGCGCACACAGGTCATGCTCGCGCCGACATTTAGGCTGTTTTGTGGGCAGGTTATCGCGCCTTCGCGGTCGTCGCTCAAGGCGATGTTGGTCAAGCTCACATTACCGGTGTTCGTCACCACATACGTCCACGTCACCGCCGCGCCAATGCTCAGCACTGGCCCCGTGCCACTCGTCGTGTATACCCCATTCGTCAGCTTGGTTAGCGCCATGCTTGGGTTCACGCCAAAATAATGGCTTGGGTTGGTCGCCGTAATTGTGGTGGGCAAGCCCAAGCCACTCGGCGGCGCACCCGTCACCGTCGCCACGTTTACATATTGCCCAGCAATCGCCACACCCGCCACCACACACGTCATGGTCGTTTGCGGGTTTAGTGTCGTGGATGGGCAGCTTACCGCGCCCAGTTGGTCATCGACCAAGCTCACACTCGTCAGTGTCACACTGCCGGTGTTGGTCACAATGTATGTCCATGTCACCGTGCGGCCCATACCCACCAGCGGCCCGGGGGCGTTATC